>NZ_JAFLRJ010000476.1 GCF_017315755.1 Streptomyces beijiangensis
CGACAGGGGCGATGGTGGTGCTCACGCGGCGGAGTCTACGGTGGCGGCCCTGGCCTGCGGCCTTCCGGTCCCCGAGCGGTTGCAGCATCGTTTCTGTGGATGGTGTCCACAAACGTCCCTGCTGGCGTTAGCGTGTGCGCCAGTCCCTGCCGACCGGCCTGATCCGGCCGTCGTACGGGGCCCGTCAGAGATCGGGGGGTCGACGGAATGGCCGCATCGGCGGACGGCGCCACCGTGCGGACGGGCGGCAGCGCGCCGGATGTCGTCGGTGTGCTGGTACTGAGCGGCTGTGCGGTCTGGTCCCTGGTGACCGCGGCCGGTCGGGAGGCCCGGCCCGAAGGTGTGCTGCTCGCCGTGCTCGCCCTCGCCGCGGGATACGCCTGGGGCCGGATCTGCGGCACCCTGTTACCGGTCGTCGCGGCGGTGGGCGCGGCACTCGCGGCACTGGGCCTGGCCGTCGGGTCGCGCCACGGCGTACCGGGGACGCCGTCGGACCAGATCGTCGGCCACACCGGCGCCACGGCCGCTCTGCTGGCGCTGGCGTCCGGCGCGGCCTGCTGCGCCGCCTGGGCCGCACGGTCGGCATCGCTCAGGCTGGCCCTGCGGCTCCTCGCCCCTGCGCTCGCGGTGGCCGCGCTCCTCCTCGGCTCCGTCGCCGGGTGCGTGGCCGCGCTCGGCGTGCTGCTCTGCTCGCTCGCCGCGGCCCGTATGCGCAGCAGGCTGGTGGGTCTCGCGGGGCTGGTTCTGGCCACGGGACTGGTGGTCGGGGGATCCTGGGCGGTGGCCGAACACGCGCTTCCCGACGGTCTGACCGTCTCCCTCGAAGACCAGCTCACTCAGAACCGTGTGCTCCTCTGGCAGGACGCGATCGGCCTGGCCAGGGCGAATCCGGCTCTGGGGACGGGCCCCGACCGTTTCGGCGAGCTGAGTCCCACCGCCCGGCGGACACCCAGTGCGGACAGCAAGCCGCACTCGGCGGCGCTTCAGCAGGCGGCCGAGCAGGGAATCGTCGGCGTCTGCCTGCTCGCGGCCGCCTTCGGCTGGCTGCTGTACGGACTCTGGCGCTCGCCCCGTTCCACGCCGGTCGTCCTCACGGCGGGTGCGGCGCTCACCGCGCTCGCCGCGCTGGCGAGCGTCGGCAACGCCCTGAGTTTCACGCCGGTGACCGCGGGCGCGGGCCTGCTGGCCGGGCTGGCCACCGCCCGCCGGCAGTCCGAGAGCCCCGACCCCGCGGAGGAGGGCGCGGCGGAGGCCGGGTCAGGCCTTGGCAGGCTTCCCGCCGGCCAGTAGACGCAGCCGGTCGCGGATGATCCGTACCGCGGCCTCGGCATCGTCCACCGTGACCGTGAAGCTCCGGCCGTCGCCCATGGTCAGGACCAGACCCTCGCCGCGGCGCACGACCACCGCCGTGCCCTTCTCGGGCCGCCAGCGGTAACCCCAGCCGCCCCACTGGCGCGGGGTGACCCTGGGCGCGAATTCGGCGCCCACCACAAGGTTCAGGGGGATACTGCGGCGCGGCAGCCCGATGTGGCCGCAGCGGACCTCCAGCACGTCCCTGTCGACCTTCACCGCCACGTGGACGAAGGCGAGGGTGCCGTAGAGCATGAGCAGTCCGGCGGCCACACAGCCGATCACGGACATCAGCAGCGGGGCGAGGCCGGAGGTCCACTCGGAGTCGACCGCGAGCTCGACACCGAGGGCCATGCAGGCCGCACCCGCTGCGGCGAGCAGCCACTGGCCGCGATTGGTCGCGCGGCCGGTCCAGACTGCGGTATCGGGGGCTGTGGCCGCCCGGGGGTCGCTCGGATCCCTCATACGTAGCAGCGTACTCACGTTCCGCCGCAGCGGCAGTGCTTCGACGGCGCCTTCAGCGGTCAGTGTGCGGGGCTCATCGCCTCGAGCAGGCGGCCTTCCACATAGGCGAGTGCCGCATCGGGCAGGGCGGAGGTGCGGCCGCTGAGCAGTACGGTCAGCCCGCTGCTCGGCGTGGCCGCAGGGGACGGCGCGGAACCGATCCGCCGCAGCGCCTGGGCTGCCACGGCCTCAGCCGAACCGTGCAGGACGACCGGCGCGGCGCCGGTCTGCTGGAGGGCGGCGCGGATCCGCTCGGCGACCAGTTCGTAATGGGTGCAGCCCAGGACGACGGTCCTTACCGAAGGCGGAGTGAGTGCGGCCGCCGCGGCCACAGCTCGGTCGATCGCGGCCTCGTCGGCCTGCTGGACGGCGTCGGCCAGGCCCGGGCAGGGCACCTCGGTGACGTCGGCACCCGCGGCGAAGTCACGGATCAGACCGCGCTGGTAGGGGCTGCCGGTGGTGGCCGGGGTGGCCCAGATGGCGAAGGGCGCGCCGCCCGCGGCGGCCGGCTTGATCGCGGGGACCGTACCGATGACCGGAATCCCCGGCTCCAGCGCTGCGCGCAGCGCGGGCAGGGCGTGCACGGAGGCCGTGTTGCAGGCGACGATCAGCGCATCGGGCCGGTGCGCGGCGGCCGCGCGGGCCACGGCGAGCGCGTGGGCGGTCACGTCCTCGGGGGTACGCGGCCCCCAGGGCATGCCGTCGGGGTCGGATGAGAGGACCAGACCGGCGTCCGGTCGCAGCCGGCGCACCGCCGCGGCAGCCGCGAGCAGGCCGATCCCGGAATCCATGAGCGCGATCTTCACCCGGTCACCCTAGTCGACCGCCCCTGCGAACCCCGCTTCGTGGGGCAGACTTCGGCGGATGAGCGTCATTGCCTGGATCGCCGCCGGATCGCTCGCAGCCTGGCTGTGGCTGCTGCTGGGACAGGGCTTCTTCTGGGCCACGGACCAGCGCCTGCCCGCCCGCGAGGATCCGCCCCACTGGCCCGCTGTCGCCGTCGTGGTCCCGGCCCGGGACGAGGCCGACGTGCTGCCGCTGAGCCTGCCCTCGCTGCTGGCCCAGGACTATCCGGGACAGGCCGAGATCTATCTGGTCGACGACGGGAGTTCGGACGGTACGGGGGCGTTAGCTCGGGCTCTCTCCGTAGAGCACGGCGGGCTGCCGCTGACGCTCGTGTCGCCCGGTGAGCCGGAATCGGGCTGGACCGGGAAGCTCTGGGCGCTGCACCGGGGCATCGGGCTCGCACGGGAGAGCGGGCCCGAGTATCTGCTCCTCACGGACGCCGACATCGCCCATGAGCCGGACAGCCTCAGGGAGTTGGTGGCCGCCGCCCGTTCGCACGATCTCGATCTTGTCTCCCAGATGGCCCGGCTGCGGGTGGCGAGCTTCTGGGAGCGCCTCGTCGTCCCCGCCTTCGTCTACTTCTTCGCCCAGCTCTACCCCTTCCGCTGGATCAACAGGGCCGGGGCGCGGACAGCGGCGGCGGCCGGCGGCTGCGTCCTGCTGCGCACCGATGCCGCCGAGCGGGCGGGCGTACCGGAGTCGATCCGGCAGGCGGTGATCGACGACGTCTCGCTCGCCCGGGCGGTGCAGCGCAGCGGCGGGCGGATCTGGCTGGGTCTCGCGGACCACGTGGACAGCGTCCGCCCGTACCCGGGCCTGGGCGACCTGTGGCGGATGGTTTCGCGCAGCGCCTACGCCCAGCTGCGGCACAGCCTGCTGCTGCTCGGCGGTACGGTCGCGGGCCTCGCGGTGATCTATCTCGCGCCGCCGGTCGCCCTGTTCGCCGGCGTCCTCAGCGGTGACGCCGCGGCCGCCTGGGCCGGTGGCCTCGCCTGGCTGGTGATGACGGCGACGTACCTCCCGATGCTGCGCTACTACCGGCAGCCGCTCCTGCTCGCACCGCTGCTGCCGTTCACCGCGCTCCTCTATCTGCTGATGACGGTGGACTCGGCGGTGCAGCACTACCGCGGCCGAGGCGCCGCCTGGAAGGGTCGGACGTACGCCCGTCCGGAGACGACGCCGGAGCGCTGAGACGGCGGGTCACTTCCTGCCGGGCGTCCAGTTCATGCCCCACCCGTAGGTGCGGTCCATGGTCCGCTGCGGGCTCACGCCGCGCTCCGGCACCAGATACCGGGCCTCGCGCTGGACGACGAGGTCTCCCCCGTTGTTGGTGAGCAGCGCCAGGGCGCAGACGGTGGAGGGAACGGTGCACTCGTCCAGCGAGAAGTCGATCGCCGCGCCGTGCTGCGGCTGGAGGGTGACGGTCGCGTGCAGATCGGCGAAACTACGGGCGCCTTCGTAGATCGTCACGAAGATGACGATGCGGCGGATCTTGCCGATGTGGTCGAGGTTGATGGTGAGGTTCTCGCCGGTGTCCACGGCCCCGGTGCGGTCGTCGCCGTCCAGCTGGATGTACGGCGGCTGGTTCAGTGCCCCGAAGGCGTTTCCGAGTGCCTGGACGACTCCCTTGCGGCCGTCGGTCAGCTCGTACAGCGCGCAGAGGTCGAGGTCCAGGTCGGCGTGCTGGGCGACGGCCCGGCCCAGCTTGGCGCCCCAGCTCTTGAACTGTTTGCGCGTCTGCCAGTTGAGATTGACCCGCATCGACCCCGAGGTGCCGCCCTGTTTGGCGAGGGAGACGGTGGGCTTCTCCTTCGTCAGGGTGACCTTGGAGAGCCGCACGGGAGTCGATGCCGGGGCCGCGACCGGAGGGGCGGCCGGCGGCGGGGGCGGCGCCTGGACAGGCTGCCGGGCGGGCGGCTGAGCCTGCGGCTGCGGCTGCGGCTCGTCCACGCTGATGCCGAACGCCGTGGCGAGACCGATCAGCCCGGTGCTGTAGCCCTGCCCCACCGCCCGGAACTTCCACGCACCCTGGCGGCGGTACAGCTCGCCGAGCACAAAGGCGGTCTCTACAGAAGCGTCCTGGCTGTCGAAGCGCGCGAGCTCCGCACCGCTGCCCGCGTCCAGCACCCGGATGTACAAGCCGGGCACCTGTCCGAAGGCGCCACCGTCCGCCGATGCGGCCAGCACGATGCGCTCGATGACGGGCTCGACGCGTGCGAGGTCGACGGCGAGGGTGTCGCTCACACCGTCGCCCGCGGACCGCTTGCCCTCGTGGCGGACGGCACCGGAGGCGTGCGCGGGCTGGTTGTAAAAGACGAAGTCGGCGTCGGAGCGGACTTTGCCCGACACCAACAGCAGCGCGGAGGCGTCGACATCCGGCACTCCGGGACCTGAACCCCAGCCCAATTCGATCCGAACGGCCTGAGCCGGCACCGGAACATTCGCTCCCTTAAGCATTGTCATGCTCGCCCCCATCTTGCGTCCGGGTGCCGATGTTTTCTGTGCGTCCAACCTAATCCCGGACGACCCGCCGGGCTCGTGCACGGCACCGGAAGATCACGGACAGACCTGTCGGTAACCCCCTCACGAGCAGGCCTTTACACGATCCGAACGCCGAAAGACGACCGTTTTTCCCACGTTCGCTCGGATTGGGGATCCCCAGTCACACACAGCGCGCAAAACAACCCTCTTATCGGGCTCCCCAACCAGCACATCGTCGGCTTTACTTATGTGCCATGACCACCCCCCGCGCCACCTACGGCGGCGGTTACTACTCCGCGCCGTCCTTCCCGGACACTCCGATCTACGACTCCCTGGTCGCAGAGCGGGGCACACCCCAGATCGCCCCGATCCGAGTGCCTTCCGCGTACGACACCGGCAACAGCTATCTGCCGGCCCTGCCTTCCGCCCTTCCCGCGCTGCCTCCCGGCCCCTCCGCCCAGCAGCAGCCGTCGTACGGATATCAGCAGCCCATGGCTCAGCCGGTGCCCGCGCAGGGCTACGCCCCGGCCCCTTACATCCCTCAGCAGGCCGCGCCTCCCCGCGGTTACCCGGGCCCGCAGGCCCATATGCAGCGGCCGGTGGCCGGCAACGGCTACGAGGCGATGCGCCCGGCCGCGCCTCGTCCCGCGCCTGCGCCCTCGCCGTACGAGGACCCGTACAACCGGCCCTACCAGGGAGGCCGGGGATACTGACCGGTTCGGACGCCTGTCCGAACCGGCTGGCAGGATGGTGGCATGTCGAGTCCGGTGCACTCTGTTCTGGCCGCGGTCCACATCCATCCGGTCAAGTCGCTGGGGGGTTGTGCGCAGGAGTCGGCCGTCGTCGAGCCCTGGGGGCTGGCCGGGGACCGCAGGTGGATGCTGGTCGACACCGCGGGGAAGGTGGTCACCCAACGCCAGCACGCGCGCCTGGCGTTGGCCAGTGCCGAGCCCGGCGCCGATGCGGACGGATCCGTACGGCTGTCCGCCCCGGGATGTGAGCCGCTGACGGTCGCCGTGCCCGATCCGGTGGACACCGTCACCGTCGCGCTCTTCCACGACAAGGTCGAGGTCGTGCCCGCGGACGGCGCGGCCCATGCCTGGTTCAGCGCGTACCTCGGGGCCGAGGTCCGTCTCGTACATCTCGACGATCCGGCCCGACGGCGCCCGGTGGACCCGGCGTTCTCGCGCCCCGGGGACACCGTCAGTTTCGCCGACGGCTACCCGCTGCTGCTCACCACGCGCTCCTCGCTCGACGCCCTCAACTCCCTGGTCGCACAGGGGGACCATCCGGACGAGGGGCCGCTGCCGATGAACCGCTTCCGCCCCAATGTCGTCGTGCAGGGCACCGCACCCTGGGCGGAGGACGACTGGTACCGCATCGCGATCGGCGATGTCCTCTTCCGCGTCGCCAAGCCCTGCGACCGCTGCGTGGTGACCACCACCGACCAGCGGACCGCCGAACGCGGCAAGGAACCGCTGCGCACCCTCACCCGCCATCGCCGGGTCGGCAGCGATCTCCTGTTCGGGCAGAACCTCATCCCCGAGACCTCCGGCACCATCCGCCTGGGTGATCCGTTGCGAATCCTCGCATAGGACCCCTCCCCCGCGGGAACTCGCCGGGTAGGCACGCGCGTTGACCGGGTGACATTGCTCTCTCTTCGTTCCACTCTCGCGCATGCCGCTCTCGGGGCGGTTATGACGGATGCGGAAGGGGGTGCGGGACTGTGCGAGCAGCTTCTGGCGTGTGGCGCTGGCGGCGCAATCCCCTGCGCCGCAGGACTGATCTCGTCGAGGCCTGGGTGGCGCTGGCAGCGGTGCTGCTGATCGTCCTGGCCGCCCCGGTGGCGGGCTGGTGCTGCGGAGCGCTGACCGACCGGGTGCTTGAGCAGGCGGTGCGCCATCAGCATCAGCAGCGCCATGCGACGACCGCCCTGGTCGTCAAGCCGCTGCCAGGACCTTCGGTGTCCACCAATCCGGACGGTTCGCCCGACGGGTCCACGCGCAGCCGGGTGCTCGCCAACTGGACGGCGGCGGACGGAAGCCGGCACACCGGCCCTCTGATCACCAGCACCCTGCACGACAAACCCGGCGATTCGCTCCCGATCTGGACCGACGACCACGGCACTGTCGTGAACCATCCCCTGGACACCGACACCGCCCGGGCCCACGCGGCTCTCGCGGGCATCGCCGCGGCCGGAGCCGCCGGCGGGCTCGTCATCGGCGCCAGGCACCTGATCGTCCGGCTGCTCGTGCGACGCAGGTACGTCCGCCTCGACCGCGCCTGGGCCGAGGCCGGTCCCGACTGGGGACGAACGGGCACAGGCAGCTGACCGGTCAACTCCCCGGCCCTGCGCGCGCTACGGTGGAGCAGCCAGAACGGACGCGTTACGTACGAGGTGGGGGCAGAGCAGCACCATGTCTCAGGGCACGGTCCAGGTGACCTACACCGGCACGTCGCGGTGGCGGCGCCGCACAGGCGAATACGCCTCCCTCGCCGCAGCCCTGGAGGCCGCAGGGGACGGCGACGTCCTCACGATCGCTCCCGGTACGTACAGAGAGAACCTCGTGGTGCAGCGCGCCGTCACGCTGCGCGGCCCCGAGGGCACGGTCGGATCGGTACGGATCGCGCCGGTCGACGGTGTCGCGCTCACCGTGCGCGCGTCCGCAGTCGTCAGTGATCTGCATCTGGAGGGCCAGGACTCGGCGGCCCCCGCACTCCTGATCGAGGACGGCGCCCCGGAGATCACCGATGTGCGGGTCGTCACCCGCTCCGCGTCCGGCATCGAGGTGCGCGGGAAGGCCCGGCCGACCGTGCGCCGCTGCACCGTGGACAATCCCGGAGGCGTCGGCATCGGTGTACTGGACGGCGCCGGCGGGGTGTTCGACGACTGCGAGGTCGTCGCCTCGGGCCAGTCCGGCGTCTCGGTGCGCGGCGGCGCCCATCCGCGACTGGAGCGCTGCCGGATCCATCACGCCTCGGGCGCGGGCCTGAGCGTGACCGGCGAGGGGACCGCCCTGGAGGCGCTGGGCTGCGAGGTGTACGAGATCAACGGCACCGGTGTGCAGATCGCCGCCCGCGCCACCGCCCACCTCACCGACTGCACGGTGCACCGCACGTCGACGGACGGCGTCACTCTCGACACCGACGCGGTCCTCACCCTCTCCGACTGCGACATCCACGACATTCCGGAGAACGCGGTCGATCTGCGCTCCCGTTCGGTCCTCACCCTGACCCGCTCCGCCGTCCGCCGCTTCGGCCGCAACGGCCTCTCGGTCTGGGACCCGGGGACCCGGGTGGACGCCAACCAGTGCGAGATCCACGACAGTACGGGCGACTACCCGGCGGTCTGGGTCAGCGACGGCGCGACCGCCGTCCTCGATTCATGCCGCGTCCACGACGTACCCGACGCGATCTTCGTCCTGGACCGCGGATCGCGCGCCGACGTCGTCGACAGCGACCTCTTCCAGATCCGCAACACGGCGGTGTCGGTGAGCGACGGCGCGAGCGCGCAGCTGGACGACTGCCGTATCCGGGAGGCCTCCACGGGCGCCTGGTTCCGCGACCACGGCAGCGGCGGCACGCTGAACGGCTGCACCATCGACGCCGCGCAGACCGGCGTGATCGTCACCAAGGGCGCCGATCCGCTGATTGAGCGGTGCACGGTCACCTCCCCCGCGGAGGCCGGATTCTATGTCTCCGCCGAGGGCCGCGGCACCTTCCACCAGTGCCGGGTGACGGGCAGCAGCGGTTACGGCTTCCATGTCATGGACGGCTGCCGTACGACACTGACCCGCTGCCGCACCGAGCGCTGCGCGCGGGGCGGTTACGAGTTCGCCGAGGAGGGCAAGGACGGTCCCGTCGTCGAGGACTGCACCAGCGACGAGAGCGGGGTACGGGACGAGGCCCACGAGACGCCCCCCGTCCTGACCGCGACACAGACCACCGGTCTCATCGGCTCGGTCCCCGGCAGCCGTACCCCTGAGGCCGCCGCCGCTCCCGCAGCCGCCGCCGATCCCCTCCGGCCGGCCAAGACCGTCCTGGGCGAACTCGACTCACTGGTCGGCCTGGAGAGCGTCAAGCGCGAGGTGCGCGCCCTCACCGACATGATCGAGATCGGCCGCCGCCGCCAGGAGGCCGGGCTCAAGGCCGCATCCGCCCGCCGCCATCTCGTCTTCACGGGCTCCCCCGGCACCGGCAAGACCACGGTCGCACGGCTGTACGGGGAGATCCTGGCCGCGCTCGGAGTCCTGGAGCGCGGCCATCTCGTCGAGGTGTCCCGGGTCGACCTGGTCGGCGAGCACATCGGCTCGACCGCGATCCGTACCCAGGAGGCCTTCGACCGCGCCCGCGGCGGGGTGCTCTTCATCGACGAGGCCTACGCGCTCTCCCCCGAGGACTCGGGGCGCGACTTCGGCAAGGAAGCCATCGACACCCTCGTGAAGCTGATGGAGGACCACCGGGAGGCCGTCGTGGTCATCGTGGCGGGCTACACGGCCGAGATGGAACGCTTCCTCGGCATCAACCCCGGCGTGGCGTCCCGTTTCTCACGGACCATCACCTTCAACGACTACGCACCCGACGAACTGCTGCGGATCGTGGAGCAGCAGTCCGACGAGCACGAATACCGCCTCGCGGACGGCACGCACGAGGCACTCCTGAAGTACTTCACCGTGCTCCCCAAGGGTCCCGCCTTCGGCAACGGCCGCACCGCCCGCCAGACCTTCGAGTCGATGGTCGAGCGGCACGCGGGCCGGGTCGCCCAGCAGGCCGAGGTCTCCACCGACGACCTCAGCCTGCTGCACCCCGAGGATCTGCCCGAGCTGCTCTGACCGGCTGCCTCGGCAGTGCGCCGGCATCCAGTTCGTTCAGCAGCTCGGTGCGTTCCCGGACGAAGACCGGGTCGGCCTGGTAGTCGGAGTGGGCCAGGATCGGTGCGGGCAGCGGGTGTTCGCGGGTGCGCCCGTACGCGACCGGGTCGAGCAGCGGTCCGCGGTCCACGTCGCCTTCGACACGTACGGGGCCGCCGATCGGGTCGGTGGAGCGCCACAGGTTGCGCCAGCAGTGCACCTCCTCCTGGAGGCTGTCCAGACAGGCGGGACCGAAGTACGCGGGGAACCAGCGGCCGTAGAGACGCTCCAGCGGGCAGCCGTACGTGAGGAGCGCGACCCTCCGCCGGGTGCGGGCGGGCAGCTGCCAGACCGCGGCGGCGGACAGCACACTGCCCTGGGAGTGCCCGGAGATGACGAGGCGGCCGCCGGTGCGGTCGGTCCAGGTGAACATCCGCCAGGTCAGGTCGGGGACGGCGCGCTCGGCGTAGCACGGCGGTGCGAAGGGGTGGGCGGCGCGCGGCCAGAACGTACCGACGTCCCAGAGGATGCCGATGGTCCGCCGGGCCGACGCGTCGCGGTAGGCGCGCCGCCCCCAGGTGACGAAGAGGACGAAGCCCAGTCCCACCAGCCACGATCCCAGCGCCTGCGCGGTCTCGGTGGCGGACGCCACCATGCCGGGTGCACCGCGCGCCGCCCGTCCCGGCACCTCGTCGCTGAGCCAGGCGCCGACGAGTGCGCCGGCGCCGAGCAGCAGGGTGGCTGCCGCCATGATGCCGAGCAGGGGCGGCGCCGCGTCGGTGAGCCGGGCCCGGGTGCGGGCGCCCGCGATCGTGCGGGTACGGACCGGGTCGGGCTTCTCCGCCGGATAGTCGGCCATGATGCCGCGCCCGGCCACCCGGGTGCGGTGCACGGTGCGTACGACGAGGAAGACGGTCGGCACCATGAGCACGACGAGGAGCACGGGGATCACCGAGGCCTGCCAGCTGAGCAGCACCGGCGGCCCCGCGACGCCCGGTCCCATGCCGGGGGTGCCGCGGCCGTCGAGCCAGTCGGCGACGCGCTGGGCGATGCCGCCCGACATCACCCCGCCGAGTGCGCAGGCGAGCATCGCGACGGCCGGACCGCCGAACCCCCCGAGCGCGGTGCGGACATGGGGCAGCCGACGGCAGAGGACGGCGGCCACCACGGCGAGGGCCACCACCAGGGCGCCCTGGGCGAGGGTGATGACGCCGAAGGTACGGTCGCCGGGCAGCGAGCCGTGGGAGGTCCAGCCGGGGCGGGACCAGGCGGCGTACAGCGCCGACAGGACGAGCAGGACGAGCGCGGAGCCGGGCAGCAGGGCGACGACAGTCCGGTCGAGCTCCTCGTCGAGCCGGGTCTCGGTGCGGCCCCTGCGGCAGACCACCCAGACGACAACTCCGGCCGCGGCCAGGAGTGTTGCCTCCAGGAGCCAGCCGATGGCTTCGAGGAGCGTGCCCGTGGAGCGGCGGTCGAAGCCGACGGCGGCGGTGGCCAGCGCCGCCGCCACGGTCAGGAACCCGGCGGCCGTGTGCGCGGCACGCAGCCTGGCGACCAGCCTGCGGCCGTACCAGAAGCCGGGGGTGGAGAGCGCGGGCCTGGCGGACGGTTCGGGGTCCTCCGTGCCGTCCGTGTCGTCCGTGTCGTGGACGCCGGTCAGTGGCTGCTGGGACTCGTACGCGCTCCAGGTGCGGGAGGAGAGGTACCAGAGCAGTGCGGTGAGCGCGGCGGGCACCACCGCGGCCAGGGCGAGGCGGCGGCCCGGCTGGGCCCACCAGCCGCCCCGCCGCGCGGAGAGGAAGCCCAGCCAGGACCTGGAGTCCGCGCAGGTCGCGGAGCCGGCGCACTGCCAGGCCGTCAGATCGAGCGCCACTTCGCAGGCGGCGGCGACCAGGAGCACGGTGAGGCTGAGCGCGATGAGCCGCACCAGGACTCCGTACACACGCACGGTCCGGGGCAGGCCCCGAGAGGGTGGCCGCATCCAGTGCGCGATGTTGACGACCATGAAGGGGAGCAGGAGCAGCCACAGCGCGCGGGCGCCGTTGCCCGAGGTGAGGTTGGACCAGACGTACGCCTCCTGGACGGGTTCGCCGGGCTCGGTCCCCGTGCTTTCGGCGGAATCGGTGCGCCGGTAGACGGCGGCGGTCTCGTCACCTGTGACGCGGACCGTACGCGGGTCACCGAGCATCTCCTGCGGAGTGGCTCCGCCGACGCCGTGGACGAGCAGTTCCAGCGATGGTGTGGGCACTTCTGCGGCTCGCTCTCGTGGGGGGGCGGGCGACCAGAATCCCGGATCACGCATCGGCGCGGCAACCAGTGGGGCAGCCGGGGACACCGCATGGCAGGATGAGAAACCCCTGTGCACGGCACGGCGAACGGCACGGCAATGCGAAAGGACGGACTCTGTGGTGAGCGAGAATCAGAATCTGCTCGCGGAACAGCGTCGCGCCCTGATACTGGACGAGGTCCGGCGGCGCGGCGGGGTCCGGGTCAATGAGCTGACCCGGAAGCTCAAGGTCTCCGACATGACGGTCCGCAGGGACCTGGACGCGCTCGCCCGGCAGGGCGTCATCGAGAAGGTGCACGGCGGGGCGGTGCCGGTGGTCGAGGCCTCCACGCACGAGCCCGGGTTCGAGGCCAAGTCGTCGCTGGAGCTGAGCGCCAAGGAGGACATCGCGCGGGCGGCCGCGGCGATGGCCGTGCCAGGCAGCGCGATCGCGCTGGCCGGCGGCACGACGACGTACGCCCTGGCCCACCATCTCCTCGATGTGCCCGATCTGACGGTGGTGACCAACTCGGTGCGGGTCGCCGATGTGTTCCAGTCGGCACAGCGGCCGTCCGGCGGGAACGGTCAGCGGCCGGGTGCGGCGACCGTGGTGCTGACCGGTGGCGTCCGTACGCCGTCGGAGACCCTGGTGGGTCCGGTCGCCGACCAGGCGATCCGCTCGCTCCACTTCGATGTGCTCTTCCTCGGTGTGCACGGCATCTCGGCGGAGGCGGGCCTGTCCACGCCGAACTTGGCGGAGGCCGAGACCAATCGGCGGTTCGTGCAGTCGGCGCGACGGGTCGTGGTGGTCGCCGACCACACCAAGTGGGGCAAAGTAGGCCTGAGTTCCTTCGCCACACTGGAGGAGGTCGACATCTTCGTCACCGACGCGGGGCTCTCCGGCGAGGTACGCGAGGAGATCGAGGAGCATCTGCCGGGCCTGGTGGTCGCGGGCGAGAGCGAAGGCACCACAGACATCTGACGGTGTGCCAGCTATGGTGTCCGGGCCCGGCCCGCAGACCCCCCGCTGGAGGTGCACCACCCATGGCACGTCAACTCCGCCCTGTGGAGCTCGACTTCGTGGACAGCGCACCTCTGCGCCTCGTCTTCGCCGCGGAGGTGTCCGCCTCCGCGACCGCCGTGTACCAGGCGCTCGCGGAGGACGTCGAATCCCTGCCCGAGTGGTTCACGGCCGTACGGCTGGCCCGGCCCACGGCGGGCGGCGCGGGCCGCGAGATCAGGCTCAGGGGCGGCGTCCGCTTCCAGGAGACGATCCTGGCGAGGGAGCCGTCGACGCGGTACGCCTACCGCGTCGACACGGTCAACACCCCTGGAATGCGCGCCCTGTTGGAGGAGTGGCTGCTCACTCCCACGGCGACGGGCACCCGTGTCAGGTGGACCTTCGCCGCCGACGCGGCCGCCCCGGTCCTGATGAGCCTCAGGCTCGGCCGCGCGGGCCTGGGCAAGGCGTTCCGCGACGCGGTGCGCAGGCTGGACCTGCGGCTCGCGGCCGATCCCGGCCGGCCGGCGTCAGTCCGTCCAGCGCCCGGTGGCGAGGAGTGAGTCGATGGCCGCGGTGTACGGGGTGATGTCCAGCCCCTGCTCGGCGAGCCAGGTGTCCGAGTAGTACTTGTCGAGATAGCGGTCGCCCGGGTCGCAGATCAGGGTGACGACACTGCCCGTCCGGCCCTCGGCCACCATCTCGGCGACGATCTTCAGCGCGCTCCAGAGGCCCGTTCCGGTGGAACCGCCCGCCTTGCGGCCGATGGCCTGCTCCAGGGCGCGTACGGCGGCGATGCTCGCCGCGTCGGGCACCTTCATCATCCGGTCGATCGCGCCGGGGACGAAGCTCGGCTCCATCCGCGGTCGGCCGATGCCCTCGATCCGCGACCCGCAGTCGCTGGTGGCGAGCGGGTCGTTCCGCGTCCAGCCGTCGAAGAAACAGGAGTTCTCCGGATCGGGGACGCAGATGCGGGTGTCGTGCTGCATGTAGTGCACGTAGCGCGCGATGGTCGCCGATGTGCCGCCCGTCCCGGCGGTCGCCACGATCCAGGCGGGCTCGGGATAGCGCTCCAACTTCAGCTGCTGGTAGATCGATTCGGCGATGTTGTTGTTGCCGCGCCAGTCGGTGGCGCGCTCCGCGTAGGTGAACTGGTCCATGTAGTGGCCGCCCGAATCGGCGGCGAGGGACGCGGCCTCCTCGTACATCTTCCGCGAGTCGTCCACGTAGTGGCACGCGCCGCCGTGGAACTCGATCAGCCGGCACTTCTCGTGGCTGGTGGTGCGCGGCATGACCGCGATGAAGGGCACACCGATCAGCTTGGCGAAGTACGCCTCGGACACCGCGGTGGAACCGCTGGAGGCCTCGATGACGGGCTTGCCCGGGCGGATCCAGCCGTTGCACAGGCCGTAGAGGAAGAGCGAGCGGGCGAGCCGGTGCTTGAGGCTGCCGGTCGGGTGGGTCGACTCGTCCTTCAAGTAGAGGTCGATGCCCCACTGTTCGGGGAGCGGGAAGCGCAGCAGATGGGTGTCGGCGGAGCGATTGGAGTCGGCCTGGACCTTACGGACGGCCTCTTTCAGCCAAGCCCGGTACTCCGGATCGCTGCGGTCCACATCAATGGTGTTCATGCGCGCCACTCCTCGTCGGTCCGAATTCCCTCACCTTTGGCCAACATACGCCCCTCACCTGCACAAACGTTCACTTTGATACGCCATAGCAGTTGCTTGTGGGCCGGTAGTGAGAAGCCGCCGAAGCCTTGCCGATCGGTTCACCGTGCGCACTGGTGCACGGGCTCCCTCCCCGGCAGACTGCAACGCAGGAGCCGATGCGAAGGGGGCTGGACTTCCATGACGGAGCCCGAATTCACCGCGACGGGTGTACGGATAGAACGATGGCCCCGCTCGCTCACCCGGGCCGGGAAGGTCCTGATCAAGGACGGCAGGCTGGCGTTGCTGACCAGCAGGGGGCAGGAGATCGACAGCGCCCCGCTCGGGTCGGTCAGTGCCGTGCGGCCCTGGTTCGCCGGCGGGGACCGTACGGTCGCGACCGTCAACGGCACCCGCTACCGGCTCACCATGGGACAGGCAGAACAGGCAGAGCGGCCGGACCGCAGGCCCGACGGTTCCGGGGTGGTCGGCCGCTTCCTCGACGCGGTACGTGAGGCGCGGGGCGCACGAGAGTGATGAGGCGCGAGTTGCGCGGCCGTACCCGCTGGGCCACGCTGGTCTCACATCACTGAGCGTTCACCGGCGGTCACACTGAGATCCAGTCCACTCCGCCGGTCCACACAGCACTTCCGGACCTCATTCGGGGAGTCGCAGTCGTGATCAGCCAGCCAAGCAGGCATTGCACGGTGGAGTTGCAGGCTCTGCCGTCGCGGATCGGGCAAGTCCGCAGAATCGTATCGGCGCAGTTGCGCTACTGGCATCTCGATCCTCTGATCGACCAGGCAGCGCTGGGCGTCACCGAATTGCTCACCAACGTCCATCGTCATGCCCAGCCGGACAAGATGTGCATCGTCGAGATCGAGCTGCTGCTCGACCGGCTCACGGTGTCGGTGCATGACCACGATCCCCATCTGCCCACGGTCCGTGTCGCGGATCCGCTCGACACGTGCGGTCGCGGTCTCGCGATGATCGCGGCGGTGAGCGAGAGCTGGGGGGTACGGCCGGAGGGCCCCGCGGGGAAGGTCGTGTGGTTCACGCTGCCCGCGCCGACGCCCGCGGTGGCACTGCCGCCCTGCCCCGAGCCGCTGGCCCGGTCCGCCGTTGTGGGCTGACCGGGCTGAACGGGGCGACCGGGCTGAACGGGCCGACCGGGCCGCGTGCAGGTCGCGGAGGCCGGACCTTATTCGGTGGCGATGGCGCGCAGCACGTCCAGGCGCGCCGCCCTGCGGGCAGGGCGCCAGCCGGCGAGTGCTCCGGCGGCGAGGCCCACAGCCACGATCACCGCGATCCGCACCGGCGGCAGGGCGAAGGCGAACGCCGTGTCCCCCGCCCCTTCGGACGCCTTGACGAGCACCCAGCCGAGGAACGCCCCCAGGCCGACCCCGCCCGCCGTACCGAAGGCGGCCACCAGCACCGACTCCCAGCGGACCATGGCGCGCAGCTGCCTCCTGGTCTGTCCGACGGCGCGGAGCAGGCCCAGTTCGCGGGTGCGCTCGTGGATGGCGAGGGTGAGCGTGTTGGCGATGCCGAGCAGCGCGATCAGTACGGCGAGTGCGAGCAGGGCGTAGACCAGGGTCAGCATCATGTCGATGCCGCCGGCCGAGGACTGCGCGTACTCCCCGCGGGTCTGTACGGACGGGCTGCCGTAGGCGGCTGCGGTCTTCTTGACGGCGGCCTTGCCTGCGGCGGCCGTGACACCGTCCTTGAACGAGACCGCGACGAGTGTGTCGGAGTCCTGTCCGTGGTGCGGGGCCCAGGCCTGGCGGGTGATCAAGTAGTCGCCGGGGAGCTCCCAGCGGCTGTACTCGGCCCGTACGGTGAAGGTCTGCTGCCGGCCGTCGGTGAAGGCGAGCCGGACGGTGGAGCCAGGCTGCCAGCCGCGCTTGTCGGCCTCCTTCTTCGAGACGGCGATGCCGTCGGTGCCCAGCTGTCCGAGCGATCCGGTGACGGTGCCGAGGTCGAGGACCCTGGCGAGTGACGCCGGGTCGGTGACGGTCAGATTGCGCCCTGATCCGTTGACCTCCGCGACACCCTTGCCGAGGCCGACAGCCGTGGCCACCTCGGGGAGCCGGGCGAGCGCGGGGCCAAGCGCGGGGCTGAGTCCGCTGCCTCCCGCGCCGAAGGCCGGGGCGCTGACGGCGATGTCTCCCGCGAAGGAGCGGTCCACCGTCTGGTCCATGGTCGCCTTCAGTGAGGCGGCGAAGACCGTGAAGAGCGAGACGACGGCGACGCCGATCATCAGTGCGGTGGCGGTGGCCGCCGTCCGCTTGGGGCTGCGCAGGGCGTTGCGCTTGGCGAGGCCGCCGGTGACTCCGCGCAGCCGGTCGAGGGGGCTGCCGAGGGTCCGTACGGCGAAGGAGGAGGCGACGGGACCGAGTACGACGAAGGCCACCAGGGCCAGGACCGCGCCCCCTGCGGAGAGCCAGACGGACGGAGAGACCAGGGCCCCGGTGAGCACGGCGGCGATCGAGGCGACGCCGAGGGCCGTACCGACGACCGCCCGCTTGCGGGACGCCCCGGAGTGGTCGACCGCGCTCTCGCGCAGGGCGGCCAGCGGCGCGGTGCGTCCGGCGCGGACGGCGGGCAGCAGCGCGGAGCCCAGGCAGACGATGATCCCGACGACGAGGGGCAGGGCCAGGGAGAGGCCGCTGATCACCAAGTCGCCCTTGGGGAAGGGGAATCCGATGACGGGGAAGAGCGCCTGCAGTCCGGCGGCGATGCCGATGCCGCCGATGAGCCCCGCGGCGGAGGCGGTGATCGCGACGACCGTGGCCTCGGTCAGGGTGGCAGAGACGACCTGGCGGCGGGATGCGCCCAGGGCACGCAGCAGGGCGTTCTCACGGGTGCGCTGTGCGACGACGATCGCGAAGGTGTTGTGGATGGAGAAGGTCGCGACGAGCAGCACGATGCCGGAGAAGACCAGCAGGAGGGTGGTGAAGAGGGTCAGGAACTGTCCGGAAACCGCGTCCTGGCTCTCCTGGGCGGACTCCTGGCCGGTAATCGCCTCGACGCCCTTGGGAAGTACGGGCTTCAACGCGTCCACGAGCCGCTGCTGCGTGGTGCCGGGGCCTGCCCTGACCTGGATGGAGGCCGCCTGGCCCGGCTTGGGGGTGAGGTACGTCGACGCGTCGGACAGCGTCATCCCGGTGTAGGTGACCTGGGCCATCCCGTCCTCGCCGCCGAAAGTGGCCAGGCCGACGATGCGGACGGTGACCGGGTCGGGGGTGCGCAGCACGGTCGTGTCGCCGAGCTTCAGGCCCCCCTTGTCGGCTGCTCCGCGGTTGACGACGACCTCGCCCGGGGCGCTGGGGGCGCGGCCTTCGGCGAGCTGGTACGGGTTGAGTTTCGGGTCGTCGATCCAGTTGCCCGCGAGGGTCGGCGGGCCCTGCCCGCCGACGGGTTTGCCGTTGGACCCGACGAGCTGGCCCGCGCCCTGGATGTCGGGGACGGCGGCCGCGACGCCCGGGGCCTGACGGATCGTGGTGACGAGCGAGGTGCTCACCGGTTCGCGGGTGCCCTGGCCCTCGCCGGAGACGGTGACCACGTTGGAGCTTCGTACGACGGCGTCGGTGCTTCCGGTGGCGTTCGAGAAGAGGGTGTCGAAGCTCGCGCGCAGGGTGTCGCCCATGACGAGGGTGCCCGCGAGGAAGGCGACTCCGAGCAGGACGGCGGTGAAGGTCCCGGCGAAGCGCCGCTTGTGGGCGCGGAGGGACGAGAGGCTGATACGGAGGGATGCGGGCAGCCTGCTCATGTCCGGACACCCCTGGCGTCGAAGGCCTTGAGCCGGTCGAGGACCCGCTCGGCGGTCGGGTTCTGCATACGGTCGACGAGCCGCCCGTCCGCGAGGAAGACGACCTCGTCGGCGTGGGCCGCGGCCACCGGGTCGTGGGTGACCATCACGACGGTGCGGTCCATCTGGCGCACCGCGCGGCCGAGCAGGCGCAGCACCTCCTCGCCGGAGCGGGAGTCGAGGTTGCCGGTGGGTTCGTCGGCGAAGACGACGTCGGGGCGGCCGGCGAAGGCGCGGGCGACAGCGACGCGTTGCTGCTGGCCGCCGGAGAGTTCGCTCGGGCGGTGGTGCAGCCGGTCGCGCAGTCCGACGACATCGATGAGGGCGTCGGTCCACTCCTGGTCGCCGCGGGCCCCTGCGAGGTCCTGCGGGAGGGTGATGTTCTCGGCGACCGTCAGGGTGGGGATGAGGTTGAAGGCCTGGAAGACGAAGCCGATGCGCTCGCGGCGCAGGAGGGTGAGGCGGCGGTCGTCCAGGGTGCTCAGTTCCGTACCGCCGATGAAGGCGGATCCGGAGGTGAGCGTGTCGAGTCCGGCCGCGCAGTGCATCAGCGTGGACTTGCCGGAGCCCGAGGGCCCCATGATCGCGGTGAAGCGGCCGGCCGCGAAGTCGACGCTCACCCCGTCCAGGGCCCTCACTTCGGTGTCGCCCCTGCCGTAGACCTTCACGGCGTCGACGACACGCGCGGCGGTGTCGGTACGGACGGCGGTGCTCATGCCGCACCGCCCTTGCCCGTGCGGCCGAACTGCTCGTCCAGGACGGAGAGCCGGCGCCAGTACTCGTCCTCGTCGATCTCCCCGGCGGCGAAGCGCCGACCGAGCATCGCGATCGGCGAGTGCTCGCCGTGGGCGGCCCTTACCTGCCAGGGGCCGCGGCGGCCGCGCCAGACGGTGCGGCGCAGGACGGTCACGACGGTGAGGACGACGGCCGCCCAGATCAGCAGGAAGAGGAGGATCCAGGGGCCGGGTCCGCCGGCGTGCGCGAGGGTGTTCATATCGGTTCAGCTCCTTTGTGGGGAGGCGTTGTTGTTGATGTCGAGCCTCCCGCCGGGAGGGGGTCCGGGGCGTCCTACGGCCAGCGGCCGTCGGCGTACCACCGCGGGAGTACGGACGCGGTCCCCGGCTGCTTCCCGCATACCTCTGGTTTCTGTACCTACTGGTATGTACAGTGAGTCCATGAGCACTCCGGAGCGTCTGATCGAGGCCACGCGCGAGCTCCTTTGGGAGCGCGGTTATGTGGGCACCAGCCCCAAGGCGATCCAGCAGCTGGCGAGCGTCGGGCAGGGCAGCATGTACCACCACTTCGCGAACAAGCAGGATCTGGCGCTCACCGCGATCCGGCGCACGGCCGAGGAGCTGCGCGCGACCGCCGAGGCCACACTGGGGGTCGAGGGGGCGGCGTACGCGAAGATCGCGTCGTATCTGCTGCGCGAGCGCGACGTCCTGCGCGGCTGCCCCGTCGGGCGGCTCACAATGGACCCGGACGTCATCGCCGACGACGAACTGCGCGCACCGGTCGACGAGATGATCGCCTGGCTGCGCGGGCGGCTCGCCGAGGTCGTCCGACAGGGCGTGCGGGACGGGGAGTTCCCTGCCTCACTGGTGCCCGAAGAGATCGCATCGACGATCGTCGCCACCGTCCAGGGCGGCTATGTACTGGCTCGCGCGTCCGGTTCGCCGGCCGCCTTCGACGCGGGGGTCCGGGGACTGCTCGCTCTGCTCGCACCCCGCACCTGAGGAGACGGACCCATGCACGCCATGCAGTACGAGATCACTCTCCCCGCCGACTACGACATGGAGATCATCCGCAAGCGGGTGGCGGCCAAGGGGCATCTGCTCGACGACTTCCCGGGGCTCGGCATCAAGGCGTACCTGATGCGCGAGCGCGGTGAGGATTCACCGGTCAACCAGTACGCGCCCTTCTATCTGTGGAACGCTCCCGAGGGCATGAACGCCTTTCTCTGGGGGCCCGGATTCCAGGGCGTCGCCAATGACTTCGGGCGGCCGGAGGTGCAGCACTGGACCGGTCTGGCATACGAGGAGGGCCTCGCGGCCGGGGCCGCTCCGCGCAACGCCGTACGGCGCAAACAGCGGATCCCGGAGGGCGGCGACCTCGCCGCGGTGATCGACGAGGCGGTGCGGGAGACCCAGCGGCTGGCCCGTATCCACGGGGTGGTGTGCGCGGCTCTCGCCGTCGACCCGCGCCACTGGGAGCTGGTGCACCTCACACTCTGGGAGGGGTCGCCCAAGGCGGTCGGCGACCGCTTCGAGGTGCTGCATCTGTGCGAGCCCGAGCGGGCCGCACTGGGCCGGGGCAGGCAGTGGTGAGCGTCGTCCGCACCGTCCTCGGGGACGTGCCCGCAGGCGAGTTGGGGGTCACCGACGCGCATGACCATCTCTTCATCCGCAGTCCGCTGCTGCCGGGACAGGAGCTCGACGACCCGCAGCGGGCGCGCACCGCGCTGAGGGAGTTCCGCGAGCTCGGCGGCCGGACGGTGGTGCAGTGGACCCCGTACGGACTCGGGCGCGAGCCCGCCGCGCTGGTGACGCTGGCCCGCGAGACCGGGGCGCATGTGGTGGCCGCGACGGGGCTGCACCAGGCGGTGCACTACAGCGCGGCGACGCTCGGGCGGGTCGTCGATACGCTCGCCGAGCTGTTCGTGACCGAACTGACCGAGGGCATCGGGTCGACGGGGGTACGGGCGGGGCTGATCAAGGTCGCCGGGAGCTTCCACGAACTGGACGCGCACGCCAGGACGACCATGCGGGCGGCGGCCGCCGCGCATCACCGCACGGGCGCGCCCATCGCCGTACACCTGGAGCTGGGGACGGCCGCGCTGGACGTACTCGACCTGCTGTGCGGGGAGTTGGCGGTGGAGCCCGGGCAGGTGATCCTCGGCCATCTCAACCGCTCCCCCGACTCCGTGGTGCATCACGAGGTGGCGCGGGCCGGTGCGTTCCTCGCCTTCGACGGGCCTTCGCGGGCGAACCACGCCACCGACTGGCGGCTGCCGGAGGTACTGGCCTCGCTCGCCGAGGCGGGGTATGGGGACCGGCTGCTGCTCGGCGGGGACACCGTGGTGCCGGGGACGCCGGGGATGCCATATCTGCTGCGCGGGCTGCGTCCCCGGCTCGAACTGACCCTGGGCAAAGCGCTGGTGGAGCGGATCTTGATCGCGAACCCGGCGCGCGCCTTCTCTCTCGCCGGTTAGGCCTGGGCGAGCGCGGCCAGGGGGTCGTCAAGTACCGGCTGCCACGCCAACTCCGCCGCCCCGACCAGGCTGTTGTGGTCCAGCGTGCAGGGGAGGATCGGCACTCCGCCGCTCCTCCCCCACAGGCTGCGGTCGGTGACGACGGCGCGCAGCCGCTCCGGGTCGGCGTCCAGGAGCTCGCGGTGCAGGCCGCCGAGGATGATGCGGTCGGGGTTGAGGATGTTCACGAGGCCCGCGAGGCCGAGGCCCAGGCGGTCCACGATCTCCTCTGCGGCCGATCGCACCACGGTGTCCGTGTATTCGTTGCGGAGCAGATCGCGGGCCTGCTGGAGCAGCGAGCCCTCCGGGCCGGGGGTGCGGCCCGCCGCCGTCAGGAATGCGAGCGGGTCGGTCTCGACGTCGAGGCAGCCGCGGCTCCCGCAGTAGCAGGGGCGGCCCTCGGGGTTGACCGTGAGGTGGCCGACCTCCAGCGCGAGGCCCGAACTGCCCGTGTGCAGACGGCCGTCGAGGACCAGGGCCCCGCCGACACCCCGGTGCCCGGTGGCCACACAGAGCAAATGGGCGGCGCCGCGGCCCGCACCGTGGCGGTGTTCGGCCAGCGCGGCGAGGTTGACGTCGTTGCCGGTGAAGGCGGGTCCCGCGATGCCCGCGCCCCGTACCCGCTCCGCGAAGACGTCGCGGACCGGGGCGCCCGCGGGCCAGGCGAGATGCAGCGGGTTGAGGGCGGTGCCTTCCGGTTCGGCGACCGCGGACGGTACCGCAAGTCCCGCGCCCACACAGCGGAGCCCGGTCTCCGCGAGCAGTGCGGCGCCCGCGTCCACCACTTCACCGAGGACCTGCGCGGGGTCGGCTGAGACCGTGACGGCGCCGGGCGAGGTCGCCACGATACGGCCGCCGAGGCCGACGAGCGCGGCCCTGAATCCGTCGGAGTGCACCTGGGCCGCGAGCACCACGGGACCGTTCGCGTCGACGGAGAGCCGGTGCGAGGGGCGCCCCTGGGACCCGGCCGCCGCACCGGGCCTGGAGTCCACCCTGATGAGGCCGAGGGCCTCCAGCTCGGCGGCGACCGCACCGGCGGTGGCGCGGGTGACACCCAGTTCGGCGGTGAGCACGGCACGGGTGGGAGCCCGGCCCGTGTGGACCAGTTCGAGTGCGGGTCCGAGCGCGCTGCGGCCGCGTTCCAGTCGGGTCCTGGCCGTCGTCACCTTGCCGTTCATGGAGGTGAGTCTCGCATGATCCCGGGCGAAGGAATGCGTTCCGGTATCGCACTTGTACGGAGGGACCGCTGCCCCTATCCTTCATTTGTGCCGCTACTAAACAAACTACGTGCGGCCGTTCCGGGGGCAACCGGCGCGGACCCCGCCGCCGTCTCCCTGGCCCGCCTCCGCACCGCCCTGACCGCCTTCTTCGCCCTGGACGGCTTCCTGTTCGCCGGCTGGGTGGTCCGTATCCCCGCGATCAAGGAGCAGACCGGCGCGTCGGCGAGCACGCTGGGACTCGCCCTGCTCGGGGTCTCGGCCGGTGCCGTGATCACCATGACGCTCACCGGCAGGCTCTGCCGCCGCTTCGGCAGTCATACGGTGACGGTCGTGTGCGCCGTCCTGCTGTCCCTGAGCATCGCGCTGCCGCCGCTGACCCACTCGGCGCTCTCACTCGGCCTTGTCCTCCTGGTCTTCGGCGCGGCGTACGGCGGCGTCAACGTGGCCATGAACAGCGCGGCGGTCGACGTGGTCGCCGCACTGCGCCGCCCGCTGATGCCGGGCTTCCACGCCGCGTTCAGCCTCGGCGGCATGATCGGCGCGGGGCTCGGCGGACTGGTCGCGGGCGGCCTCTCCCCCACCGCCCATCTGCTGACCCTGACCGTCGTCGGACTCGTCGTGACCGCCGCGGCCGGTCGCGTGCTGCTGCGGTACGACGCCCCGCTCGCCCCCGAACAGACCGCCACCGAACAGACCGTAGCCGAGCCCGGATCGCGCCGGCTCGACCGCCGCAGCAGACGGCTGGTCGTCGTCTTCGGCGTCATCGCGCTCTGTACGGCGTACGGGGAAGGGGCCCTGGCCGACTGGGGCGCGCTCCACCTCGAACAGGACCTGCACACCCACCCGGGCGTCGCCGCCGCCGGTTACTCGGCCTTCGCCCTGGCCATGACGGCCGGCCGGCTCACCGGCACGGCCCTCCTGGAGCGGCTCGGCCAGACCCGTACCCTCGTCGCGGGCGGCCTGACAGCGGCCGCCGGAATGCTGCTCGGCGCGCTCGCGCCCACCGCCTGGCTGGCGCTCGTCGGCTTCGCGGTGACCGGGCTCGGCCTGGCCAACATCTTCCCCGTCGCGGTGGCACGCGCCGGCGCGCTGGCCGGCCCGAACGGCGTCGCCACCGCTTCGACACTCGGCTACGGCGGCATGCTGCTCGGGCCGCCCGCGATCGGATTCCTGGCGGACGCGTTCTCGCTCCCTCTGGCCCTGACGACCGTGGCGCTGCTCGCCGCCACCGCCGCACTCATCGGATTCCTCGCACGGAGCGCGGCACCCTCCACGTCCTGAGGGCGCTGACACAATCCCCCCATGGACATTGCTGATCACATCAAGTCACTCGATCGTGAGGGCCAGTTGCTGGCCGCGGCCGCCGAGCGGGCACGCACCGACGCCGCCGTGCCCACCTGCCCGGACTGGCAGGTGCGCGACCTGCTGTTGCACACCGGCACCGTCCACCGCTGGGCAACCGGCTTCGTCGCGGACGGCCACACCACACGTCGCCCCCTCGGAGCCGAGCCCGACCTTGACGGCGAGGAGTTGCTCACCTGGTTCCGCGAGGGCCATGCGGCCTTGGTGTCGGCCCTGCAGGAGGCGCCCGCGGATCTGGAGTGCTGGACCTTCATGCGCGCGCCCTCACCGCTCGCTTTCTGGGCACGCCGTCAGGCGCACGAGACCGCGATCCACCGGATGGACGCCGAGGCGGCCGCGGGTGTACAACTCAGCGCACTGGAGCCGGAGTTCGCCGCCGACGGCATCGACGAACTACTGCGTCTCTTCCACGCCCGGCCCAGGAGCCAGGTGCGCAGCGACGTACCGAAGACGCTGCGGGTCCGGGCGAGCGACACGGGTGCCGTATGGACGAGCCGGCTGACCAGCGAGCCGTCGCAGACCGTTCTCGGCGAAGAGGGTGCGGCGGACTGCGAGTTGACCGGCCCCGCCGAGCAGCTCTACGCAGCGCTGTGGAACCGACTGCCTCTCTCGACGGCCACCATGACGGGTGACTCCGCGCTCACGGAACTGTGGCGCGAGAAGTCCGGGATCTGACTCCCGTCTCTACGACACGGGCCGGAGCATCCTGGCGAGCACCGCACGCTGCAGCGGAAGCACTTCGGCGTGGCGCGCCCGGCCCTTGTCGGTGAGCACGACCCGGACCCCGCGGCGGTCCTCGCTGCACATCCCGCGGCACACCAGGCCGTCCTTCTCCAGCCGCGCGATCAGCCGGGAGAGCGCGCTCTGACTGAGGTGGACGCGCGCGGCGATCTCCTGGACACGGTAGGAATCGCCGCCGTCCTCCGCCGCGTTCTCCGACAGCACGTCGAGTACCTCGAAGTCGCTGGCGCCGAGTCCGTGCTGATGCAGCTCGCGGTCCAGCTCGCACTGGGTGCGGGCATGGAGTGCGAGGATCTCGCGCCACTCGTCCGCGAGAACACGCTCAGTCTTCTTCACCACCATGTCCGCACGTTAGCAGAGTTCGGCCACTTTGTTGCACAGGAATTAAATGCACTTGCACTCGATGCATGTGCATGTACTGTTCCCTGCATGACCTCACCGCTCAACGTCCCCGGCACACAAGAGCGTTGGAGCCCCCGCCTGTGGGGCACCCTTCTCGTGCTCTGCGCCGCGATGTTCCTCGATGCCCTCGATGTCTCGATGGTCGGCGTCGCCCTGCCGTCCATCGCAAGCGATCTGCACCTCACCACCTCGACCCTGCAATGGATCGTCAGCGGCTACATCCTCGGATACGGCGGCCTGCTGCTCCTCGGCGGGCGCGCGGCCGACCTCCTCGGCCGGCGCCAGGTCTTCCTGATCGCCCTGGGCGTCTTCGCTCTGGCGTCCCTGCTCGGCGGTTTCGTCGACTCGGGGCCGCTGCTGATCGCCAGCCGCTTCATCAAGGGCCTCAGCGCCGCGTTCACCGCACCGGCCGGGCTCTCCATCATCACCACGACCTTCAAGGAAGGCCCGCAGCGCAATCGCGCGCTCTCCATCTACACCACCTGCGCCGCCACCGGCTTCTCCATGGGCCTGGTGCTGTCCGGACTCCTCACCGAGGTGAGCTGGCGCTCGACCATGCTGCTGCCCGCTCCCATCGCTCTCATCGCCCTGGTCTTCGGCCTGAGGCTGATCCCGCGCAGCGAGCGCGACCGTACACAGCGCGGCTACGACCTGCCGGGCGCCGTCACCGGCACGGCCTCGATGCTGCTGCTCGTCTTCACCGTCGTCCAGGCCTCCGAAGTGGGCTGGGCCTCCGCCCGTACACTGCTCTCCTTCCTCGCCGTGGCGCTCCTGCTCGCCTCGTTCGTGGCGATCGAGCAGCGCAGCAGCCACCCGCTGATCCGGCTCGGCGTACTGCGCTCGGGCTCCCAGGTCAGGGCGCAACTGGGCGCCGCCGCCTTCTTCGGTTCGTACGTGGGCTTCCAGTTCATCGCCACGCAGTACCTGCAGACGGTGCTCGGCTGGTCCGCGCTGCAGACCGCGCTGGCCTTCCTTCCCGCAGGCGCCCTGGTGGCGCTCTCCTCGACCAAGGTCGGCTCGGTGGTGGACCGTTTCGGCACACCCCGGCTCATCGCGGCGGGCTTCGCCTTCATGGTGGTGGGCTATGCACTGTTCCTCCGTATCAGCCTCGACCCGAGCTACGCGGCGGTGATCCTGCCGACCATGCTGCTGATCGGCGCGGCCTGCGCGCTGACCTTCCCCTCGCTCAACATCCAGGCCACCAACGGCGTGGACGACCACGAGCAGGGCATGGTCTCGGGCCTGCTCAACACCTCGGTCCAGGTCGGCGGGGCGATCTTCCTGGCCGTCGTCACCGCGGTCATCACGGCGCACGGCAGCGCGGACGGCTCCCCGCAGGCGCTGCTCGACAGCTACCGTCCCGGGCTGGTCGTGGTGACCGTCGTCGCGGTCGCCGGGCTGCTGATCACGGTGACCGGGCTGCGTACCCGCCGGGTCGCGGAGCAGCACACGGTGCTGGTCGCCAAGTCCGAGCCCGTACGGGAGGAGACGGCGGAGCCGGTGTCCGTACGCGACTGACGGCGCACCGGACCGCACGAACAGGCCTGCGACCGACAGGGGTTCCTTGCCCGTCGGCCGCAGGCCTGTGAGACTTTCCCGTATGGGGCACAGAAGCCGGGCCGAGCGTGACGCGATGACCGTGGAGATCGGCTATGCGCTGGTCAGTGCGGCTTTCGTCGCCGTGGCCACCTTCGCCGGTGTCATCAGCCCGGTGTACTTCTTCGATCTGGACGGCACCGCGCGGCGGGCGCTGACCGTGGCAGCCGTCGTCGCCGCGGCGCTCGTCTTCGTGGTGCGGGTGGTGTACGTCCTGTGGTCCTACCGGGGCCGCCCCGCGCGTCAGCCGATCCAGCCAGGACGCACCAGGCCCGACTCGTAGGCGATGACGACCAGTTGGGCCCGGTCGCGCGCGCCGAGCTTCACCATCGTGCGGCTCACATGGGTCTTGGCCGTGAGCGGGCTGACCACCAGGCGCCGGGCGATCTCGTCGTTGGTGAGGCCGATGCCGACCAGCGCCATCACCTCCCGCTCCCGCTCGGTGAGTTGGCTCAGGCCCTCCCCCGACGCGGGCTCCTTGGAACGGGCCGCGAACTCGGCGATGAGCCTGCGCGTCACTCCCGGCGAGAGCAGTGCGTCGCCCTCGGACACCGTTCGTACCGCGCGCAGCAGTTCCTCCGGTTCGGTGTCCTTGACCAGGAAGCCGGAGGCCCCGGAGCGGATCGCCTCGAAGACGTACTCGTCCAGCTCGAAGGTGGTCAGCATGACCACCTTCACCTCGTCGAGTTCCTGGTCCCCGGTGATCCGGCGGGTGGCGGCGAGGCCGTCGAGCACCGGCATCCGGATGTCCATCAGTACGACGTCGGGGCGCAGTTCGCGCACCAGCCGCACCGCCTCGTCGCCGTCGGCGGCCTCCCCGGCCACCTCGATGTCCGGCTGCGCGCCGAGCAGCGCCCGGAAGCCGGCCCGGACCAGGGCCTGGTCGTCGGCGAGCAGTACGCGGATCACAGCGACTCCTTCGATACGGCGGCCAGCGGGATGACGGCCTCGACCCGGAAGCCGCCGTCCTGGCGCGCACCCGCCTCGATGGTGCCACCGAGAGCGGCCGCCCGCTCCCGCATTCCGATCAGTCCGTTGCCGCTGCCGCCCGCGTCGCCGCCGGTGGCGGGGCCCGCGTCGTCGATACGGAGCCCGAGGGTGTCCGGGGCGTGGTCGATCCTGACGTGTGCGGTGCGCGATCCCGAGTGCCGCACCACATTGGTCAGGGCCTCCTGGACGATCCGGAAGGCGGCGAGATCGATGCCGGGCGGCAGCTTGGTCATGGTGCCGGTTCTCTCGACGCGCACGGTCAGTCCGGCGCCGGACGCCTGCTCGACGAGTTCGGGGAGCCGGTCGAGTCCGGGGGCGGGCGCACGGGGCGCCTCTCCGGGCGCGCGCAGGGTGTCGAGGACCTGGCGCACCTCGCCGAGGGCCTCTTTGCTGGCGGCCTTGATGGTGGTGAGGGCGGTGCGGGCCTGCTCGGGGTCGGCGTCGAGGAGGGCGAGTCCCACGTTCGCCTGGACGTTGATGACCGAGATGGAGTGGGCCAGGACATCGTGGAGTTCGCGGGCGATGCGCAGCCGCTCCTCGTCCGCGCGGCGCTTCTCGGCGGCCTCGCGCTCGGCACGGGACCGGTCCCACTGTTCACGCCGTACGCGCGCCAGTTCGGAGGCGGCGACGATGGCGACCACCCAGGCGAGCACCACCAGCTCCTGTCCCCAGGGCGGGGCGTTGTCGCCGGTGGGCGGCAGCCAGCGGTAGAGCCCGTGGGCGACCAGCAGATGACCGGCCCAGAGCATGGCGACGGCCGACCAGGCGGCGCGNNNNGCCGCCTGGCTGTGCGCGGCGAACGTCGAGCCCGCCTGCACGAAGAGGGTGAGCACGAGGGTGGAGAACCAGGGCAGCCGGGTGCCCGGCCCCCGGAACCACTGCGGCTGCCAACGGGGCTCTCCGCCACGGGCCCAGGGCGGTCCGCCCCAGGGGTGTGCTCGCTGCTCTTCCATACCCGTAACGCTAGACCGGCGGCAGCGGCCGGGGCGTCAGCCCGCCGGGGTGATCACTCCTACTCCCCGCGGAGTAGACCGACGGTCTGGGCGAGTCCGTCGGCGGCGTGCGCGAAGAAGGCGTCGCGGTCCTCGACGACCCGGTTGAACTGGCCGAAGATCTCGAAGGAGACGAGCCCGAAGAGCTGCGCCCAGACGGTGG
>NZ_JAFLRJ010000477.1 GCF_017315755.1 Streptomyces beijiangensis
CGAGTGGGTCCACCCCGAGGACGCGCCCCATGTCTGGGGCCTGTACGGGGAGTTGGTGCGCGGCGAGCGTGACCACTACCGGGTCGAGAAGCCGTACTACCGCAACGACGGCACCGTGCTGTGGACCAACCTCACCGTCTCGCTGCTGCGCGACGCCGAGGGTGTGGCGCAGTACCAGCTGGCGCTCATGGAGGACACCACCGAGCGCCGGCTGCTCAATCTGCGGCTGCGGTACGAGGCGACGCACGACGCCCTCACCGGGCTGCCCAACCGCACGCTGTTCTTCGAGCGGCTCGACAAGGCACTCGCCGCCCGCGACAACATGCGCTTCGGCCTCTGCTACCTCGACCTCGACGNNACCGCCTGCTCGTCGAGGTCGCCGACCGGCTGCAGAGCTGTGCGACCGCACCCGGCGAGATGGTCGCCAGGCTCGGCGGCGACGAGTTCGTCGCACTCACCACGGGAAGCGACTCCGAGCGCGAGGTCGGCGAACTCGCCGCGCGCATCCTCTCGGTGCTCTCGATCCCGATCCGCCTGGACGGCCGCGAGCTGACCGTCCGCGGTTCCATCGGCATCGTCGAGGGCCCGACGGGGGAGCGCACAGCGGCCGAGGTGCTGCGCAGCGCCGACATCACCATGTACCGGGCCAAGGCGGCCGGCGGCAACCGTTACGAGATCGCCGACGCCGAGGCCGACGCCCGCGCCATCACCCGGCACGGGCTGACCATGGCGCTGCCCGCGGCCCTGGAGCGCGGTGAGTTCTTCATCGAGTACCAGCCGCTGGTGCACCTGGGCGACGGCAGTGTGCACGGGGCGGAGGCGCTGGTGCGCTGGCTGCATCCGCAGCACGGGGTGCTCGGCCCCGACCGCTTCATCCCGCTCGCCGAGCACACCGGGCTCATCGTGCCGCTCGGCCGCTGGGTCCTGGAGGAATCCGTACGGCAGGCGAGGTTCTGGGAGCAGCAGCTCCCGACGCACACCGACGGGGGGCCGCTGCGGATCAATGTGAACCTCTCTCCCACCCAGCTCCACCACCCCGGCCTGGTCGCCGACACGGTGGCCGTACTGGAGCGGTCGGGGCTCTCGCCCGCCGCGCTCTGCCTGGAGGTCACCGAGTCCGCGCTGATCGGCGCGGACGAGGATCTGCTGAAGCCGCTGCGGCAGCTCGCCGAGATGGGCATCGACATCGCCCTCGACGACTTCGGGACCGGCTACTCGAACCTCGCGAACCTGCGCAGGCTGCCGGTGAGCGTGCTCAAGCTCGACCGCTCGTTCACCCAGGGCATGCAGCAGCATCCGGCCGACCCGGTGGATCTGAAGATCGTCGAGGGGATCGTCTCGCTGGCGCACAGCCTGCAGCTGGCCGTGACCGTGGAGGGGGTGGAGACCGGGGCCCAGGCCGAACAGCTGCGGGAGCTCGGCTGCGACACCGCGCAGGGCTGGTACTACGCCAGGCCCGGCGCCCCCGACCGGATTCACACCCTGCTGCTGGCCGACGCCGTATGACTGGCCAGCAGTACCTCCTGCAGGACCCGGGCGGCGCGCGGCGGGGCCACGTCGCTGCGGTGCGCGAGTGCGATCGTACGGCGTAGACCCGGGCGGGCGAGGGGCGTGACGAGGAGGTCACGCCCGGCCCGTGCGGCCACCATGCTCGGGACCACGGCGACGCCCAGTCCTGCCCGTACGAAACCGAGCACCGCGTCCATCTCACCGCCCTCAACGGTGAAGTACGGCTCGAAGCCCTCTGCGCGGCAGGCCGAGAGGGTGAGATCGCGCAGGTCGTAGCCGTGCCGGAACATCACCATCGGCTCGCCCTCCAGATCGGCGATGCGCAGCGGTGAGCGCGGTGCGGGGGACGCGGCCGAGGAGACCACCACCAGATCCTCCTGCAGCAGCTCCACGGTGGTCAGCGCCGGGGACGGCGTCGGCAGCGGGAGCACGACCAGGGCCAGGTCGAGGGCGCCGCGCGCCAGTTCCCGTACGAGATCGTGCGAACCGCCCTCCTCGATCAGCAGCTGGATGCCGGGGTGCTGATCGTGGAAGGCGCGCAGCACGTCGGGGAGCAGTCCGGTGCAGAGGCTCGGCGTCGCCCCCAGGCGCACCCTGCCGCGCCTCAGCTGCGCCAGTTCCAGCACCTCGTGGCGTGCGGTGTCCGCGTCGGCGAGGATCCGGAGCGCGAGCGGCAGCAGCGCCTCCCCGGCGTCGGTGAGTGTGATGTTGCCCCTGGCCCGGCTGAACAGCTCGGCGCCGAGCTCCTTCTCCAGTGCCCGGATCTGCTGGGAGAGGGACGGCTGGGAGACGTGCACCTGCTCGGCGGCACGGGTGAAGTGCCGGGCCTCGGCGACGGCCACGAAATAGGTGAGTTGCTGGAACTGCATGCACACCATGATAGGTGATGGCTATGGATATGAGCTGGACCATGTCTTGGACCTCTGGGCTTGTGCGGCCCTAACGTCTGTGGTCATGGCACTGGCAACGCGGACGGACCGACGGCCGTCGATGGCGCGGACGCTTCTGAAATCGACCGTCGGCAAGAAAACGATCATGGCGGTGAGCGGCCTGATCATGCTGATGTACCTGGTCGTCCACATGCTCGGGAACCTGAAGATCTTCTTCGGGGCGGGGGAGTTCAACCACTACGCGCACTGGCTGCGCACGCTGGGCGAGCCGTTCCTGCACTACGAGTGGGCGCTCTGGCTCATCCGCGTGGTGCTGGTGGCGGCCGTCGTCGCGCACGCCGTTTCCGCGTACCAGCTCAGCAGGCTCGACCGGCGGGCCCGCCCGGTGGCGTACGCGCACAAGAGGCGGCGAGCGAGCTATGCGACGCGCACCATGCGCTGGGGCGGGATCATCCTGGCGCTGTTCATCGTCTGGCACCTCCTGGACCTGACGACCGGCACCGTGCACCCGGGCGGCTTCCAGGAGGGGCACCCGTACCAGAACGTCGTCGACACCTTCAGCACCTGGTACAGCGGCGTCATCTACATCGTCGCGATGCTCGCGCTCGGACTGCACATCCGGCACGGGTTCTGGAGCGCGGCCCAGACCCTGGGCGCGGGGAACGCCACCCGCGACCGCGTCCTCAAGGCCACGGCCAACGCGCTCGCGCTGGTGCTGACCGTGGGGTTCATCGCCGTACCCGTCGCCGTCATGACCGGAGTCGTGAGCTGACATGACCGAGGCTGATATGACTGAATACGCGCACTACGGGACCGGTGCCCCGGTCTCCGACACCAAGGCCCCCCAGGGGCCGGTCGCCGAGCGCTGGGACACCCGCCGCTTCGAGGCCAGACTGGTCAACCCCGCCAACCGGCGCAAGCACACCGTCATCGTCGTCGGCACCGGCCTGGCAGGCGGCGCAGCAGGCGCCACGCTCGCCGAACAGGGCTACCACGTCGTGCAGTTCTGCTACCAGGACTCCCCGCGAAGGGCGCACTCGATCGCCGCCCAGGGCGGGATCAACGCCGCCAAGAACTACCGCAACGACGGCGACTCCGTGCACCGCCTCTTCTACGACACCGTCAAGGGCGGCGACTTCAGGGCGCGGGAGTCCAACGTCCACCGCCTCGCCCAGATCTCGGTGGAGATCATCGACCAGTGCGTCGCCCAGGGCGTGCCCTTCGCGCGTGAGTACGGCGGCCTCCTCGACACCCGGTCCTTCGGCGGCGTACAGGTCTCCCGGACCTTCTACGCCCGCGGTCAGACCGGACAGCAACTGCTCCTCGGCGCCTACCAGGCGCTGTCGCGGCAGATCGCGGCCGGCACCGTCGAGATGCACCCGCGCACCGAGATGCTCGATCTGATCGTCGTCGACGGTACGGCACGCGGAATCGTCGCCCGCGATCTGATCACCGGGAAGATCGACACCTACTTCGCGGACGCGGTGGTCCTCGCCAGCGGCGGCTACGGCAACGTCTTCTACCTGTCGACCAACGCCATGAACTCCAACGCCACCGCGATCTGGCGCGCCCACCGGCGCGGCGCGCACTTCGCCAACCCCTGCTTCACCCAGATCCACCCCACCTGCATCCCGCGCACCGGCGACCACCAGTCCAAGCTGACGCTGATGAGCGAGTCGCTCCGTAACGACGGCCGCATCTGGGTGCCCAGGGCGCAGGGCGACGCCCGGCCCGCGAACGAGATCCCCGAGGACGAGCGCGACTACTACCTGGAGCGCATCTACCCCGCCTTCGGCAATCTCGTCCCGCGCGACATCGCCTCGCGCGCCGCCAAGAACGTCTGCGACGAGGGCAGGGGGGTCGGCCCCGGCGGCCAGGGCGTCTACCTGGACTTCGCCGACGCCATCGCGCGCATGGGCCGCAAGGCCGTCGAGGAGAAGTACGGCAACCTCTTCGACATGTACGCGCGGATCACCGCCGAGGACCCGTACGAGACCCCCATGCGGATCTACCCCGCCGTGCACTACACGATGGGCGGACTCTGGGTCGACTACGACCTCCAGACCACCATTCCCGGCCTCTTCGCCATCGGCGAGGCCAACTTCTCCGACCACGGAGCCAACCGGCTCGGCGCCTCCGCCCTGATGCAGGGCCTCGCCGACGGCTACTTCGTCCTGCCGTCCACCATCAGCGACTACCTCGCCCGCCACCCGCACCACGACGCGGTCGACGCGGCGCACCCGGCGGTGGCCGAGACCGTCGCCGCCACCCGGGAGCGTCTGGAGCGGCTGCTCGCCGTCGACGGGGACCGCACCGCAGACTCCTTCCACCGCGAGATCGGCGAACTGATGTGGGAGTTCTGCGGAATGGCCCGCACCGAGGAGGGCCTGCGCAAGGCCCTCGACCGTATCCCGCAGATCCGCGAGGAGTTCTGGCGCCGCATCAAGGTCCCGGGCACCGGCGAGGAGTTCAACCAGTCCCTGGAGCGCGCCAACCGCATCGTCGACTACCTGGAGCTCGCCGAGCTCATGTGCCTCGACGCCCTGCACCGCGCCGAGTCCTGCGGCGGCCACTTCCGCGAGGAATCACAGACCCCGGAGGGCGAGGCGGCCCGCCGCGACGAGGAGTTCGGCTACGCGGCCGCCTGGGAGTTCACCGCCACCGGCGTCGCCCCCGTCCTGCACAAGGAAGACCTCGTCTTCGAGTACGTCCACCCCACTCAGCGGAGCTACGCATGAAGCTCACCCTGCGCGTCTGGCGCCAGCAGAACGCCGACGCCCCCGGCACGATGGCCACCTACCCGGTCGACGGCATCTCGGAGGACATGTCCTTCCTGGAGATGCTCGACACCCTCAACGAGGAGCTCACCCTCAAGGGCGAGGAGCCCGTCGCCTTCGACCACGACTGCCGCGAAGGCATCTGCGGCGCCTGCTCCCTGGTCATCAACGGCGACGCCCACGGTCCCGAGCGCACCACGACCTGCCAGCTCCACATGCGCTCCTTCGACGACGGCGACACGATCGACGTGGAGCCCTGGCGGGCCGCCGCCTTCCCGGTCGTCAAGGACCTGGTCGTCGACCGTTCGGCCTTCGACCGGATCATCCAGTCCGGCGGCTACATCTCCGCCCCGACCGGCGCCGCGCCCGAGGCCCACTCCACCCCGGTCCCCAAACCGGACGCCGACTTCGCCTTCGAGCACGCCGAGTGCATCGGCTGCGGCGCCTGTGTGGCGGCCTGCCCCAACGGCTCCGCGATGCTCTTCACCTCGGCGAAGATCAACCACCTCAATGTGCTGCCGCAGGGCGCGCCCGAACGCGAGACCAGGGTCCTGGACATGGTCGCGCAGATGGACGAGGAGGGCTTCGGCGGCTGCACGCTCACCGGCGAGTGCGCCACCGCCTGCCCCAAGGGCATCCCGCTGCCGTCGATCGCCGCGATGAACAAGGAGTGGCTGCGGGCCACCCGCAAGGTCAGCCGCTGACCGCGCGCAGCGCGCCGGGACGGCGGCCGCCGAGCCGGTCCAGCGCCGTGGACGTCGCCTCGTCGGCGGGGAGATGGACTACCAGGCGCTGACCGTCCCGGCCGGGCAGTTCGAGGGTCTCGTACGCGAGCCTCAGCTGTCCGGCCTCCGGGTGCACCAGCCGCTCCACTCCGGCCAGAGCGGGCAACTCCGGCTGTCTGGTGAGCCGTTCGGTGAACGGGGCGCCCGCGGTGACGTTCAGTTCGTTGACGAGTTCCAGGGTGTACGGGTCGTTGCGGGAGATCTCGAAGCGCAGGCCCGCGGCGTACGCGTCTGCCACCCGGTCCCAGTCGGGGTAGGCCTCCCGGGCCACGGGGTGGGTGAAGACGTACCGGATCATGCTGGGCGGCCGGCCCTGCAGCATGCCGAGGGGACCGGCCAGGCGTTCGTACCCGCCGGTGTGGGCGACCACTTCGCTCAGCCGGTTCAGGAGTACCGCGGGGGTGGGCTCCAGACGGTCGAGCAGCGCCTGGACCGTGGGGCGCACCGAGCGGACCGGCGAATCGGCCCCCGGGCAGAGAAGGTGGCCGCTCTCCGCCTTCTTCAGCAGATGGCGCAGGCGCACCCGGGCGTCGGACGGGAGCCGCAGCGCGTCCGCCAGCGCCGACATGACCTGCGTGGACGGATGCCGGTCGCGTCCCTGTTCCAGCCGGGCGAGGTACTCGACGCTGATCCCCGCCAGCGTCGCCAGCTCGGAGCGGCGCAGACCGGGCGTGCGTCGGCGGGGGCCCTGGGGGAGCCCCACTTCCGAAGGTGTCACGGACTCGCGGCAGGAACGCAGGAAGGTCCCCAACTCGTTGTCGCTCACCGGCCGATGGTAACCGGCACCCCGCACCGGATGGTGGCCCTGTCACTACCAGTCTCAGCCGGGCCTTCCACGATCGTCACCGACTTGGCAGTGTGGGGGCATGACTTCAGAGACCGGCACCACAACGTCCCCGCTCCCGCTCCCGCTGGCCGCAGGCCACTGGGAGATCGACACCAACCACTCGGAGGTGGGCTTCACCATCCGCCACCTCGGAATCTCCAAGGTGCGCGGACACTTCGGGCAGGTCGACGCCGCACTGGTCGTCGGCGAAACGATCGAGGAGAGCTCGATCACCGCAACCGTCGCTCTCGGCTCGATCGACACCGGGAACCCGCAGCGCGACGAGCATGTGCGCTCCGCCGATCTGCTCGACGTCGAGAAGCGGCCGACCATGACCTTCCGCTCCACCAAAGCTTCGGGCGACGGCGAGGAGTGGGTGCTGGAAGGCGACCTGACCATCGGTGACGTCACCAGGACCGTCACCTTCGAGGTGGAGTTCGGCGGGGCCGTGGACTTCGCCGACAACCGCAAGCACGCCGGATTCGAGGCCAAGGGCGAGATCCGCCGCAGCGACTTCGGCCTGAACTTCGGCGGAGCGGACGCCCTGCTCGGCGACGTCGTCAAGATCCAGCTGGACGCGCAGTTCCTGTCACCCGCCTGAGGTAGGGCGCGGTGCGGCTGCCGGGAGCGCCGGACACTTCGGCCGGCGTACCCTCGGCGACGATCCGCCCGCCTTCGTCACCGCCTCCGGGCCCGAGGTCGATCACCCAGTCCGCGCCCGCCACCACCGTCATGTCGTGCTCGACGACGACCACCGAGTGCCCCGCGTCGACCAGACCGTGCAGCTGACGCATCAGGACCTCGACGTCGGCCGGGTGCAGTCCGGTCGTCGGCTCGTCCAGTACGTACAGGGTGTGGCCGCGCCGGACGCGCTGGAGCTCGGAGGCCAGTTTGATGCGCTGGGCCTCGCCCCCGGACAGTTCGGTCGCGGGCTGCCCCAGCCGCAGATAGCCGAGCCCCACGTCGAGCAGGGCGCGCAGGCTGCGTACGGCGGCGGGGGAGTCGGTGAAGAACACGGCGGCGGACTCGACGGTCAGGTCCAGGACCCCGGCGATGTCGAGCCCCTGGTGGGTGATCTCCAGGGTCTCCGGGTTGTAGCGCGCCCCGTGGCAGTCGGGGCAGGCGGCGTAGGTGCTCGGCAGGAACAGGAGCTCGACCGAGACGAACCCCTCGCCCTGGCAGGTCTCGCACCGCCCGCCGGGCACATTGAAGGAGAAGCGCCCCGCCTTGTAGCCGCGCGCCCGCGCCTCGTCGGTGGCGGTGAACAGTTTCCGTACGACGTCGAAGAGACCGGTGTACGTGGCGAGATTGGACCGCGGCGTACGGCCGATCGGTCTCTGATCCACTGTCACCAGCCGTTCCACGCCCGGTAGTTCCTCGGTGATCTCGCCGACGAGCGTGGACTTGCCCGAGCCCGAGACGCCGGTCACCGCGGTGAGGGCGCCCAGTGGGATCTCCGCCAGGAGACCGTCGAGGTTGTGCCGGGTGACGGGGCCGATCTCCAGCCGGCCCGACGGTGTGCGGGGCTCGTGCGCGGCCGGCGGTCCTTCGGCGAAGAGGAAGCGCCGGGTCACCGATTCCGCCACCCCTGCCAGCTCCGCGGGCGGACCGCTGTGCAGCACCAGACCGCCGTGCTCGCCGGCCAGCGGGCCCACGTCGACGAGCCAGTCCGCGCGCCGTACGACGTCCAGATGGTGCTCGACGACGAAGACCGAGTTGCCCGACGCCTTGAGCCGGTCGAGGACCACCAGGAGGGCCTCGGTGTCGGCCGGATGGAGCCCCGCGGACGGTTCGTCCAGGACGTACACCACGCCGAAGAGCCCGGAGCGCAGCTGCGTCGCCAGCCGCAGCCGCTGCAGCTCGCCGGAGGACAGCGTCGGGGTGGTGCGGTCCGGGCTGAGATAGCCCAGGCCCAGTTCGGTGACGACCTCGATGCGCGCCAGGAGGTCCGCGGTCAGCACCTTGGCTGTCTCGTCCCGCTGCTCCCCGCCCAGGACCTCGGCCAGCTCGGAGAGCGGCAGCGCCGCGAGTTCGGCGATCGTACGGCCCGCGAAGGTGACCGCCAGCGCTTCGGGCCGCAGCCTGCTGCCGCCGCACACCGGGCAGGGCTCGCTCGCCAGGAAGCGTTCGGCCTTCGCGCGCAGCGGCTGGCTCTTGGAGTCGGCGAAGGTGTGCAGGACATAGCGCCGGGCGCTCATGTACGTGCCCTGGTACGGGCGTTGGATGCGTCCCGCGTCGCGCACCGGGTCCACGGTGACGACGGGCTGCTCGTCGGTGAACAGGATCCAGTCGCGGTCCTGCTGAGCGAGCTCACGCCACGGCCGGCCCACGTCGTACCCGAGTGCGTCCAGTACGTCGCGCAGGTTCTTGCCCTGCCAGGCGCCGGGCCAGGCGGCGATCGCGCCCTCGCGGATCGACAGGGACGGATCGGGGACGAGCAGTTCCTCGCTGGTGCGGTGGACGCGGCCCAGACCGTGGCACGAGGGGCAGGCGCCCGCCGCCGTGTTGGGCGAGAAGGCGTCCGAGTCGAGGCGGCCCGCGCCCGCCGGGTAGTCGCCCGCGCGCGAGAACAGCATCCGCAGGGAGTTGGAGAGCGTGGTGACCGTGCCGACCGAGGAGCGCGAGGTGGGCGTCGAGCGGCGCTGTTCCAGGGAGACAGCGGGCGGCAGGCCGCTGATCTCGGTGACCTTCGGTGCGCCGACCTGATGGATCAGCCGGCGCGCGTACGGGGCGACCGACTCGAAGTAGCGGCGCTGGGCCTCCGCGTAGACGGTGCCGAAGGCCAGCGAGGACTTGCCGGAGCCCGAGACCCCCGTGAAGACGACGAGCGCATCGCGCGGGATGTCCACGTCGACGCCGCGCAGATTGTGCTCGCGGGCGCCACGGACACGTACGAACGGGTCATGAGGGCTTTGCATACCGGAATTCTAGGCCGTGATCCTCGCCAGCCGCCGGTAGGAGTCGAGCAGGGCCCCGCGGTCGAAGGTGCTGGTCGTGACCAGGTACTCGTCAGCGCCACTGCGGCCGATGATCTTCTCCAGGCCGTCCGCGACCTCCTCCTCGGTGCCGTGGAGCTGACCGCGAAGGGCCTCGTCGAAGAGGGTGCGCTCGCGGTCGGTCATCGGGAGTCCGAGGATCTTCTCGGCGGGCGCGAGCGGCGGGAATTCCCCGTGCGTACGCGAATACGCCGTGGACCAGGCCTCCGGGAGCAGGATCCGCCGGGCCTCCTCCGTGGTCTCCGCGACGGCGACCGTCCCGGAGAGGACGACGTACGGGCGCTCGCCCCACGCGGAGGGCCGGAAGCTGTCCCGGTAGGCGTCCACGGCGCGCAGCATCGCCTCCTCGCCCCGTACGGCCGCGATCACCAGCGGCAGCCCTGCCGCAGCGGCGACCTGCGCGCCCGCACCCGTGGCCAGGACGAAGGCGGGCACCCGCAGCCCCTCCGCGGGGCGGGCGTGGACCTGGGGATGCGCGCTCTGGTCGCCGGTGAAGTAGCCGAGGAGTTCGGTGAGCTGCGCGGAGAAGTCCCTGGCGTCCTCCTTGTCCCGGCCCAGCGCCCTGCGTATCCCGTCGGTGAACCCCACGGAACGGCCCAGGCCCATGTCGATACGGCCGGGGAAGAGCGCCTCCAGCACCCCGAACTGCTCCGCGACGACGAGGGGCTGGTGATTGGGCAGCATGACGCCGCCCGTGCCGACCCGGATCACCGAGGTCGCCGCGGCCACGGCAGCCGCGAGCACCGTCGGCGCCGAGCCCGCGACCCCGGGCACGCTGTGGTGCTCGGATACCCAGAAGCGGTGGTATCCGAGCGCCTCGGCCTCCCGGGCGAAGGCCACGGTGTCGCGCAGCGCCTGCGGTCCTTCATGGCCTTCGCGGGTGCGCGAGCGGTCCAGTACGGAGAAGCGGGTGTCCGCGATCACAGTGCTCACACAGGGTTCAACATTCTCGCGGCGTGCGCATTCCCCGGGGCGGTCAGCCGCCGTCCTGTTCGCCGTCGTCGAGGCGGAAGCCGACCTTGAGGCCGACCTGGTAGTGCTCGACCTCGCCGTCCACGATGTGGCCGCGTACCTGCGTGATCTCGAACCAGTCGAGGTTGCGCAGTGTCTGCGCGGCGCGGCGTACACCGTTGCGCACGGCCTGGTCGATGCCTTCGTGCGAGGTGCCGACGATCTCGGTGACCCGGTAGGTGTGGTCCGACATGGGCGTCGCACTCCTTTCGTCGTGTCACTCCAAGGTGCCCCAGTGAGCCGCGGTGCGCGAGAGATCGGGCGAAGGAACGCTCCGTAACCTCTTGACCTACGCATTGGTACAGACCAAAATCCATCCACACACCCGAACAAGCCATTCGCGCTTCCCCCACGTCGGGTCATGTACTGCCGTGCCCGTACGACAGAGGTGACCTCCGTGAACAACCGCATCATCGCGGGCTGTACAGCTCTCGTGTCCTTGGCCGTGCTCACCGGCTGCGGCCTTCTCCCCGGCAACAGCAGCGGCACCAAGACCGTGACCGTCTGGCTGATGAAGGACAGCGCCACCGACGACTTCGTCCAGCGCTTCAAGAAGGCGTACGAGACGGAACACGGCGACATCAGGCTCGACATCCGGATCCAGGAGTGGGCCGGCATCGGTGGCAAGGTCACCGCGGCGCTGAAGAGCAAGGACGGGAAGGGGGTGCCCGATCTGATCGAGGTCGGCAACACCCAGGTGGCCCAGTACGCGGACAGCGGCGGCCTGCGCGATCTCACCCTGGAATCGCTGCGGGACCTCGGCAGCGATGACTGGCTCGCCGGTCTCGCCGACCCGGGGGCCATCGACGGCGCACAGTTCGGCATCCCCTGGTACGCCGCCAACCGTGTCGTCATCTACGACAAGCAGCTCTTCGAGCAAGCCGGCATCAAGCATCTGCCGAAGACCCGCGAGGAGTGGCTGCAGGACACCGCGGACCTCAACGGCGCGCAGCGGCAGGGCATCTACCTGGCCGGCCAGGACTGGTACACCCTCTCCGGATTCATCTGGGAGGAGGGCGGGGACCTCGCGGAGGGCTCGGGCGGCAACTGGACAGGGACGCTGAACAGCCCGGCCGCGCTCAGGGGCATGGAGTTCTACAAGCGGCTGCAGGCCCTCGGCAGGGGACCCAAGACCGCCGACGAGGCCCACCCCTTCCAGTACGAGGTCTTCGCCAAGGGTGATGTCGCCCAGATCATCGCCACGCCCGGCACGGTGAAGACCATCGAGAAGCTCAACCCCTCGATGAAGGGCAGGCTCGGCTACTTCCCCATCCCCGGCAAACGCGCGGGCAAGCCGAGCGCGGTCTTCATCGGCGGATCCGACCTGGTCGTCCCCGACAAGGCCCCGCAGGGCGACGCCGCGGTCAAGGTGGTCGAGGCGCTGGCCGGCGTGAAGTGGCAGACCGACCTGGCGCGCACCATGAGTTACGTACCGAACAAGAGCTCCCTGGCCCGGGCCGTCGCGGACGACCCGGGCGCGGCGGCGATGGCCGCGGCCGCCGCACGCGGCCGGGCCACCCCCAACTCGCCCCGGTGGGCCGCGGTCGAGGCCGACAACCCCATCAAGGCCTATATGACGGAGGTCCTCATCGGGGGCGACCCCGAGAAGGCCGCGAAGACCGCGTCGGCGCGCATCACCGAACTGCTGGCGGACTACTGAGCGAGAGCGCGAACCGGCCCGCGGGGTCCGTCCACCACTGCCGCATGTCGAGCCCCGCGGCCGCGAGTTCGCTCCTGACACCCTCCTGCCGGAACTTCGCCGACACCTCGGTGCGCATCTCCTCGCCCTTCTCGAACTGCACCACCAGGTCCAGCTCGGGAATCTTCACGGTGAGCGCGGTGCGGGCGCGCAGCCGCATCTCGATCCACTCGTGTTCCCGGTCCCAGCGGGCGACATGGTCGAAGTCGGACGCGTCGAAGTCCGCCCCGAGCTCGCGGTCGATGACGGACAGGACGTTCTTGTTGAACTCGGCCGTCACCCCGGCCGCGTCGTCGTAGGCCGCGACCAGTACGTCCTCGTCCTTCACCAGGTCGGTGCCGAGCAGAAGGCTGTCGCCGGGTTCGAGGAGCCCGCGCACCGCCTTCAGGAAGACGGCGCGCTCGGCGGGCAGCAGGTTGCCGACGGTGCCGCCGAGGAACGCCACCAGGCGCGGGCCCGGCGCCTGGGGGAGGACGATCGAGCGCGTGAAGTCGGCGATCAGCGCATGCACAGTGAGGCCGGGGCGTTCGGCGAGCAGCGCCTCGGCTGCGGCCGTCAGGGCGCTCTCGCTGACGTCGACCGGAATGTAGCTGTGCAGGTCCGGCAGCGCGTCGAGAAGGTGCCGGGTCTTGTCCGACGAGCCCGAACCCAGTTCGACCAGGGTGCGGGCGGCTGTCGCCGCCGCGATCTCGCCGGAGCGTGCGACGAGGATCTCGCGCTCGGCACGTGTCGGGTAGTACTCGGGGAGAACGGTGATCTCCTCGAAGAGCTCGCTGCCGCGCGCGTCGTAGAACCACTTGGGCGGCAGCGACTTCGGTGCGGAGGTCAGTCCGTCGAGGACATCGGCGCGGAGCGCGGCGTCGGTGGCGTCCTCGGGCAGGGTGCGGGTGAGCTGGAACGGGGGCACTATGCGGGCTCCTTGAGGGGAGTGAGCAGGACATCGGTGCGGGTGGCGGCGAGCAGGGTGCGGTCGGGCACCTGCTGCCAGTGCGGATCGTCGTCGTACGGCTCGGAGGCGACCACGGTGCGGCGGCCCGGCTCGGCGAGGTACCAGAGGGTGTCGCCCCAGGCGGTCGCGCAGACCGCCTCGCCGTCCGTCAGCAGCAGGTTGAGCCGTGAGCCCGGTGCCGCGGCGGCCACCTCGGTGACGGTGTCCGCCAGGGCCTGGCCCATCTCGTCGCCGTCCCGCAGCCGGTGCAGGACCAGAGCCCAGATCAGCGCCGAGTCGCAGCGCGCCTGCAGCGTGAGCAGTTCGTCGGCCGGGAGACGGGCGGCGAGCGGCGCGACCGCGCCCGGCCAGCCCCTGACCGCGCCGTTGTGGCTGAACAGCCAGGGCCCGGCGGCGAAGGGCGCCGCCGCCGCCTCACCGTCCGCGCCCGCCTCGGTGGCATCGCGTACGGCACCGAGCAGGGCCGTCGTGCGGACCACCCGGGCGACATCGGCGAAGGAGAGATCGGCCCAGATGGGGCCTGCGCGCCGGTAGCGGGCGGGCACCGGGTCCTCTTCGGCGTACCAGCCCACGCCGAAGCCGTCGGCGTTGACGGTCCCGTGCTTCTGGAGCCGGGGCTCCCAGGACTGCCGGTACAGCGCGTGCAGCGGCTTCACCAGGATGTCGCCCAGCGGTACGGGCGGACCGAGGTAGGCGAGATGACGGCACATCAGGCGTCCCTCGCGGTACGGAATCCGGAGAAGATCTGACGTCGTACCGGCAGGTCCCAGTTGCGGAAGGTGCCCCGGCAGGCCACCTCGCCGACGGCGAACGAACCGCCGCGCAGCACCTTGTGCTCGGGGCCGAAGAACACCTCGGAGTACTCGCGGTAGGGGAAGGCGGCGAAACCGGGATACGGCAGGAAGTCGCTGGACGTCCATTCCCATACGTCGCCCGTCAACTGCCTTACACCCAGGGGTGATTCCCCGGCCGGATAGGCGCCGGCGGGCGCCGGCCGCAGATGGCGCTGGCCCAGATTGGCCCGCTCCGGGGTGGGATCCTCGTCACCCCACGGGAAGCGCGTCGAGCGACCCGAGACCGGGTCGTGCCGTGCCGCCTTCTCCCACTCGGCCTCGGTCGGCAGCCGCCGTCCTGCCCAGCGGGCATAGGCGTCCGCCTCGTACCAGCTCACATGCAGCACGGGTTCGTCCAGGGGTACGGGTTCCACCACACCGAAACGGCGGCGCAGCCAGGTCCCGGCGTCGCGGTGCCAGAACAGCGGTGCGCCGATGTCGTGGGTCCGGATCTGCTGCCAGCCGGCCTCGGCCCACCAGCGCTCCTGCGTGTACCCGCCGTCCTCCATGAAGCGCAGATACGCACCGGCCGTGACCGGAGTCGTGTCGATGTGGAAGTCCGGCACATGGCGCTGGTGCGCGGGCCGCTCGTTGTCCAGCGCCCAGGGCTCCGTGGAGGTGCCCATGGTGAACGGGCCGCCGGGGACGAGGACTTCGGGCTCGAGGCCGGTGGTGTCGCCGGCCGGCGGCTCGGGTGCGCTCAGCGCGGCGGGCCCCTTGCGCAGCTGATGGGTGATCAGCATGGTCTCGTCGTGCTGCTGTTCGTGCTGCGCGATCATCCCGAAGGCGAAGGCCGCGTCCAGCAGCGGCCTGCCGTGCATCGGGATGCTCTCCAGGAGGTCCAGGACCCTGCCCCGTACGTCCGAGGCGTAGCGGCGCGCCTCGTCGGGGGCGAGGAGCGGCAGGGACGGGCGGCTGGCGCGCGGATGCTCGAAGGCGTCGTAGATCGAGTCGATCTCGGGGCGGATCGCGTCGCGTCCCGCGACGGTCCGCAGCAGCCATTGCTCTTCCTGGTTGCCGATGTGTGCCAGGTCCCAGACCAGGGGTGACATCAACGGCGAGTGCTGGGAAGTCAGTTCGTGGTCCTCGACGCTGGAGGTGAGCAGCGAGGTGCGGTCGCGTGCGGTGGTGAGCGCATCGAGGGCGCGGAGTCTCAGGGTCTCCGGGTCGGTCACTGGTCCATGTCCTTCGTCTCGTGCGGCTGGTCGTCGGCGGGACATCGGCCGCGTACGACATAGCGGGCGGCGAAGCCGGCCACCGCGTCGCACACGGCGGTCGATGCGCCGAGCCGGAGAAGTGCCTCCAGTGCGGTGGCGAAACAGACGGCCGCCGCCGCGTGCAGTTCGGGATCGGCGAGTCCGTGCTGTGCGGCACTGCGCCAGAGCGGATTGCGCGGGGCGGGAAGCGGACCGGCCGTCTCGGCAAGGGGTTTCACCACCCGGTAGACGGTCTCGGCCGCCTCCGGATCGTCGAAGAGCGCCGCGGTGACGGCGAGCGGGACGATCCAGCCGTCCTCGCCGGGCTGGGCGTCGATCATCCGCAGTTCGAGATGGCCGCGGGGCCGTACCGGCGGGAAGAGGGTGGTGATGTGGTAGTCGAGGTCGGCGCGGGTCGGCGGTCGCGGGCCGCCGCCCCGCAGCCAGCCGCGGAAGGTGAGCCCTTCGGGCACCTGCCAGGGACCCTCGTCCTGGCGGATGCACATCACCGGGGTGTCGAGCACCTGCTCGGTCCAGGCGGCCCGCGGCTCACGGTCCAGGGCCGGCGCCAGGGAGCGGCGCGGATCGAGGTCCGCCCACTGGGCCTGCCGGGTGGAGCGCCATCCGGTCGAACGACCGTGAGCGCGTGGTGAGTTGGCGAATGCGGCCACCAGTACCGCTCCGAGCAGATGCGCCGTACGCCACCGTCTGCCGAGCCCCAGCGGGCCCGGCTCCTCGTGCCCGGCGTCCAGACAGACCTGGACGGAGGCCGAGCCGCGCATCATCGAACGGCCGGCCGTGCCGTAGCGGTCGAAGTACGACTCCATGGCGTCGTACCTCGGTTCGCGCAGCACCCTGTCCTGGGCGTGCCAGGGTTCCTGGCCGATTCCGGTGAGGGTGAGTTCCGCGGCGCGCAGTGAGGTGCGTACGGCGTCGAGGTCCGCGGAGACGGTGCTGATGAGCTCCGTGAGGGATGCGGCGGGGAGCGAGCTGAGCTCCAGCTGGCCGCCGGGTTCGAAGGTGAGGGCCGAGGTGAGGGGCAGGGCGCGCAGTGCGCCGTACGCCGCTTCACGACGGGCGGTGGAGACGGGCAGTCGCGGATCGCGCAGGTCGTGGACGAGCCATTCGAGCTCGACGCCGATCCTGCTCGGCGGTCCGGTCTTGAAGCAGATACATCGGAGTAAGTCCTCTGCGCCGGACTCACTCAAGGGCTGTTCGGGCATGATCGGTTGCCTCCTCGCGAGGTGCTCCGTCCCACCTAAGCCACTGCTGCGAGTTCGCACAAGAGTGCCCTTTCGGGGAACAAATTCTGTTGCGGAGGCGTTCGTTGGCCGTTCATGATGCGGCATATGAGTGCACGACTGCGCGGTATCGCGAAGGAGACGGAGAAGATCGTCGAGGCCGGCGCCTACCGGTCGCCCGACGGCCGCGAGGTGTCCATCGCCGACGCCCTGAAGGCCGCCCTCACAGGCACCCGCATGTACGGCCCCGAGCCGGTTCCCGCAGGTGTACGGACCGACGCCCGCACGGAGTTCGAGGTCACGGGGGAGAGCAGCACGCAGGCGGCCGCCCGGATGACCGCCGAGCGGCCCGGCGCCGTCGCCGTCCTCACCTTCGCCTCCGCACGCAATCCCGGCGGCGGGTACCTCAACGGCGCCCAGGCCCAGGAGGAGGCGCTCTGCAGGGCCTCCGCCCTCTACGCGACCCTGCTGCGCGTCCCGGGGTTCTACGCCCACCACCGCGCCGACCGCAGCCCCTTCTACACCGACCGGGTGATCCACTCACCGGGGGTCCCGGTCTTCAGGGACGACCGCGGCCGGCTCCTGTCCACACCGTTCTCCGTGGGGTTTCTCACATCGCCCGCGCCCAACGCCGGTGTGATCAGGTCCCGTTCGCCCGAGGACGCGCACCGGATCCCGGAGGGTCTCGCGGTACGCGCCGAACGTGTGCTGGAGACCGCGGTGGCCTGCGGCTATCGGCGGCTCGTCCTCGGAGCCTGGGGCTGCGGGGTGTTCCGCAACGATCCGGCCCGGGTGGCGGAGGCGTTCCGGACCCACCTCACCGGGGAAGGCCGGTTCGGCGGCCACTTCGAACAGGTCGTCTTCGCCGTACTCGACCGTGACCCCGCATCGGCCACCCGGGCCGCGTTCGCCGACGCCTTCGCTGCTCACTCCCAGCCGTAACGCTCCGTCAGCCGCTGGACGACGGTGTCGAAGCGGGGCCTGTCGAGCGCGCACGCCTCGCGCCGCATCCCCTCCTCGTGCACCCGCAGCACACGGTCGAGATCGACCCAGGACTCGCGGCCCTGGCCGTCCCACTGGCCCGAACCGATCGCGATCCACTCGCGGTCGGAGTCATGCCGCTTGCTGGAGAGGCGGACCGCGAGCAGGGTGCCCGCCTCTTCGCGCGCCACCACGAGCACCGGGCGGTCCTTGCCGCGGCCGTCGTTCTCCTCGTACGGCACCCAGGTCCAGACGATCTCGCCGGGATCGGGATCGCCGTCACGGTCCGGTGCGTACGAGGTACGCACCGGACCAGTGGCCCGGGGGTCGGCCTCGGTCGTCGCGGCGGGGCCGCTGCTGCCGGGCAGTTCGGTCTGGTCGTCATTCAGGGAGGTCGTCACGCGGGCCAGGTTAGAACCTGTACGGACTAATCCGCAGAGCGGGCTCGCCGATCGGGCACCAGGCTCGGTCCATGGTCATTGCGCTCATTCGACGGACCGCCGTGCTCGCCGCCTCCGGTCTGCTGCTCGGAGCGGCCTGCCCGCCGGACCCCGCTCCCCGGCCCGCCGCCCGGCCCGCACCCGCTCCCGC
>NZ_JAFLRJ010000478.1 GCF_017315755.1 Streptomyces beijiangensis
ATCGGGGCGGGCCTGATCCTGATGGCGGCCGCCGGCCAGAACGCCGCGTTCCCCGAGCTCGGCCTGGACAAATACCTCAACGACAAGGGCCGCGGCTACGTCGACTTCATGAAGAAGAACTGCGTCGCAGAGAACGCGGTGGCCGGGCTCTTCCAGCACATCTCCGACGTGACGGTGAAGAACCCGCTCGACGAGCCGGACTGGCAGGCGCGGTTGAACGAGTCGCACCTGGGGACGAAGGCGCCGGACGCGCCCGTGTACCTCTACCACGGCGGACTCGACGAGCTGATTCCTTACGCGGTGGGTGAGCGGCTGCGCGCCGACTGGTGCGGGAAGGGTGCGCGCGTGCAGTGGAAGTCGTATCCGCTGCTCGGGCACATCGGCGGGGTGACGGTGGGCGCGCTGCCCGCCGCCGACTGGCTGGCGGGCCGTTTCGCGGGCCGGGCGGCACCCGGCAACTGCTGATTCGCACGGAGGTACGGTGGTGGGGCGGCCGCGGCGGGATCCCGGCGGCCCCATCCATCCCGACGGGGGGCCTCCAGGTGACCGATCGCAAGCCCCCGGGCGTGAACTTCGAATCATGGATCGACAAGCAGATCAGGGACGCGTCGGACCGCGGCGACTTCAAGGACCTGCCCGGATTCGGAAAGCCGCTCCCGGACGAGAAGGCTCCGTACGACGAACTCTGGTGGATCAAGGGCAAGATGCACCGTGAGGGCGTCTCGGTCCTGCCAATCGCCCTGGCCCTGCGCAAGGAGGCCGAGGACGCGGTGGAGGCGGTCGCGGCGGCGCGGACCGAGGCCCAGGTACGGCGGATCCTCACCGAGGTGAACGTCAAGATCGATGCGGCAACGCGTATGCCTCCGCCGGGACCGCCGCTGAACCTGAAGCGGTTCGACGTGGAGGCGGCGGTCGAGGAGTGGCGCACGGCCCTCTGACGGGCCCACCTCATCGCCTGCATGCCCGCCCCGCATCGCGCCGGGACGGGCTCACTGCTGTCCGGGCCGCTGCTGCCCGGGCCGCCGCTGTCTTGGCTACTGCTCTCCGGGCTACTGCTCGCCGGCGCCCTCCGCGAAGGCGTCCAGGACCTCCGGCGTCCAGGTGATCCGGCCCGCCCGCAGGTCCTTGACCACCGCGCGCACCCACTCCAGCTCGGCGTCCGTGACGGCTCGCAGATACTCCGTCTCCAGGCGGGTGACGCGCGGCAGGCCCTGCGCCTTCTCCTCCAGCAGGCCCGACTCGATGCCGTCGAGCTTCTCGGCGAGTGCAGTCGCCCGCCGGTCCAGGGTGTCCGCCATCTCCTCCGGCGAGAGCAGCAGCAGATTCGACAGAGCGGCGGGGAACTCCGGGAACTCCGCCTTCGGCGCCCCGAGCATCTCTTCCAGCCAGGCGCGCGCGGTGTCGCGTCCCGCGTCCGTCACTTCGTACACAGTCCGCTCGGGGTAGAGCTGGTCGCGCCCCGTCTCCAGGATCTCGATCAGTCCGGCGCCGTGCAGCCGCTCGATCGTGCGGTAGAGGCTCGCACGCTGGCTCACATTGACGACCTGTTCCTTGCCCCAGTCCTTGATCAGCCGCTGGATTCCGTACGGGTGCAGCGGCTTGTAGTGCAGCAGGGCAAGGACCGTGAGGGCGAGCGGGGAGCTGCGGGGAGGGGTCGCGTTCATGGTTCCGATACTAGCCTCACCCAAACTAGTTGACGTGAGACTAGTTTCAGTGCAACTATTTATCCATGACCACCTCCACAGAGCGCATCCACTCGGACCACACCCTCGTCAAGCACCTCGGCAACTGGACCGACGCCGGCCGCTTCGAGATCAGGGCCAGGCACGGCGCCACGGTTCTCGACCTCCGCTCCCCCGACCTCCCCGACGACATCGACATCCACCTCGATCTGGACCGGGCCATGGTCAAGCTCCTTGTCAGCGACGACACTTCGCTCGACCACTGGAACCTCGGCTGGACCGCCCGCGGCAGGATCAAGGACTCCGGGTCCGCGTCCACCGGCGACAAGTCCGCCCGCCGCATCCACCTCTCCGGCACCGCGACGAACAGCGAGATCCGCGTCCACCGCGGCGGCATCGCGCTCCTGTCGGCGATGTTCTCCCGCGCGTACGTCCAGGAGCTGCGCCGTGTCCGGAGGACCGGCGGCTTCCCCACGATCGACGACCCGGCCAGGAGGCAGCAGTCATGACCAGCAACACCCGCACGGCGATCGTCGTCGGCGGCGGCATCGCGGGCCCCGTGGCCGCGATGGCGCTCCAGAAGGCCGGCATCGAGGCGACCGTCCACGAGGCGTACGACTCCACGGCCGACCACACCGGCGGCGGCATGAGCATCGCCCCCAACGGCCAGTTCGCCCTGGACGCGATCGGCGCGGGCGACATCGTGCGCGCCGTCGGCATCCCGGTCACGTCCATGGGCCTGCGCAGCTGGAACGGCAAGCAGCTCGCCCGCTTCGCACCGCCCGACCGGCTGCCCCCGATGCAGTTCGTCTGGCGCGCCGACCTCTACCGCGGCATCTACGCGGAGGCCGCCCGCCGCTCGGTCCCCATCGTCCACGGCAAGCGCCTGGTGGACGCGGTCGAGACGGACTCGGCCGTCACCGCACACTTCGCCGACGGTACGGAGGCGAGCGCCGACATCCTGATCGGCGCCGACGGCATCCGCTCCTCGGTCCGTACCCTCATCGACCCGGCGGCCCCCTCCCCGCACTACGCGGGCCTGGTCTCCTTCGGCGCCCGGATGCCCGCATCAGGGCTCCCGTCCACGGACGGCGTGATGTACATGTGCTTCGGCAAGCGCGCCTTCTTCGGCTACCAGATCTTCGACGACTCCTCCGCCGTCTGGTTCGCCAACGTCCCGCGCCACGAGCCGATGACCCTGGCCGAGGCGCAGGCGGTCGGCGCGAAGGAGTGGCTGCGTACGCTGCACACGCTCTTCGCCGACGACCGCACCCCCGCGCTCGACATGATCAGCCGCACCCCCGCGGACGACCTGCTCATCACGGGCCCGGTCGAGAACATGCCCTCGTCGCTCCCCACCTGGACCCGTGGCCGGATGACCCTGATCGGCGACGCGGCCCACGCGGCGTCGTCCAGCTCCGGACAGGGCGCGTCCATCGCCATCGAGAGCGCCGTGGAACTGGCGCGCTGCCTGCGCGACTTGCCGTACGACCAGGCCTTCGAGGCGTACGAACGGCTGCGCCGGCCGCGCGTCGAGCGGATCATCAAGCTCGGCGAGCGGACGAACAGCGACAAGTCGGTGGGGCCGGTGGGGCGGGTGATCCGGGATCTGCTGATGCCGCCGCTGATGAAGCTGGTGGCCAAGCCGGAGAAGACGGCGTGGCAGTTCGACCACCACATCGACTGGGACGCAAGCCCCACCAACCCATGAAGCCCGTCCGGCGATTGAGGACAAGCGGCCTCCGGCCGCTTGCGGGGGCTCCGCCCCCGCACCCCCGCTCGTCAATCGCCGGAGGGGCTATCCCCGGTAAAGCGCCTCGATCTCCGCCGAGAAGTCCTTGGCGATGGCCCCCCGCTTCAGCTTCAGCGACGGCGTCAGATGTCCGCTCTCCTCCGTGAAGTCCACCGTCAGCACCGTGAACTTACGGATCGACTCCGGCCGCGACACCAGCCGGTTCGCCTCGTCCACCGCCCGCTGCAGCGCGGCAAGAAGCTCCTCGTCCCGCACCAGTTCCCGCATCGGGACGTCCGTCTTCTTCCGCATCCGCCGCCAGTGCGCAAGCCCGTCCGGCTCCAGCGTGACCAGCGCGGTGACGTAACTGCGGTTGTCGCCGACCACCATGCACTGCCCGACCAGCGGATGAGCGCGCAGCCAGTCCTCCAGCGGCGCGGGCGCGACGTTCTTCCCGCCGGAGGTGATGATGATGTCCTTCTTGCGCCCGGTGATCGTCAAATACCCGTCCTCGTCGAGCTCCCCCACGTCCCCCGTCGCGAACCACTCGTCCGCCGTCACCGGCACCGCCTCGCCCCGCGCCGGGTCCCAGTACCCGCTGAAGACCTGTCCCCCGCTCAGCAGCACCTCGCCGTCGTCCGCGATCCGTACCGCCGTCCCGGGCAACGGCCAGCCCACCGTTCCCAGACGGGGTTTGAGCGGCGGGGTGACGGTCGCGGCCGCGGTCGTCTCCGTCAGTCCGTACCCCTCGAAGATCTCGATGCCCGCGCCCGCGTAGAACGCGGCGAGCCGGTGCCCGAGCGGGGATCCGCCGCAGATCGCGTACTTCACCTTGCCGCCGAGAGCCGCCCTGATACGCCGGTAGACCAGCGGGTCGTAGAGCGCGTGGACCATGCGCAGACCGAAGCCGGGGCCGTTCCCCGTCCCGTGCTCCCGCGCCTCGACCGCCTCCCCGTACCGCTGCGCGATCCTCGCCGCGCGGTCGAAGGACGAAGCCCGGCCCATCTTCTCGGCGGTCGCCCGCCCCGTGTTGTAGACCTTCTCCAGCACATACGGGATGGCCAGCAGGAACGTCGGCCTGAAACCGGCGAGATCCGCCAGCAGATCCTCCGTCCGGATGCTCGGCGCATGCCCGAGCCGCACCCGTGCCCGCAGACACCCGATCGCGACCATCCGCCCGAAGACGTGCGACAGCGGCAGGAACAGCAGCGTCGAGGCCGGCTCCTTGCTCACCGATTTGAAGACCGGGTGCAGCAGCTCGATCGAATTGTCCACTTCGGCGAAGAAGTTGGCGTGCGTGAGGACACAGCCCTTGGGGCGGCCCGTCGTCCCCGAGGTGTAGATGAGGGTGGCGACCGACGCCGGTGTCAGCGACATCCGCCGCTCCGCCACCGCCTCGTCGGGTACGTGACGCCCCGCCTGCTTCAGCACGCTCACCGCGCCCGTGTCGAACTCCCACAGGTGCGCGAGTCCCGCTATCTGCCGCCGCTCGGCGCTGATGACCCGCGCCTGCTCCTTGTTCTCCACCACGCAGGCGACCGCACCCGAGTCCTGCAGGATCCAGCGGGCCTGGAAGGCGGACGAGGTCGGATAGATGGGGACGGTGACCAGGCCCGCGGCCCAGGCGGCGAAGTCGACGAGCGTCCACTCGTAGGTCGTACGGGCCATGATCGCGATCCGGTCACCCGGCTGCAGCCCCTCGGCGATCAGCCCCTTGGCCACCGCCTGGACCTCCGCGGCGAAGTCCCTGGCGGTGACGTCCCGCCAGCTGCCGTCGGCCTGCTTCCTGCTGAGGACGGCCTCGCCGGGGGCTTCGCGCGCGTTGTCGTAAGGGATTTCGGCGAGCGAGCCATGGGTGACGGGCGCCACGAGCGGGGCTACGGAAACCTCCCGCACCACGCCGTCGACCGTCAGCTTCCGTGGCTCGACCCGCGCTACAGACATGGTCATGTGCGGCTCCTCAGATGGGTGGTGATCAGGGCCGTTCGAGGATCGCCGTCACGCCCTGGCCGCCCGCGGCGCAGACGGAGATCAGGCCGCGTCCCGGAGTGTCCCGTTCCGAGAGCAGCTTGGCGAGGGTGGCGACGATGCGGGCGCCGGTCGCCGCGAAGGGGTGACCGGTGGCCAGGGACGACCCGGCGACATTGAGCTTCGCCCGGTCGACGGGTGCGAGACCCTGCTTCTCCCAGGCGGCCAGGGTGGCCAGGACCTGGGAGGCGAAGGCCTCGTGGATCTCGAAGAGGTCGAAGTCGTCGATGGTCAGACCGGCGCGCTCCAGCATGCGCGGGACGGCGTACGCGGGCGCCATCAGCAGCCCGTCCTCACCGCCGACGCTGTGCTTGTTTGATTCGCCTCCGGCGCTGTGCTTGTTTGATTCGCCTCCGGCAAAATCCACGGCGGCGGTCTCGTACACGGTCAGATATGCCAGCGGTTCGAACCCGCGCTCGCGCGCCCACTCCTCGCTCGCGAGCAGTACGGTCGCCGCGCCGTCGGTCAGCGGGGTCGAGTTGCCCGCCGTCATCGTCGCCTCGGCCGGGTGGTCGGTGCCGAACACCGGCTTGAGCGTGGCGAGTTTCTCCACGGTCGACCCTGGCCGCAAGTTCTGGTCGCGCTCAAGTCCCCGGAAGGGAACGACCAGATCATCGAGGAAGCCGCGCTCGTACGCAGCGGCCAGCCGCTGGTGGCTGGCGGCGGCGAGCGCGTCCTGGTCCTCGCGCCGCACACCCCACTCGCGGGCCGTGACCGCAGCGTGCTCGCCCATCGAAAGGCCGGTCCGGGGCTCGGAGTTGCGCGGAATGTCCGGTACCAGATGCGCGGGCCTGATCTTCGCGAGCGCCTTCACCCTGGCCCCGGCGGACTTGGCGCGCCGCGCCTCCAGGAGGATCTTCCGCAGGCGGTCGTTGACCCCGAGCGGCGCGTCGCTCGTGGTGTCCGCGCCACCCGCGACGGCGCAGTCGATCGCACCGACCGCGATCTTGTTGGCGGCGGCGATCACCGCCTGCAGGCCGGTCCCGCAGGCCTGCTGGATGTCGTACGCCGGTGTCCGCGGATCGAGTTTCGACCCGAGCACGACCTCCCGCGCCAGGTTGAAGTCGCGGCTGTGCTTGAGGACGGCCCCGGCGACGAACTCCCCGACCCGCTCGCCCCCGAGCCCGTACCGCTCGACGAGTCCGTCCAGGGCCACGGTGAGCATGTCCTGGTTGGACGCGGTGGCGTACGGGCCGTCGGAGCGCGCGAAGGGGATACGGCTGCCGCCGACGACGGCGACTTTGAGGGGGATCATCTCGACCAGCTCCTGACCCTTGAGTAACCTTACTCTGGAGTAAATCTACGGCTACCCAGGGAGTCCGGACAATGGCCGATCGCTATCTGCACTTCACAGGCACAGCACCCGGCCGTTTCCTGACCAAGCGACTGAGGCTTCCGCAACCGGCTGAACTGCGGCGATGGAGCATCGAACACCCCTTCCTGGAAGGCGATCTGCTGCACCTGACGGCAGCGGACCCGCTCCCCGGCCTCGCGGACGTGCTCTCCCGTATGGGCCCGGGCCTGAGGCCGACGGAGACGGTCCGGGAGTCCTCCCGCCCGGCCGCGGTCGTCGTCGACGCGACGGGCGTCGCGACGGCGGCCGCGCTGGCGGAGGTCCACGCGGCGCTGCACCCGGTGGTCAGGTCGGTCGCCGACTGCGGCCGGGTGGTGGTCATCGGCGCACCCCTGGCCGCCGACGACCACCACCA
>NZ_JAFLRJ010000048.1 GCF_017315755.1 Streptomyces beijiangensis
GGGCGGGAAGGAGGGTGGCGATCGCGTGCACAGTGCTCATGGCGTCATGAAAGCAGTCGCCACTGACAACTCGGCCCGCTGGTCCGGACGGTGGCGTCCCTGACTCCAGCGGATTCTGGCCGACCGCACGTGTCCTGGCTCAGGATCAGGTGTCGTACACGGTAGAGCGATGCCCGATGTGTACGACCCACACCACCAGTTCACCGTTGTCGATCGTGTAGACGACACGGTAGTCACCCGCTCGTAGGCGGCGGCGTTCCGGCTGGGATACGAGTGCGGTGGTGCTGAAGCCGAGCGGGTCGCTTTCCAGCTCGGTCAGTTTGGCCAGGATGCGCAGCGCCATGTCGCGGGGGATCTTGCGGAGTTCGGCCTGAGCCTCAGGCCGGAAGACGGTGCGGTACTCACTCATTGCGCGCCAGCGTCTCCCTCATGACGTCCTCAATCGGAATGCCCGCTGCCGGATTCGCCATGCGCTCGTCGATGATCCGATTGATCTCGCGCTCTTCCCACTCTTGGTACTTCCGAAGTACCTCGATGGACACGACGGCGGCGACCTCCTTGCCTCGGCGCGTGATCACGGTGGGTACGTCATCCCGGTCGGCCCGCTCCACGATCTCGGCCAGGTGTGCGCGCACATCGCGGATGGTCTCTATGGGCAAGGACTGCGTCATGCGCTCAAGCGTACCAAGTGTCTCATGTGTACACAAGGCACAGTCGATCGGCCCTGGCCCTTTGCCGCGACCTGGCGTGCTGGATGAATTCCGACGGTGCTGGATTGGTGCTGGATAAGTTCTTCAGGATCCCTGTTTTCGCAGGTGGGAGCTCTGTTCTGTATGTTCCGCTTCAACGTGTGAGCGGATCGTCACCCTGCGCTCGGCCATCACGCGGCAGGCGGCAAGGGGTCGGCCTTCTCCGGGAGCCGGCTCCTTGCTGCCCTTTCGTGCCCGGGTGGTTTCGGGTTTTCTGAGTACGCCTGCGAAAGGCAGGTGTCGGAGCCGGACTTCAGCAGGGTGGGCGTGCCCTCCCGGACAAGGGTGACTGGGTGGGTTACACAACCGCGAAACTTGCGCTTGTGCCGGACAGCTCCCGCAGTTTCTCGCGCGTCTCGGCGTCCGTCGAATACACCACCGTCCCGATCATTCCCCGCGTCAGTAGCACCTTGTACGTGTTGCGGATCAGGCGGTCCACATCTGCGTCCGGAGTCGACTTCTTGAAGACCGGATCCTTGGATGCCGTACGGTCGGTGACCCAGCGGTCGCCGCGCCACACGAGGTCGGGGCCGATGATGACGCCACTCCAGTCGTACTCGAAGCCCTGTGCCGTGTACACACAGCCCACTTGCCCGAAACCGGCCGGATCCGTCGCCCACAGGGCAGCCGGAGGGGCGCCATCGACAGCCCGGTCACCGAAGACGTTCCAGGGCCGTTCCCACTCCCCGACGATGACGTCCGAGGGCAGTGCCTGGCCGGGTGGCACTTTCTTCGTCCACTTCCAGCAGTAGCCCGCGGACATGCGCGCGCTGTACTCCTGTGAGCGGCGGTCGTCGAGGACAGCCTCCATCTCGTGCGGACTGCTCGCGAGCATGAGCTGCATCTTGCCGTCGGGTTCCCACTCCACCGGGCCGCCCGGCTCAAGCCCCAAAAGCCTTACTACCCACCGCAGATACGCATCGCTGCCACCGCACCGGAACTGGCTGTCCAGCGACACCACCCGACAACGGAGCCCCTTCTTCGCAGCGGCCTCTTCGATCTCCGCGACCGTGCCCATCTCGCCGGGCCGCACGACCTGGTGCTCGTCCAGGAGGAAGACCGGGACGCGCGCAGCGTCGATCAGTTCCTCGACCTGCGCTTTACCCGTCCGGTCGGATGCCGACGTGTAGCGGTTGGCTGATGTCTCCCGCATGCGGTGCGCCTCGTCGCAGATCAGGACGTCGAGATTGTTGCGTTCGGCGGTCATGAAACTGTTGAAGTATTTGAAGAGCTCCTGCACCTCACGCTTCCGCGAGCCCGCGACCTTTCTCATCGTCGTAGTGAAGGAGCTGGAGCCCGTCGCATGCAGTGCGGTGCTGCCCTGCCGGTACAGCTCCCCGAGGAGCGACAGTGCGATGACGCTCTTGCCTGTGCCAGGTCCCCCGGTAACGACCACGACCTCCTTGTGGTCGGAACGCTTGGCCCGGCGCACGGCGTTGAGGACTGTGCGGTACGCGATCTGCTGCTCGTCCAGCAGCACGAACTGCTCCCGCTCACGCACCTCCTGAGCGGCCACCGCCATGAGCTGCTTGGACGGGCCGATCTTCCCGTTGACGAGCTCGTCCGCAGCAGAGGCGCCGGAACGGACCCCCAGTTTCGTACGCAGGAAGTCGATGAACTCGCCGCGCCGCGCTCCGATGAACAGCTGGCCGTACTGGTCCTGCTCGGCTTCGAATAGCCCGCTGACGCCGAATTCGGTGGCATTGTGCAGATAGGCGGCGCCACTGATGCGTTCCGGGTTTGCAGCCAGCACTCCGTTGAAGGAGACCAGGTACTTGCAGTAGCCGCGTACCTGATCTACGGGGTTCAGTACTGCCCGGGAGTATGCGTCGATTCGGCACAGTGACGGATCGTCGTCGTCCGGTTCGGCGCTGCTCCACTGCTTCAGTTCCACGACGACGTACGACGGCAGTCCGGTCTCGGGATGAGTCCCGGCCAGTACGGCATCGGCCCGCTTGCTGGTCAGCGGCAGGCCGTACTCCAGGAGCATCTCCACGTGCCCGAGTCCGGCATCGTTGAGCGCGCTCGCGAGTACCGGGATACTGCGCTCCCACGAGCGGACCTCGGACGAACCAGGCTTGTGACCGTGCACATGTACGAACTGCTCCGTCAGGCGGAGAAAGAGAGCACCGGAAAGGCACTCGGCGGCGACTGCAGCAGCAGACTCGCGGAACAGCAAGGGGTGCCCCCAGGCAGCACGAAGGAACTCGTGCGGGTGGGGGCATGTCCTTGATCACTCCGCCATGCGGAGCGGAAGCCCGGCGGGCCGCAGCTACGACGGGATCAAGGCTACCTGTGACGACTGTTGTAGGCGGGTGGCAGTTGTGATCCTTCAGCGGTGAGCTTGGGCTGCGCGCCGTCGTAGTGCTGCATGCCGATGGTGCCGGTGATGAGTCTGCGCAATTCGTTGTGGGTTGCCGGGTCAACCGCATAGACCACGGTGCCGACCACACCGCGGGTGAGGAGCACGTGGTAGGCGTTGCGGACACACCGGTCGACGATCGTGTCGTCTACCGGGCCGCGGAAGGCCGGATCGCAGGATGCGGTTCGTTCCACCCTGAACTTCCCATTACGGAACAGCAGGTCAGGGCCGAGAATGACGCCGTTCCAGTCGTACTCGAAGGTCTGTGCCGTGTAGACGCAGCCGATCTGGCCGATGCCGCGCCGATCGGTCGACCACAGGGCCGACGTCGGTGCGTTCGGAACCCTGTGCTCCGGCTTCACATTCCATGGTCGGTGCCAGCCCTTGATTACTACATCATCGATGAGTTGCTTCTCGTCCGGGTTGCTCCACGGCCAGCAGAAGCCGGCGGTGATGCGAGCCGTGGCCCCTTCAAGATCACGTTCCCGGATGAACCGCTCCATCTGCTCAGGAGAATCGGCGACGGTGAGAGTCATCCGCCCGTCCGATCGCCAGGCCACCGGGTCGGAGGTGCCCAGCCCCAGCAGCTGCTGGACCCAGCGTTGGTATCGCTTGCTGCCGCCCGCCCGGAACGTTCCTTCCAGATCTGTCACCTCGACCAGACAACCGCTGTCTTCGGCGACCTTCTTGAGATATTCGGCAGTGCCCACCTCGTCGGGGCGAATCGACTGATGATCGTCGAGCAGGAAGATCGGCACTTTGGCAGCTTTGATCAGCTCAGTCGCCTGCGGCCGGTTATCGTCCCGGAGTTCTGTTGGCATCCATCGGTGTGTCGAACTGCGCCGCATACGGTGTGCCTCGTCGCAGATCAGCACATCGATACCGTCCGGCGGAGTGTCGGCGAAGCTGTTGAAGTACCGGTACAGGTTGCGAGCGGAGCTGCGCTTGTCCGAAAGCCGCCCTCGGCGTGCCGTGCTGAGCATGATTTCGCGCAGGGTTTCCGTGTACGCGTGGGATCCGCTGGCCAGCACGGCCTCGCGGCCTTTGGCCCCGAGCGCACGCTGCAGCTCCAGGGCGATGGCGCTCTTCCCACTGCCGGGGCCGCCGCGCAGGATGTATACGCGTTTGCCGTCTGGATCGGGGCCGGAGCTGTGGGCGGCGCCGGCATCGTAGAACAGCCCGACGTTGTAGCTGGTGAGGGGTGCGGTCTTCTCCAGGTGCCGGGTGATCCGGTCGAAAGCGACGTACTGCTCGTCGAGGAGGGTGAGACCGCCGCCGGTGACCGACCGTTGCCGTGCCACATCGGTGACCTTGAGCAAAGGGTCGCGGCGGGCCTCCTCCAGTGCAGACGCGGCGCGCTTCCCTGACGCGGCGGCGAATCTTCCGGTGAGGACTCGCCGGAACCGATCCATGTCGTCAAGGGTGTAGAGAAAGCCGTGATCGGATTCCGGGAGGTCGAACAGCGCCTCCACGGCCGCGTCCCGCGCGTTGTGGAGCAACGCCACGCCCGTCAACCGATCCGCGCTCTCACGCAGGTGAGGAAGGTAGCGCACCATGTATTCGCAATAGCGCTGGACCTGCCGCACCGGGTGCAGCTTGTTCTTCCCGTCCCCGAACCCGAGATCGACGGCCACGGGACATCGAGGGTCGACTGTGGCGTGCCGTACCTGCTTCAGCTCAACTGCCAGGTAGGAGTCCGTTCCTGTGTCAGGACGCTGACCGCACAGCACCAGGTCGACTGCGGAATTAGTGTGCGGCAGGTCGACCTCGACCTGCACTTCCACTTCGTCGAGACCACAGTCCAGCAGAGCCCGGACCACTACGGGGATGCTGTTGTTCCAGGAGGCGACGTCGCCCGAAGAGGCTGCTCGTCGCTTGGTCTCGAAGTGCTTGCTCATGAGTTGTTCGGTGAGCGGAGAATGCACAGATCCGGCTCGGGCAACGATGAGTTGACCGAGTTCGGCTGCCGAAAATTGCAGGAGCACGAAGGTTCCCCAGGCACGAGATGACTCGTGCGGGTGGGGGCATGTCCTTCGTAGCTCCACCGAAGCGGAGCGGAAGCCCGTCGGGCCGCAATGACAGTCCGTAGATTAACCCGCGCTGTGGCGGAGGTAAGGGCGGGCCCCCGGAGGCCCGCCCGCCGTCTCGGCTAGCCGAGACGGTGCACCACAGCCTGTGCCAGTGCCCACATCAGGTTCGAGCCGAGACTCGCCGTGATGCCCACCAGGACATCACGGACCCAAATGCGGCGCTTGGGCGCGTACTCGACGGCAGCCATAGGAAACGTCCCCTTCGGTTGTGACCGGTGACGATTGCCGGATGGCTCCCGCCGGGAGCACACCATGGGGCCGCGTTACCGAACCGAAAGGGCCTGCGTCTCCACAGGTCGCGTCGTGTACATCCTCCGGGAGAACACGCAGTGCGGGACAACGCTAACGCATTTAGGGGCAGCCAAGGTATGGAGTTGATACCAGGACGAGGGCGTCCAGTCGACCGCCCCGCCGGTGCTGAGACTAAGCGTCGGTGAACGTGGTGAAACGCACTTGCCCGGAGAGCACCTCGGTGGCGCCCTCTTCGTCCGAGGTGCGCGCGGCGAGCGTGGCTTCGGCCAGGCGGGGCGGGAGGGCTTCACCGAACTTGAGGCCACGGACCGCGTGTCCGTCAACTTCGGGCAGACACAGTCCTGTTCCGGTGTCCGCGAGGGCGATCTGCCAGCTCTCGCGAGTGATGTCGTCGCGGAGGCGGATCCACTGGTCGTTGACGCGGCGGTGCGGGGCTACGACGGAGGGCAGCGAAGCGGCCAGAGTGGCATTGGCGCGGTGGCCGGCCCAGGTCCACCAGCGGCTGTCGCCGTCGGTGCGCCGGGTGACCACGGTTCCGCCGGGATGGACGTTGTGCACGTGTGCGTCGCGGGCTTCGGCGAGCTTGGCCGTGGCCCTCTTGGTGAGGCGGACCGGCGGATCCTGGCCGAGCAGGACACTGCGAGCGGCTTGGGTGAGGGCGAAGGAGCGGATGCGCTCGGCACCGAATCCGCTCCAACGTGCGCGCCCTCCCTCGTCGGTCGGCTCCACGAAGCAGCGCTTGCGGCTCCAGTCGATGTACGTCACCAGCCAGCTGCGGCCCGCGAGGAGGAGTTTGCGCGGCCCTTCGATCTCCTGGGTGAGCAGGTCGGGGTCGGTACGGCCGATCTCGGCACGGCCGCTGAGGACGGTGAACTCCGGCGGAGCGGTGAAGACAGCCGTCAGATTCATGAAGTGGCGGTGTCCGTACCGCCGTTCGGCCTCCGGCCCGACAAAGAGCATGCCGCCGTCGCGGTCCAGATACCCCTGTTCCACGAGGTGGCGTACGACAGGTTCCGCACCCGGCCCGAAGGGCCCGATGCCACCCCACCACTCCTGCCACAGGTTCTCGCCCACGTGGTGCTCCTGGAGACACAAGGCCAGAAGTTGCTGGGCAACCAGGTGGCGGGGCTCGGGAGGGGGGATGACCGGTTCCACCCAGCCGCGGGACCACTGGAGAAGGAGCGCGGCCGCGGAGAGCAGACCTTCACCGTCGAGGGCGAGGAAGAGGCAGTTCCGGGCGGAGCCGGGCCGGCGGCCGGTCCGCCCGAGACGCTGGAGGAATGAGGCGACGGTCGACGGGGCGTCGAGTTGGATGACGCGGTCCAGGTCGCCGACGTCGATGCCGAGTTCCAGGGTGCTGGTGGAGACGATCACACAGTCGCGGGCCTCGGCGAAGGCGGTTTCGGCACGCCGTCGTTCGTCGACGGACAGCGAAGCGTGGGAGAGGAAGGTGGTGACGCCCTTCAGGCGCAGCTTTTCGCCGAGCTCCTCGACCGTGCGGCGGCTCTCGCAGAAGACCAGCCGTTTCTCACCGTGGTGCAGGGCCGCGATGACGGTCGCGGCATTCGCGACAGACCCGACGTAGTCCAGTTCGATGTCGCCAGGCGGCGGTGCTGCTGCCTGGGCCGGTCCCGTCAGATGCGGCGCGATGATTCGGGCAGGCCGCCGGCCGTGTCCTGAGCCCTGGAGCCAGCCCAGCAGTTCCTCGGGGTTGCCGATCGTGGCGGAGAGCCCGACCCGCTGGAGAGGACGGCCGACGATCCGGCTCAGACGCTCCAGTACGGCCAGCAGGTGCCAGCCCCGGTCGTCGCCCGCGAAGGCGTGCACCTCGTCGATCACGACGGAGTTCAGTCCCGAGAAGAAGGCGCGGTGGTCGACGTGCGTGCTGACCAGCATGGACTCCAGGGACTCCGGAGTGGTGAGGAGGATGTCCGGGCGCTGGGCGAGGATCCTGCGTCGCTGCCCGGTGCTGATGTCCCCGTGCCACAGCGCGGTACTGCGCCCCAGCCAACCCGCATAGGTCTCCAGGCGTGGGTGGAGGTTGTTGAGCAGGGCTTTGAGGGGACACACGTACAGCACACTGGTGCCCTTCCAGCCGCGCCGGTTCATCCGGGTCAGCAGCGGGAAGGCGGCGGCTTCGGTCTTTCCGCCGGCGGTGGGGGCCAGCAGCACGGCGTCCTCGCCGCCGAGCAGCGGTTCGACGGCCTGCTCCTGCAACGGGCGCAGGGAACGCCAGCCGAGGGAGTTGACGATGTGGTGGCCGAGGATCGGATCCAGGAGGTCGAAGGCATCGGCCGACTGCGTCACGGCAGGTCCAGCGCGATGTCGCCCGCGCCGGTGGCCGCGCTGCGTTCGGTCTCGTTGAGTTCGGCGCCGGTCAGGGTGAGGGCGTAGTGCAGACGGGGATCGAACTCCTCGAACTCGTCGACCCGGTCCATGACGTCGGCGACGAGTTTGCGCAGGTACAGGCGAGGAGCGATGCCGACCTTGCCGCCGAGCGATCCGGTGACCGCGCGTGCCAGTTCGCCGAGATAGGCGTCGTCGACGCGTTCGGCGAGCCGGCCGGGGTGCTGGGCGGTCCCCGCGTACACCTCCCGCACCCGGCTTCCCAGCTCGCCGAGTGATGCCAGGTCGAAGCCCGGAAGGCGCAGCTGTACGGCACGAGGGGAGTCGAAGCGTGGGTCGGTGGTGAAGTCGGTCGCGAGGCGCTGGGCGAGCGGGGCGAGGCGCTGGACGCCTTGTTGCCCGTCGTAGAAGGCCGGTGTTCCGGTGATGACGAGGAACAGGCCGGGGAAGCGTCCGGCGTCGATCTCGTCGAGGAGCTGGCGCAGAGCGTTGAGGGACTTTTCGCGTACGTCGCCGCGTACCCGTTGCAGGGTCTCCACTTCGTCCAGGACGAGGAGAAGGCCGGGGTGTCCGCAGTCCCGAAGGACGGTGAGAAGTCCTTGGAGGAAGCCGAGGGCGGCGTAGTGGTCGAGGTCGCCCCGGATGCCGGCGGCGCGCTTCGCACCGGCGGCCACGGACTTCTGCCCGCCGATCCAGGCGATCAGCGCCTCGGCGGTGGCGCCGTCGCCCGCGGCCACTGCCTGACGGTAGCCGCGCAGTGCCGCGGAGAAGGCCGGTGTGGTGCGGGCAACGTCGGCCAGGCGGCGCTCCAGGAGTTCGTCGACGGCCTCCGCCAGGGCTTTCTCGTCGTCGTCGGCGATGTCGCCGCCGTCGAGGACCTCTTCCTCCAGGGCGTAGAACCAGGAGTCGATCACCGCACGGAGGGCCGAGGGCTGATGGGTGGAGGTGGCGAGGCGTTCGATGAGCCTGCGGTAGACGGTCTCCAGCCGGTGCAGCGGGGTCTCGGTCTCGGAGATCTGTACTTCGCTGACGGCGAGCCCGAGGCGTTTGGCGCGCTCGGCGAGCCACCGGGCGAAGAAGGTCTTGCCGGAGCCGTACTCACCGCGGAGGGCATGGAAGGCGGAGCCGCCGCGGGCGGCCGTGGACAGGTCGTCGTCGAGGGCGGCTTCGAAGCGGTCCATGCCGACGGCGAACAGGCCGAGTCCGGACTGCGGTACGGTGCCGCGCCGCAGCGCGTCGATGACGTCGCGCCGCCGCGCCGCGCTGACCTCGGGTGCCGGGGTGTTCATGCGGTGTCTCCCAGGAACTGCTGCTGGAGCAGAGCCTTGTCGAGCTGGACGGTACGGCCGGATTCGATGAGCTGGAGCACGGGATAGCCGTCGATGTTCAGCAGGCGTTCCAGGACGGTCGCGAAGCGCTCCGGATTGCGCTGCGACTTGCCCGTGGCGGCCTGCGCCGCGGCGGCCACCGCACCGGGCGACAGTTTGCCGCCCGCCGCGAGCAGCGCGTCGAGCACGGCGGCCACGGCCTTGTCGGCCGGGGGCAGGCGTACGAAGTCGCGCTGGGTCCGGTACGGGGGACTCCCGACGATCCGCTTCCCGAGACCGCTGCGGCCGACCGGCTCGGGCGGCTGCGCGTGCCGGAGGGGGTACGCCGCGTGTACGCCGGTCTCCGCGGGGGCGGGCGCGCTGTCGGGTGAGAGGTGCCGGTGGGTGCTCCACCAGGCGGGTTCTGTGCTCTCGGGCGGGAGCAGCGACCAGCCGGACGGGAGCGCCGCGCCGACCGGCACCAGGGTGATCACAGGGACGGTGATCTCGGCGAGGGAGGCGCCACCGTGGTACCCCGCCTGCCGTGCGGTGTAGCGCACGTCGTCGCGCCAGGCCGCGACAGCGTGCCCACCATCGGTCAGGACACGCGGCCCGCTCAGGGCGACCTCGCCGTCCCGCGGGGTGCCTGTGCGCCAGCGCGCGCCCCGGACGCCGGGGGCTTCGGAGGGCTGATTGTTGCGTTCTGTGCGGTCCACCATGTGGCCGTGGTCGGACACGATCAGCACGGGGCGTCCGTAGTCGCGGGCCGCGTTGAGCAGGTCAGGCAGCTTGCCGATGTCGCGGATCCCCCAGCGGCCGCTGGTTGATTCCCGGCCGCTCGACAGAGCGTCGTCGATGGTGTTGACGACAACCGCCACCACGTCGTCCGAGGCGAGCGCCTGGACGAATTCGGGGGCGAGCCGGTGACCGGGCAGGCCCTCGTAGCCGCCTTTGTGGAAGAGCTGGGACGTGCGGTGGCGCTTGTTCCACAGGGTGGTGAACCCGGAACGTTCTACGGACTGCCCCCCTTCACACGGCCGCCCGCACAGCAAGGACGCCCTGCTGACCCGGGTGATGGAGGGCAGCATGGACACCGCAGCCCTGCGCTGCGGCACGGTTCCGGGCTGCGAGGCAGGGACGACTTCGGTCCAGACCCGCTGGTCGAGTTCGGCTGCGATACGGACGGCGACGTCGGCGCTCATCCCGTCGAGTACGACGATGAGGGGCCGACCCCCGTCCTTGGCGAGCGGGGCAGCGGTTTTGGCGAGGACGTCCTCGATGAGCAGCGCGCCGCCGGGGGCCTGCTGCGCGGCGGTTTCCGCCCAGGGGGCGAGCAGTGCGGCGCACTGCTCGTCGAGGTTTCTCCGGCGGGCCTGCACTGCTCCTATCAGCCGCCGGTAGGCCTCGCCGACGTGGGCGTCCCGACTGCCGTCACCCTCGGCGAGAACACCGAGAGCGAGATCGACCCAGCTGGTGGACGCAAGGTGATCCTGTACGGCCTGAGCGACGCTCTGTGCCTGCCGGTGCGGTGTGGCGAGCCAGCGAACCAGGCGGACAGCGGTTCGCGCCGTCTCGGTGGACTCGGCGTGGAATGCGGCGAGTTGGTGGTCGGCCAGTTCCAGCAGAGCCCGTTCGGCTGCTGCTGGAGTCGGCTCGCCCCTGTGGTCGAGGGCTGCGGCCAGGGCGCGCAGCCGACTGACGTATCCGGACGGCAGCAGACGATCGCCGCTGACCTGAGGCGCGAGGCGGCCTTCGGCGGCCAGTCTGTCGGCGCGCTCCAGAACGGCGAGTACCCGGGGGCGGGCCTGGGGGTGTGCGGCAGAGTTCCCCTCGGCCTGGGCGATCCAGCGGGTCAGGACGCCGGTGGCGGCCTCTGCGAAGGGCCGCAGCGTGTCGAAGGAGGCGAGGTCGGGGCCGAACAGGGTGCCCAGGGCGAATCCGGCGGCCTCGGCCGCCGGCGAGGCGAGGGCGGCCGAGGCGAGGGCGCCGAGCGGCAGCGCGTCGGCGCCGCGGCCTTCGGCGGCGAGGACGAGCAGGGTGGGGGCGGCGGGACCGACGGCCTGCGTGAGCCAGGTGGTCAGACCGCGCCGTTCGCTCTCGGCGAGGGCCGCGAACCGCGCGGGTCCCGTCGGAGTGCGGGTCCAGCCGAACAGGGTGTCGGCGTCCAGGTCCAGGGTGTCGGCGGAGGTGTCGCCGAGCCCGAGCCGGGCGGCGAGCAGCGCGCACACTGCACGGTCGCGGGTGAGTACGGAACCCACGGGAGGCCAGCCGTCCAGCGGCTCGGCATCGAGGAGAGCGTCGAGGAGCCAGTGCTCGCCGAGCATGCGTGGGTCGAGGTCGGCGGCGCCGAAGAGCTGGGTGACGATCTCGGCCCGGTTCACGGCCAGGGGGTGGCGGTGTACGGCGTAGGCGCGCAGATCCCAGCCGAGCTGGTCGGGGGGGACGGTTCCGGTGACCACGAGGACGGAGTCGTCGTGGTCGGACCCGCCCTCTCCGGCGGTGGCACGCAGGCGGTGCTGGTGCCAGGCGTCGGCGATACCGAGGGGGGAGTTCTGGTCGGTGACGACAACCCGGCGGCGTACGTCACCGACCCGCACGGTGAACTCGGTGTCCTTCTCCGAGCTGTCCCAGACTGCGTCGACCAGGACCAGTCGCTGCCCCGGCGCGTGGGGCAGCTCGGTCTCCAGGAGCACTTCGATGGCGCGCCGTCCGGCGACGGGCCGGGCTGTCGTCACTGGCTGTCCTCGGAGGACGGGCCGCTGTCGACCGGGCGCCAGTAGATGTCCACAGGGGTGTGCGGGTGGGCCAGATGGAACGCCTCGATCTCTTCCCGTACGCCGGTGAGGCCGTCCTTGAGCGCGCCGGGTCCGGTGATGCGCCGGGGTGCGGGAAGCGGGGTGGCGCCTCCGGTGGAGGGCTGCGGGTCCCAGGGCGTCCGCGGGTCCGCACCCCGGTCGGTGTTCTGTGCCCCGGACTCCGAGGAGACGGGCGGGGTGCCGTGCTCGGACAGCGTGATCTGTTCGGGGTCGGTGGTGCTGACGGGGGGCTGCGGTTCGGGGGCCGGGCGCTCCAGGTTGAGGGCCTCGTTCAGGAGGTTCAGACCCCTCTCCCTGACCTGGTCGAGTGCCGGTACGAGGGACCGCTCACGTTCGGGCGCCCTGGCCGCCTCGGCGATCCGCTCCAGGAGCCGCTGAGCGCGGTCGCCGACGCTGTCGTCGCGGCCCCCGAGCTCGCGCACGCTGGTGAGCAGCTTCCAGTCGGTGTCGTTCAGGGCGGTCTGGACGGCTTTGGAGCTGTCCATGGCATGGGACAGATCAGGGGCGGGCGTTTCGTAGGAGAGTGAGGCCAACTCCCGTACGAGCGCGGTCGGATCGTCCGGGTGACGTACCAGGCGGGCGAGGACGTTCGCGGCCTCCAGCAGTTGCGCGGTACGAGGGTCCGTGGGGCCGTCGGCGAGTCCGAGCAGGGGGGCGTGCCGCCTCAGCGTGGAGCGGACGCCGCCGACGGTCTCCTCCCAGGCCTTAGCCTTGGCGAGTACCTCGGTCGCGAGCGCCCGGATGTTCCGGGCGAACAGGGCGGGCTTGGCAGGGGCCCCGAAGAGCCGTGCGGCCTGGTCCCTGGCGGTGGCGTACTCATCTGGGCTGGGCAGCTCCTGGGCGCGCAGCTCCCATCCCGGTCCCATGTCGCCCAGTGCGGGGGCGGACTCCTGAGGCGTGCCGTAGAGCACCCAGGTGCGGTCGTCGAGGAGGGCGTAGACGGCGATCAGGAGGCTGACGACCTGGGGGTCGAGGCCGCTGTAACCGAGGCAGTTCTGATCGGTCCCGGTGATCCACTTGCGAATGTCCTCGACGAGGAGGTCGCCGTGCTCGTGGTGGAGGTTCGCTGCCTGGGTGATACGGGCGCGCCAGTCGTTGCGCAGGATGAGGGGGCCGTCGTGGACGGCGCCGAGTTCCAGCGGTTCCACGATGCGCTTGACGGTACGCAGTTGCTGCTTGTCGGTGATGGTGACCCGGCCGCCGTCGTCCGTGGCGAGGGTGATCCATTCGAGAGTCTTTTTCAGTTCGGCCGGGGTGACGGCCCTGGGGGTGCCCCCGGGCCCGGGGCCGAAGTCGGGATGCTGGGGGTACAGGGCGGCGAACAGCCCGTCGGCGAGCTGCGTCACGGCCTGGTCGAAGGGCTTGCTGCCCTCGGGCTGCGGGCGCGGGTACTCCGGCTGCAGGGACAGTACGTGCCGCCCGTCGGTGACCTCGGCGCCGAGGGTGCCCTCCTTCGCCTCGGCGAGGCCGTACACCTCGCGCAGTGAGGCCAGCAGGTTCTCGGTGAGGGTCTCGCGGCCGACTTCGAGCTGCTTGCGGGCCTTGTGCCGGTCGTCGGGGCGGAAATTGCGGGTGTACTCCGAGAGCCGGTCGCGCTCCAGGAGGAAGTTGATCCGCATCAGTCGGCCCAGCTGGGCCTTGCGCTGTTCGGAGAAGTAGTCGCAGAGCCAGACCAGGACGGGTTCCTGGCGGCCGGAGTGGGAGAGTTCGCCGACCCGGTGGAAGGCTTCGGCGGGGGTGTGGCCGTCGTCGAAGGGGCAGTCGAGGATGATCCGCGCATGGCCGCCGGTGGCGGGTTCGAAAGCCTCGTCGGCGACGGTGCGACGGTCGCGCACCGTGCCGAACACGAACTCGACAGTGCGCTCGGAGCCGCGCCACACGACGGTCCGCTCGTCCAGGAGGGCGCCCTGCCTGCCCGCCAGGCCGAGTTGTGCCCACAGCTGGTCGTGCACCCAGGTGCGCCGTACCCCCACTTTGTCCTCGCCGACGACGGCGTCCAGGATCGGTTCGACGTCGAGGTCGGACAGGTGCAGCGAGAAGACGGGGTCGTCCTTGCCCTCCGTGCGCAGCTCGGTGGGGAACTCCAGTTGCAGGGCCTTCATCCGCTCGACGACCTTGTCCCGTACGGGCACGGTCCGTGAGCGCACCGACCCGTGGTTGAGGGCGGCGAGCCGGGAGGCGGTGAGGCGGCGCAGCGCGGGTACGTCGGGGGCGAGTGCGGCGAGCAGCACGGTCTTGACGAAGCGCTCGTCGGCGACGAAATCGGGGTGGTCGGTGCTGCCGTACTTGCCCAGCAGGTAATGGCGCGCCTTGGCGTGGAACCGGCGGGCGGACTCCGACTCCTGCGTGAGCTTCTTGGTGAAGGCCGCTCCGGTGTCGGTGACCAGGACGTCCCAGAGGTCGCCGAGCGGGATCAGCCGGCCGACTTCGGCCCCGGCGTTCTTCTCCAGGAGCTGCTGGACCAGCTTGAGACCGGTGCGCTCGCGCTGGAGAACCCCGGAGAGTGCGACGAGCACATTGAGGAGGGCGGGCGAGAGCGGGTACACGGCCCGGAAGTCGTCCCAGTCGGCGCCGGTCGCACCGTCCCCGTCGAGCAGGACGTCCTTGACCAGCTGACCGGACTTGTCGATTCCGGCGAACGCGGCCTCAAGTGCTGCCTCTTGTCCGCGCTTTGGCCTGAGGACCCGCTCCTTGATGATGTCGGGGAGGTTGCTGTCCTCCAGGTCGACGACGGTGAACCGTTCCTTGAGGTATTCCAGGGCGTTCTGCAGGTTCTCCACGTCGGAGCCGAGGATGTCGGAGCCGACGAGCTGGGAGAGGTCGCGCTGACGGGAGATGAAGGAGACGATCGGCACCGGCCGGTCGGGGTTGCTGGACTCGATGAGCTTGACGAGCTTCTGGATCTCGTCGTTGATGAAGGCGCGGTTCGACATCTTGGCCTGCAGCCACAGCACCAGCTCGTCGAGGAAGAGCACCACCCCGTCGTAGCCGAGGGCCTGCGCGTGCTTGCTGATCTCGCTGAGACCGTCGTCCAGCGAGAGGAACGCCTCCGGATCGCCGCCCGCACTGCCCCCGTACGACTTCAGGGGGCCGTCGAACAGCGCGCGCACCAGCTGGTCACGGCGGGGGTCCTGGGCGGGGGCCGCGAAGGCGGCGTCCAGGGCGGCGGTGGTCCAGCCCTGCGCGGGCACGATGCCGATAGGGGTCAGCGGGGCGTCCTCGTCGTCGTCCTCGGCCTCGTCGCTTTCCTGCTGCGGCGCGACGGCCGGAGCCTTGGGCGCGGGGAGCAGCCGCAGGAACGCCTCGTCACCGATGGAGGCCCGCAGTCCGCGGGCGTCGGCGAGGAGCGAGTCGGAGCGGTAGACCAGCGGGGTGGGGGCGTCCGGATGCAGACGCCGTACGGTCTTCACATACCCGCCGAGCAGCGCCGCCTCCAGGCTCACGGCGCCGACCAGGTGGTAGGGCGTCATGAGGAACGACTTGCCCGGCAGCCAGTCCGCGTGCTCGGCGACCGTCTCGCGCAGCCGGGTCTTCTCCTGGACGGCCGGGTCCCCGTTGAGCACGGCGTGCAGCACGGTGAGGAAGTGGCTCTTACCGGCGCCGAAGGAACCATGCAGGTAGGCGGCGTACGAAGTGTTCTTGCGCAGGGCGCCGCGGATCAGTTTGAGGGCGGTGGAGAACTGCTCCTGGAGCTGAGGGGTGACCACGTACTGCTCGATCGAGCCGGCTGCCGACCCGTCGAACCCCGCCGACAGCTCGACCTTGAAGTCGCCGGAGTGCACGTCCTCCCTGATGTCGAGGACGTCCCTCAGTACGATTCCGCTGCCCTTGGCCATCAGCTTGTCCCAGCTCCCCGTGGTCCTCCGCCCGGCCCCCACGGCCGGACTCCTGGCGGGACCGGGGCAGGCCGCCCGTGCCCCGTACGCACCATGTCTCTCCATCCTGCCAGCTCATCCGGGGGTACGAGGG
>NZ_JAFLRJ010000479.1 GCF_017315755.1 Streptomyces beijiangensis
GTGCCCACCCGCTCCCCACCGCACGTGGCTCTTTCGCCGTGCTGGACACCTCGCCCGCCGGCGAGATCCGCGGCACCGCTCTGCTCGCTCCCGGGTACACGGGGTCCAAAGAGGACTTCATCGCCCTGCTGGAGCCGCTCGCAGCGGCCGGGTACCGTACCGTCGCCGTCGACGGCCGCGGACAGTACGAGTCCGAGGGTCCGGCAGATCAAGTGGCTTACGCACAGGCCGAGTTGGCCAGGGACCTCGTCGCCCAGGCCCAGGCCCTCGCGACCCCCGTCCACCTCGTCGGGCACTCCCTCGGCGGCCAGATCGCCCGCGCCGCCGTGCTCATCGACCCGCGCCCTTCCCCCTTCGCCTCGCTCACCCTCATGTCATCCGGTCCCGCCCAGGTCACCGTCGAGCAGCAGCAGAAGATCAAGCTGCTCGGCGACGCCCTCGCGGTGATGGACATGGCGCAGGTGTGGGAGGCGATGCGGGCGATGGACCCACCCGCGGAGGGGGACGACGACAGCGACATGCGTCGGCGCTGGCTGCTGCACAACCCCGCCCAACTCATCGCCACCGGAAGCCAGTTGACCCTGGAACCGGACCGCACCGACGAGCTCGCCGCCGTCTCCCTGCCCAAGCACATCGTCTCGGGAGAGCGCGACGACACCTGGCCGGTGCCGCTCCTCGACGCGACGGCCCAGCGGCTCGGCGCCCGGCGCACCGTGATCCAAGGCGCCGAGCACTCCCCCAACACCGACCGGCCGGCGGAGACCGCCGCCGCACTCGCCGCGTTCTGGGACGGTCTCCGGGGCTGAGTGCTCAGTACTGCGACTGGAGGTGGTTCCAGAAACCGTCGCGCAGCGCCCGCCGCAGATCCCCGTGCCCCCGCAGCGACCGCTGGAGCAGCCGCTCCGCGTCCACCAGGAGCTCCTGGTCCACGGGGCCCGGCAGATAGGGCCGGCTCGGCAGCAGATCGGCGAGGGCTTCGCGGCCCCGCTCCGAGAGCCACGTCGCGGCGATCTGGGCGCCGACGAAGCGGATGTCCTCGCGCGAGGGCAGCGGGGTGCTCTCCTGCTCGTACGTGGTGACCGGCCGCCGGGTCACATACGGCTTGCAGAAGTCCAGGTCGAAGGTGCGCTGGCTGTCGACCTCCCAGAGCAGCGGTTCGGCCTGGTTGCGCATGCCCTCCGCGGCCTCGATGCCCCAGAGGTGGACCCGCGCCCCGTAACCCTGCGCGGCCTCGACGGCCGACACCAGGTCCTCGTCGCCGCCGACCAGGGCCGCGTCCGAGATGGCGCGATGGCGGGCGAGGGACTCCAGATCGGTGCGGATCAGGGAGTCGACGCCCTTCTGCTGGTTGTTGGCGTTGAGGTTGCCGAGGCGCACCTTGACGTCGGGGAGCTCGGCGATGGACTGCTGTTCGGGGGTGTGGATACGGCGCCTTGCGCCGTCGTACCAGTACACCCGCAGCAGCCGACTGTCCGCGAAGATGATCCGCGCCTTGTCGATGAAGGCCTCCAGCAGCCCCTCCGCGTCGAGGTCGAAGGACCGCCGGTCCTCCGTCCCGGTGACCAGCAGGCCTCCCGCGGCATAGACGTATCCGGCGTCCACGAAGATCGCATGCGTGGACGGGGTCTTGGCCACCTCGGCGAGCACGCGCGTGAGGAGCTCGTTGGTGCGCTGCAGGTGAGCGCTGATGTCTGCGTCGTCATTCATACGCCGCCCATTGTCCCGGGCGGCACGCGAGGCGCACAACCGGTCCGCCCACCGGCCGATATTTAGGCTCGCGAAACTTTTCCTTAGCGTAGGGAATGTTTGAGGAAGGCAAGCCGTTGGACCCATTGTGAACGTGGGGCACTCTTGCCACGCAATCCACTCTTAACGGACGGGCAATCGCCCAGACGCAGCACGGGAGCAGAGTCAATACCCGTACAACACACAGTTCTCCAGCAGGAGGATCGGACGAAGGGAGAAGCCATGCGCTTCGAAATCATGCGCCTCAACGACGTCGATGGCACTGCCATGGACAGCACCGTTGTGGACGCCGCCTCCGTCAACCGGATCGTGCAGCAGGCCGCGGCAATCGGCCAGCGCATCTACATCCGCCCGGCCGACAGTTCGGCTTCGTAACCCTTACGACGCCATAGAAGACGCTAAAGACGAAGCGCCCCCGTGCACATGCACGGGGGCGCCTTGCGTTGCGCGGGGCGGCCGGTCAGCTGTTCTTGATGACCTGGGTGACCCCGTTGATGATCTGCTGCACGGCGATCGCCGAAAGCATCATGCCCGCCAGCCGGGTCACCAGGACCACGCCGCCGTCCTTGATCACGCGGATGATCAGCAGCGAGTAGCGCATGGTCACCCAGAGCACGAGGTGCATGGCGATGATCGCCGCCCAGACCGAGACCTGCTGCGCCGCGGTGTCCGCGTGCTGCACGGCCAGGATGACCGAGACGATCGCGCCGGGGCCCGCGAGCAGCGGCATGCCCAGCGGTACGAGCGCCACATTGACGTCCTTGGTCTGCGTCGGCTCGTCCGTCTTGCCGGTGAGCAGGTCGAGCGCGATCAGGAGCAGCAGCAGACCGCCCGCGATCATCAGCGCGGGGACGGAGACATGCAGATAGTCCAGGATCTGCTGGCCGAGCAGGCCGAAGACGGCGATCACGCCGAAGGCCACCATCACCGCCTGCAGCGCCATCTTGCGCTGCACCTTGGCAGGTCGGCCCGCGGTGAGCGCGAGGAAGATCGGGGTGATCCCAGGAGGGTCCATGATCACAAAAAGCGTGACAAAGAGGGATCCGAAAACGGCAACGTCGAACACAGTGAGGCCTTGCGCGTGAGGGGTGAGAAGAGGGGGTTACGGAAAGAAGAAGAGGTCAGCGTCCGCCGGCGCCAGGCACCGGGAAGGCTCCCGTCGCACGCCGGGTGATCTCGCCGTAGACCTCGGGGTCGGTGGTGCACTCCCCGAGCTCCACGAACTTGCGGCTGCCGTGGTAGTCGCTGGATCCGGTGGCGAGCAGCCCGAGGTCGGCCGCGAGGGTGCGCAGCCGTGCGCGGGTCGGTGCGTCGTGGTCCATGTGGTCGACCTCGATGCCGTCGAGGCCGTACGCGGCGAAATCACCGATCGTGCTCTCGGGCACGACCTCGCCCCGCTTGACGGCCTGCGGGTGCGCGAAGACGGTGACCCCGCCGGCCTGCTTGACCAGGCGTATCGCCTTGAAGGCGTCCAGCTCGTGCTTCTCCGCGTACGCCCGCCCGCCGTCGGCCAGCCACTCGGGCGTGAAGGCGTCGGAGACGGTCTCCACCACACCCAGCTCGACGAGGGCGGTGGCGATGTGCGGGCGGCCGAGCGAGGCGTCGCCCGCGATGCGCGCGACGTGTTCCCAGGTGATCGGGACGCCCAGCTCCTGCAGTGTGCGGACCATCGTCTGCGCGCGCGGGACCCGGTCGTCGCGCAGCAGCTCGCGCTCGCGGAGGAACTCCGGCTCTTCGGGGTCGAAGAGGTACGCGAGGAGGTGCATGCCCACGCCGTCGATGCGGCAGGAGATCTCTGCGCCCGTGACCAGCGTCAGTCCGGCGGGAAGGGCGGCGATCGCCTCGGCGTGGCCGCGGGTGGTGTCGTGGTCGGTGAGCGCCACGACGTCCAGGCCGGCGGCGGCCGCGTTGCGGACCAGCTCGGCCGGGGTGTCCGTACCGTCCGAGGCCTTGGAGTGGGTGTGCAGATCGATGCGCACGACGCGGACTCCAGGGCGGCGGGGACTGGCAGGGGGACGGTCAAGAGTAACGCGTGGTGCGGCCGGGACCTGCGGGGCCGCGCAGCCGCGAGGAGCCTTCGATGAGCTGCCGTACGGCTACGCCAGCAGCCGGGGCGACAGCGCTCCGCACGGCACCAGATCGACTTCCGCGCCCGCGTCCCGGAGATCCGTGAGCACCAGCTCGTCGTACATCAGCAGCCCCGACTGCTCGGGCCAGACGATCGCCCACAGCCAGAGCCCGCGCGCCTCGCCCGCGAAGACCGCACGGTCGGCGGGGGCGTTGACGTGCCAGAGCGGGGTGGGGCGGCCCGCCG
>NZ_JAFLRJ010000480.1 GCF_017315755.1 Streptomyces beijiangensis
GCCTCGGAGGGAGGGACGCCCAGGAGCGGGGCGAGACGGGTGCGGGCTGCCGAGCGGAGCACTGCGGCTGCGCGGTCGCGGGCGTTCGTCTTGCGGTAGAGACGGGCGCGGCCCTCGGTGGATTCGGAGGCGCGGAGGGTGACGGGGAGGCGTTCGGCGACCAGGGGACCCAGGCGGCGGCCACGCCAGACAGCGGCGAGGGCGGCGGCCAGGGCGAGTTGGAGTGTTCCCCAGAGCCAGCCGGACGGGATGAGGTCGAAGAAGCTCTGATTGCCGCCGTCGATGGCGGAGGCGTCGCCGAGCGAGGGGAGGTACCAGACGAGATGGGGCCGGGAGCCGAGGAGTTGGAGGGCGAGCGAGGCGTTGCCCTCGTCGCCGAGCCGGTGGTTGAGGAGGATGTCCGGTGCGCCGAGCAGGACGGTGTCGCCGTCGTCGGCGCCGGTGGACGGAACGGTGAGCAGGGTGGGGCGGTCACCTGCGGGGTAGCAGCCGGAGGCGTCGAGGCCGGGGGCCGAGTAGCGGATGCCGCCTGTGTCTGCGGGGCCCGCGCGGACGGCGGCGGGCAGAGCGCACTCAGGGGCGCGGGCGGAGACCGAGGCGGGGGCTCCGGCCCGTACACCGGGGGCGAGCCTGGAGACGGACGGTGGTCCCGGGGCGAGGAGGACGGTACGGCCGCCGGCCTGGACGATGGCGGCGCGCAGTGTCTTCTGCTGATGCGGGGTCAGGAGGTCGGGGGTGGTCACCAGGAGAGTGGTGTCCGGGGCGGCCGCGGTGACGGTCTCGTCGAGTGTGGTGACGACCCGGGTGGAGACGCCGCGGTCCTTGAGGAGCTCGGCCACTGCACGGCTGCCGTTGCGGTCGGCGGAGCGCGGGTCGAGGCTGCCGTGCTGGTCCCCGGACCGTATGGCGGCGAAGGCGATGCCGGCCACGAGGAGGAGGGCGAGCGCGACGAGGAGACCCCGGCCGCGGGTCCATATCTGGCGGGCGCTGGGGGAGAGCGAAGTGGCGGGAGCAGCGGGGGCGGTCATCCGGCGGCTCCCTGGGGAGCTGCTGCCAGCAGGGGCTTTGTGCGCTCCAGGTCGTGGTCGAGCGCGGTCAGACGCAGGTATGCCTGCTCGTCCGCCGTACGTCCGCCGTATGTGATGTCGTCGAACTCGCGGGCTGCGGAGCGCAGTCGGCCCGCGTGGGCAGGGAGCGGGCGGGCGGCTTCGGCTGCCGCCTCGTCCGCGGTGCGGCCCGGGCGGGGGTCGAGCAGGGTGCGTTCTTCCAGGGAGCGCACGATGGCGCGCATCCGTTCCTGGACGGCCGGGGTCCAGGCGTGGCCGGCTGCATGGGTTTCGGCCGCGGTGCGGTGCTCGTCCGCGGTGCGCGGCCGGTCGTCGAAGAGCGTGGACGCGGAGGTGGGGAGCCGCTGCGGGGTGCCCAGGCGCCACCAGAGGGCGGCGATCAGTGCGAGGACGAGCAGGACGATGACGACGAGGCCGAGTACGCCTCCGGGGGCGGCCCCGGAGGCGGCGTCGAACAGGCCGCCGAGCCAGTCCCAGAAGCGGTCGATGCCGCGCCGGAGCAGACTCGGGTCGTTCTCGTGGTACATCGGCTTGGACAGTTCGCGCTTCGCCGCCTCGCGGGCGGGGTCGCGTGAGATGTCCACCGGTGGTGTCGGTGTGGTCGTGCCTGCGCGGGTCAGCAGCCGCGTTGTTGTCCAGCCCCCCGGAGCCGACACCGCATCAGCTCCCGGTGGTCTCGTAGCCGGGCAGGCCTGCGGCGCGCGCGAGTTCGAGGTCGAGGGCTTCGCGGCGGATGCGCTGGTCCACGTAGAGCAGGACCGTCACACCGGCGGAGATCGGGTAGGTGATCGTCGAGGCGATCACCGCGCCGATGCCGCTGACGATCAGGTAGGGCCACCCGAAGTCGGGTGTGGTTCCGGAGAACAGGTCGCTGAAGCTGTTGCCGTCCACGGCGATGGCGATCGCGGAGAACGGAATCCCGATGATCATGGAGACGACCAGGGTCAGCACGATGGTGAGGAGCGTGATGCCGAAGATCCGCCACCAGGTGCCCCTGACCAGCTTGGCCGAGCGGCGCAGGGACTGGACGATGCCCCGTCGTTCCAGCATCAGCGCGGGGGAGGCGAGCGTGAAGCGGATCATCAGCCACACCACGACGACCAGGGCCGCGAGACCGCCGAATGCGGCGAGTACCGCGCCGCCGGCCGATCCGATGAGGGCGCCGGGGAGGATGCCGACGGCCAGGATCGCGCCGGACATCAGAGCGAGGAGCAGGGTCAGACCGAGGAGGCCGGCCAGCCGGGGGCGTGCTTCGCCCCAGGCTTCCTTGAGCGTCACCGGGCGGCCGAGCACGGAGCGGCTGATCACCATCGTGAGCATCGCCGTGGTGAAGAGTGTGCCGACGAGCGTGATGACCAGCGTGGGGGCCAGTGCCAGCAGGCTGGACTGCATCGAGTCGAAGGCCTGGTTGAGGGCCTCGGTGCCGGTGGCGTCGGGATCGAGGGTCACCGGGTCGGGCAGCAGGAAGCGCTGGACCAGGATGTCGCAGAGCTGAGTGACCACGGCGACGGTGAGCGTGAGGCCGAGCACGGTGCGCCAGTGGGCGCGCATGGTCGAGACCGCACCGTCGAGGATCTCGCCGACTCCGAGGGGGCGCAGCGGGATGACACCCGGCTTGGCCGCCGGAGGCTGTCCCCAGCCGCCGCCCTGCTGCGGGCCGCCCCAGCCGCCCTGCTGAGGGACGCCCTGGTACTGGCTGCC
>NZ_JAFLRJ010000481.1 GCF_017315755.1 Streptomyces beijiangensis
CCCGGCGGGGCGTGCACGACGGGGCCGGATCCCCGGCCTCGTCGTGCACGCCCCGCCGGGCCAGTACGGCCAGCACCACCACGCCCGCCAGCAGATAGAACAGCTGCGTATAGACCAGCAGTTGACCGCGGGCGGGCAGTTCGTCGAGGTGCCGGATCAGGCCGCCCCGCAGCACGATCGACAGGTACATCCCGCCCGCGCCCGCCAGGACGAGGGCCACCACCAGACCGAGCGGCCGCGAGAACCGGGCGCGGGCCACGGCCGCGACGGCCGCCACCAGGCTCAGCCCGCCGAGCGTCACGTTCAGCCAGCCGGCCGGGACCCCGAGCAGCGGGGTGTAGAGCCCCGCCTCGCCGGTGAAGCGGTTCTCGTACGCCCGCCTGCTGATGTCCACCAGATCGAAGGCCGTCCAGCCCTCCCAGGCCAGCGTGGCACCCCCGGCGACTCCCAGGAAGAGAAAGGCCGTCACCCCGGCGCCCAGCAGCGGCCGGGTCGGCACACGGTCGTCCTCGTCGTACGCACTGTCAGCTCGCCTGCGCCCCGCCGCCGCCACGATCAGCAGCACGAGCGCACCCCCGATCGCGGCGAAGGCGCTCCACAGCGCCCGGTCGCGCAGATCGGGCCCGGACCACTGCCGCATCCAGCCGGCCCGCACCACCCAGAGCGCGGGCAGCCGTACGACCAGCGTGATCACGGCCGCGGCGACCAGGGCCTGGGCGGCGAGCGGCGAGCGGAGGGCGGCGAGTGCCACGGCCGCGTACACGACGACCAGCAGCAGGTCGTACAGCGTGGTCGTCAGCGACGCCTGCCCGAGACCGGAGGGTCCTGACTCCCAGAACCGCCACAACTGGGCGGGCCCGTCGGCGGTGTTGAGATCGCGGGCGATCCAGGACCCTGCGATCAGCGCGAGCAGCACGCACACGACGGCGCCGGTGACTCGGGCACCACGAGTGAGTAGCACGCCCGCGATCATCCACCGCCGTGCGGCAATTGAACAAGAGGCAGGGCAATACGAGTGCGACCGGCCGGGATGACATGGCGCACCCCGGCCGGCCTACGGCACCCGCACGGCCGTACGGTGTTCAGAGTGGCGCGTTCGTATATCGGTGTTGCGACAGTCAAGTTGCCTGCACGTTAACGATTTTGATGGCTATTTATCTTGAAATGCCGCCCACCCGGCACCCCTGTCAAGCTCTTTGACGACTCAATGCCAGAAAGTCTCTGCAAAATCACGGGCGTTCCGCGCAACACCTTCACCAAGCCCCTTGACGTGCACCGTTGACCTGGTGAGAGTTCCCGTCAATCAGTCGATGTCTACGGGCGTCACACGGTCTCTTGGTGCGGGGGCAATGCGCGATGACCAGTCCAACCCAGGCCGCTACGGAACCCAGTGATCCGGTTCCGGCGGGCGATCCGTCCGCAACCGTCGCCGGTACGCCTGTCGCCGAGCTCGTCGGCAGGTCCCCGGGACAGCTGGCATGGGTGCGGTTCAAGCGGGACCGCGTCGGGATCGCCTGCGCGCTCACCGTGATCGGCTTCATCCTCGTCGCCCTCGCCGCGCCCCTGATCTCGAAGCTGTACGGCAAGGATCCCTACCAGCTCTACGGCCAGGACAGGGGCCTGCTGAACAGCTACGGCATCCCCCTGAAACCCAACGGGGGCATCGACAGCGACTTCTGGTTCGGCATCGAGCCGAACCTGGGGCGCGATGTCTTCACCCTGCTGATCTACGGGATTCGCACGTCGCTCTTCATTGCCCTCGCGGTGACCCTTGTCTCGGTCGCCGTGGGTGTACTGATCGGCCTCGTACAGGGCTATATGCACGGCAAGGTGGACTACTTCGTCGGCCGGTTCTCCGATCTGATGCTGTCCTTTCCGCAGCAGCTCTTCTTCATCGCCTTCACTCCGGTGATCATCGCCCTCTTCGTGTCTCCCCGAGACGAGGAACCGACCTATCTCCGGGTCGTGGCCCTGATCCTGGTGCAGTTCCTGCTCGGCTGGATGTCGGTGGGCCGGCTGGTGCGCGCCCAGATCCTCTCCCTGCGGGAACGCGAGTTCATCGAGGCTGCCAGGCTCAGCGGGGCTTCCAACTGGCGCATCATCAGAAAAGAACTGCTGCCGAATATCTGGTCCACGATCCTGGTGCAGTTCACCCTGCTCCTTCCGGTCAATGTGACAGCGGAAGCAGGGCTCTCGTATCTCGGTGTCGGAGTTCTGCCGCCCACTCCCGACTGGGGCCTGCTCTTCCAGTCCGGCGCCAATTACTTCGAATCCGACATCACCTTCATGTTCTTCCCCGGCATCGCGATGGTGATCTTCGTGGTCGCCTTCAACCTGCTCGGGGATTCGGTCCGGGACGCAATCGACCCCAAGACCGTCCGCTGATCGCTCGATTCGCCCGAATCGCTCGTTTCGCTCGTATCACAACAGGCAGGAATCAATGAGAATTCGCAGGGCACGTTATGCCTCCGCGTTTCTGGCGGTGGGGACTTTGACACTGTCTGCTGCATGCAGCAGCGGCGGCGCAGCCGACGACGGCAAAAAAGCCGGCGAAGGCAAGAAAGCCACGGTGCAGAACTTCGGCATCGGCACCAAGGCCGACTCGACCGGACCCGCCACCGCGGTCACCGGGGCGAAGCCCGGCGGCACCGCCTACGACCTCGACCAGGCGGGCTTCGACTATCTCGACCCCGGCCAGCAGTACGTGAGCGACCAGCTCTCGGTCCAGCTGCTCTACAACCGCTCGCTCACCGGGTACAAGATCGACCCCAAGACGGGCAAGACCACGCTGGTCGGCGACCTCGCCACCGACGCCGGCACCTCGTCGGACGGCGCCAAGACCTGGACGTACACCCTCAAGGACGGGGTGAAGTTCGAGGACGGCAGCGCGATCACGTCCAAGGACGTCAAGTACGGGATCGAGCGGCTCTTCGCCGACTACCAGACCCAGGGCCCGCAGTACGTCCAGAAGTGGCTGTTCGGCCCGGACTACCGCAAGGCCTACAAGGGCCCGTACACCGGCCAGTCGATCCCCGACACGGCCATCGCCACACCGGACGACAAGACCATCGTCTTCCACTTCAAGGACGCGCACGCGGACACCCCGTACGCCATGGCGATGCCGAACATCTCGCCGGTGCAGAAGGCCAAGGACGACAAGGTCAAGTACAACAACCACCCTGTCTCCACCGGGCCTTACAAGATCGCCTCGTACAAGGCGGGCAAGTCCCTGAGCTTCGTGCGCAACCCCAACTGGGACCCGAAGACCGACTCGATCCGCAACGCCTACCCGGACAAGTGGGAGTTCCAGCTCGGCATCGCCGAGCCGGGTCTCACCAACCGGCTGGCCGCCGACTCCGGTCTCGACAAGTTCGCGGTGAACCTCTCCGGTTCCTCCGACCCGTCGAAGATGCAGACGCTGACGACGGACGCGCAGTACAAGGCGCGGACGGTCAACGAGTACCAGCCGTACGTCGAGGTCATGAACATCAACACCAAGCGGATCAAGGACCCGAAGATCCGCCAGGCGCTGATGTACGCCTTCCCGATGAAGCAGGTCCAGCAGGCATTCGGCGGTGGCGCACAGGGCGAGCTCGGCACCACGCTGCTCAGCCCGACCGTGGCCGGGTGGAAGAAGTTCGACCCGTTCAACAAGCTCACCAACACCACCGGTGACATCGAGAAGGCCAAGGGGCTCCTCAAGGAAGCCGGCGTCACGGGCAAGTACAAGATCAGTTACGCCTATGCCAACACCCCGCGCTGGCAGGCGGTGTCACTGACCGTCAAGAACGCCCTGGACAAGGCCGGATTCGACGTACAGCGCAAGGCCATCGACCCGACCTCGTACTACACGGTGGTCGGCAAGGTCGCGACGCCGTACGACATCTACCGCACCGGCTGGGGCGCCGACTGGCCGAGCGCCTCGACCGTGGTCCCGCCGACCATGGACGGCCGCAACCTCGCCGACGGCACCAACAACTACTCGTTCCTCAACGACGAGCACGTGAACACCGAGATCGACCGCATCCAGGCGATCACGGACATCACCAAGCAGAACGACGAGTGGCGCACGCTCTCGGAGTACGTCCTGAAGACCGACACGTCGCAGATCCCGTTCATCTTCGACAAGTACTTCAACCTCTACGGATCCGGACTCGGCGGCGTCACCTACAACCAGGTGTACGGAACCGTCAACCCGAACACCGTCTTCGTGAAGCAGTAGCCGCAGCAGCCCAGTCAGGTCCCCCGGCCCGGTCTCCCACGAGCCGGGCCGGGGGACCCGTATCCCCATGGAAGAGCCTCACCGATGCTCCGATTTCTTGCGCGACGGCTGCTCGGCGCCGCAGTCATCCTGCTGCTGATCAGCGCCATCACCTACTTCTTGTTCTTCTTCCTGCCCTCGGACCCGGCGCTGCTGTCCTGCGGAAAGAACTGCGACCCGCAGAACGTCGCACTCATCCGCAAGAACCTCGGACTCGATCTGCCGATCTGGACCCAGTACTGGAACTTCATGTCGGGCATCTTCACCGGCCGCCATCTGCCCGCCGGCAACTGCCCCGCGCCCTGTTTCGGTTACTCCTTCGCCGACCAGCAGCCGGTCTGGCCCACCATCGCCGACCGCTACCCCACCACGCTCACGCTGGCCGTCGGCGGCGCCGCGACCTTCCTGACCGTCGGGGTCGGCCTGGGGCTCATCTCCGCCTGGCAGCAGGGCAAGTTCTTCGACCGGTTCGCCAGCGCGATCTCGCTCCTGGGCAACTCGGTGCAGATCTACTTCATCGGCCCGATCGCCATCCTGGTGCTCTCCACCAACCTGCACCTGCTGAACCGCGGGCACGACGTGGACTGGGCGAACGCCCCCCTGAGCTCCGTCACCGGGATGATCCTGCCCTCCCTGGTCATGTCGGTGATCTTCTGGTCGAACTACAGCCGGCAGACACGCTCGCTGATGGTCGAGCAGATGTCGGAGGAACACATCAGGGCCGCCCGCGCCAAGGGCCTGTCCGAGCGCTATGTGTTCATGCGGTACGCGCTGCGCGGCGCGATGGCCTCCATCGTCACCATCTTCGGCGTGGACCTGAGCGCCGTACTCGGCGGGGCGATCATCACCGAGGTCACCTTCGGCCTGCACGGCCTGGGCAGCCTCTCGGTCCAGGCGGTCCTCCGCAGCGACCTGCCGCTGGAGATGGCGGTGATGCTCATCGGAGCCACCATCATCGTCTGCTCCAACATCGTGATCGACACGCTGTACGCCTTCATCGACCCGCGGATGCGGCTCGCCTGAGCACCCCTGTACGCCCGCCCAGGACCCCGCCCAGCTGCCGCACACCGTAGGAGAACAGCCCGTGACCATCCTCACCAAGCCTGAGGCCGAGCCGGTGGACACACCGTCCCAGCCCTTCCTCTCGGTCCGCGATCTGTATGTCCGATTCAGTACCGAGGACGGCACCGTCAAGGCGGTCGACGGCCTCTCCTTCGACCTGGAACGCGGCTCCACCCTGGGCATCGTGGGTGAGTCGGGCTCGGGGAAGTCCGTGACCAACCTGGCGATCCTGGGGCTGCACAACCCGCGCAACACCGAGGTGCGCGGCGAGATCCTGCTGGACGGGCAGGAGCTGACCGGGGCCTCGGAGCGGACCCTGTCGCACCTGCGCGGCAAGAAGATGGCCATGATCTTCCAGGATTCGCTGGCCGCCCTCTCGCCGTACTACACGGTGGGCCGGCAGATCGCCGAGCCGTACATCGCGCATATGGGCGCGTCCCGCAAGGAGGCCAAGGAGCGGGCGATCGAGATGCTCGGGAAGGTCGGCATCCCGCAGCCCAGGGAGCGGGTGAACGACTATCCGCACCAGTTCTCCGGCGGTATGCGCCAGCGCGTGATGATCGCGATGTCGCTCGTCTGCAACCCGGACCTGATCATCGCGGACGAGCCGACCACCNNCATCATCATCACCCACGACCTGGGCGTGGTGGCCAAGGTCGCCGACGACGTGATGGTGATGTACGCGGGCCGCTGTGTGGAGCGGGGTTCGGTACGCGACATCCTGCGCACCCCCGAACACCCCTACAGCTGGGGCCTGCTGGGCTCCATCCCGCGCCTCACGTC
>NZ_JAFLRJ010000482.1 GCF_017315755.1 Streptomyces beijiangensis
CGGCCGCCGGTGATGCCACCTCGCTCGACCTGATCCGTGAGGGCGGAAACCGGGTCGGGCAGGTCATCGCCGGTCTGGTCTCCTTCTTCAACCCGGGCCTGGTGGTGATCGGAGGCGGGGTGACCGGCCTCGGTCATACGCTGCTGGCGAGCGTACGCACCCAGGTCTACCGCCAGTCGCTTCCCCTGGCGACCGGCAATCTGCCCATCGTCCTGGGGGAGTTGGGGCCGCAGGCCGGAGTGATCGGCGCGGCCCGCCTGATCAGCGACCACCTGTTCTCACCGGCCTAGCCCGGAGAGTCGTACCGCCCGTACGGAACACGCACACAGCACCTGCACCTGCACCAGCACCGCGCTCTGTCCTGCCCTGAAACCGGCCTGTACCCGCCAAGGGGATCCGTCATGGCACCAGAACCACCGTTGCTCACGATGTCCGGCATCACCAAGTCGTTCCCCGGCGTGCGCGCCCTCGACGGCGTGGACCTGGANNCCTGTCCGTTGCCGAGAACGTCTTCCTCGGGCACGAACCGACCACCGCCGGATTCGTCGTACGAGGGAGGGAGGCGCGGGCCGCGGCCACCGGACTGCTCAAGCGGCTCGGCCACCCCGAGATCGACGCAGGTCGGCTCGTCGGAACGCTCTCCGCCGCCCAGCAGCAGATCGTCTCCATGGCGCGCGCACTGTCCCACGACGTACGGCTCATCGTGATGGACGAACCGTCGGCCGCCCTCGACCCCGACGAGGTCAACAACCTCTTCCGCATCGTCGGCAGTCTCACCGCGAGCGGGGTGGCCGTCGTCTACATCTCCCACCGGCTGGAGGAGATCCGCCGTATCGGAGACCGGGTGACCGTCCTCAAGGACGGGCGGGCCGTCGCCGTAGGGCTCCCGGCGAAGGACACCCCGACGCGGGACGTCGTCGCCCTGATGACAGGCCGCAACGTCGAGTACGTCTTCCCCGAGCGGCCGATCGTCGACTCCGGGATCGCCGAGCCCGTCCTGAAGGTCCAAGGGCTGGGCAGGGA
>NZ_JAFLRJ010000483.1 GCF_017315755.1 Streptomyces beijiangensis
GGCAGCAGCTCGTCGAGCAGCGTCAGCCCGTGCGCGGCCATCCGCGCGCTGGCCTCCGCATCCTCCCGGTGCAGGGCCACGGCAGCGGCCAGCGCCGCACCGGCCGCCCGCTGAGGGTCGCCGTCCACCTGCAGCGCCGCCCGGTACGCGTCGGCGGCCCGCCGCACCCCGTACCCGAGGTTCACGGCGGTGGGCCGCGCCCCCGCGAGCAGCGCGGTCGCCTCGTCCACGTCGTACCCGCGTACGGCAGCGAGCGCGACCCCGTACGCCCCGGCGATCC
>NZ_JAFLRJ010000484.1 GCF_017315755.1 Streptomyces beijiangensis
GGATCGCCCGCACCAGCGCGGGGACATCCGTGCACACCAGCTCGACCTCTTCGGCGGGCAGCCGCGTCTGATCGAGCAGCACCACCACGGGCCCCTCAGGTGGTTCGTCCCACCGCAGCGAAGGGAGCTCGGTCGGCTCGGATACCAGCGGGCTGTGCACGTCCTGATCGGCCATCCGCCCAGTCTGCCCCGTGACCCGCCGCCAATTGAAGGCGCAAAGGAGTTGCAGCACCTGATCCATCGCCGCGAACCACATGGCACGATGGCTTGCAACCTGCCGCCGCAACCGCGGTCGGGCACCGTGAAGGAGCAATTCCCGTGAACGACTCTCCGGGCTGGGCCTCGCCCGGATCCGCCCCCTCCGACGGCCAGGACCCGGGCGTACCCCGGCCTGCCGAGCCCGCAGGGGGCACCTCCCTGCCGAAGGCCGAGGGAGAGTCCGGCTCCGCCCCGAAGTGGTCCGACGCCCAGCCGCCCGGAGCGGGCTGGGG
>NZ_JAFLRJ010000485.1 GCF_017315755.1 Streptomyces beijiangensis
CCGTGCCCGTGGCACCGCGATGGCCGGGATCATCGCGGGCCACGGGCACGGCGCAGGACGTGAGGACGGGGTGCTCGGCATCGCCCCCGAGGCGAAGATCCTGCCGGTCAGAGTGATCCTGGAGTCCACCGACCCGGCCCGCAAGCAGGCCCGTTCGAGCAAGGGCAGCGCACTCGCCGAGGGCATCCGCTGGGCCGCCGACCACGGTGCGGACGTCATCAACCTCTCCCTCGGCGACGACAGCGCCTCCGCCCACCCGGAGGCCACCGAGGACGCGGCGGTGCAGTACGCGCTCGCCAAGGGCGCCGTCGTGGTCGCGTCGGCGGGCAACGGCGGCGAGGACGGCGACCACATCTCGTACCCGGCCGCCTACCCCGGCGTGATAGCGGTCGCGGCCGTCGACCAGAACGGCACCCACGCCTCCTTCTCCACCCGCCACTGGTACGCCACGGTCAGCGCCCCCGGCGACGCCGTGGTCATCGCCGACCCGGACCGCAAGTACTACAAGGGCTGGGGGACCAGCGCCGCCTCCGCCTATGTCTCCGGAGCGGTCGCACTGCTGCGCGCTGCCCATCCCAAGCTGACCCCGGCCCAGATCAAGAAGCTGCTCACGGACACCGCGCGCAACGCCCCGCAGGGCGGCCGCGACGACGCCAGGGGCTACGGCTTCATCGACCCGAGGGCCGCGATCGCGGCCGCGGCGAAGCTCACCCCCGACGCGCCGCCCGCCCGCTACCGCAGCACCTATTTCGGCACCGGGCCCGACGTCGTACAGAAGGGCGAAGGGCCGTCCTCCTGGCTCGTGCCGCTCGCGGGAGGCGCCGGTGTGCTGCTGCTCGGAGGGGCCGTGGTGGTGTGGCGCGGCGGGTTCAGACGGCGCCGGCGATGGCGGTGACAGCGGTCGTGGCCGCGGCCTCGACCAGCGAAATACCCGCCTTCTGCGAGGCGTTGCCGCCGGAGAGCACGGCGAGGAGATAGCTGCGGCCGCCCTCGGTGACGTGCCCGATGCTGTTGATGTCCCACAGCCCGGTGGCGCTTCTGGGCAGCCAGCCGTTCTTCAGCTCCCAGCTGCTGCCCGCCGCGGAGACGCCCCACTGCTGGTCGGCCTCCACCTGCCCCATCAGCCCCTTGATGTACGCACGTGACGACGCGTCCAGCACCGGACCTGAGCCGAACACCACGTTCAGCAGCGTCAGCTGATCGGCGGCCGTCGTCCGGGTCAGACCCCACCGGGGCCCTTCGCCGCCCGTGGTGCCGCTGAGCCCCAGCCGTTTGTTCGCGGCATCCAAGCCGTCAGCGCCGCCGATCGCGTCCCACAGCGCCGTCGCCGAGGCGTTGCTGCTGTTCTCGATCATGGAGGTCGCGTACGACTTCTCCTGCGCGGTGAGGGAGCGCCCGTCGTCCTGCGCCCCGAGCAGCAGCGCCGCGAGGATGTCGACCTTGACGATGCTCGCGGTGTCGAACGCCCCGGTCCCGTACGTCGCCGACTTCCCGCTCCGCACATCGAGCACGGCCACCGACACCTTCGCGTCGGCGCCGGGCACGACGGACTTCATTGCCGCGGCCAGCACTGCGTCGTAATCCACTGTGGGCTCCTCGCTCTCCGCCACCGTCAGTGTCGATGGTCCCGCGACGGCGGACGCGAAGGACGACGGGGCCGACGACACGTCGCGCGACGAGGCCTCCAGGGCGGGGAGCGCCGCGTATACGCCTCCGGCGGCCAGCACCACGGCGGCGGCCGACAGGCAGAGACGTGATCGTCCGCCACGTCTGGGGCGTGAGTGAGCACTGGGCATGGAGCGGACGGTAGGAAGCGAACCTGGGCGGCTGCTGTGTCCGGCCTGTAGCCCCGGTGAGAAACGCGCCCCGGCCCGGCGGATACGCTCGGCAGGTGGCGCTCAAGAACATCCCGAACCCCGGTTTCTCCGACGACGACGGCACCGCCGACACCCGGCTGGCCTCGGCCCTCGCCGTCTGGTCGACGGACCGCACGGCCGAACCGCAGCTGCTCGAAGCCCTCCGCGAGGCCCGTCTCCTGGTGCCTGTCGTGGCCGTGCTCGGCGAGGTCGAGACGGGGGAGGACGGGCTGCGCAGGGAGAAGACGAGCGACATGGCCGTCCCCACGCTCCAGGCCGGTGACCGCCGCGCGCTGCCCGCGTTCACCTCCGTCGAGACCCTGGCCCGCTGGGATCCGGAGGCCCGCCCGGTTGCCGTGCCCCTGCACCAGGCGCTGCAGGCGGCCGCCCACGAGAAGGCCGACACGGTGGTGCTCGACCTCGCGGGCCCGGTCGCGTACGAGCTGAAGGGGGCGGCGCTGCGCGCACTGGCCGAAGGCCGTACCAGCGCGGACCCGCTCGACGACCCGGCCGTCATCGAGGCGGTACGTACAGTGGTCGCCGGCGAGCCCGCCGTGCTCCGCGCCCATGTGGGCCCGGGCCAGGCGGACGGCACGCTCGTCCTCGTCCTGGAACCCGGCGCCGACCCGGGCGCGACGGCCCGCTCCGTCGCCTCGGCGCTGGCGGCCGACGAGACGCTGCGAGCGAGGCTGGTGCGGGGTCTGGACCTTGCACTGCTGCCGCCGGAGGCCCCCGCGCCGAACGCTCCGCTGTTCGTCCGCTGACACAGAACAGGCGCGGTGCGGCAACTCGGCGAATAATTGCGAAGAAATCGGACAATCTTCGCGAGGTGTTCCCATGAAAACGGAGACTCGGACGATTGCGGCGGAGTTCCTGGGAACTCTGCTCCTGGTCTTCTTCGCGGTCGGAGCCGCGGTTCTCGCCGGCGAGTACATCACCGCCATCGGCATCGCACTCGCCTTCGGCTTCACCCTGCTCGCGCTGGCGTACGCCCTGGGTCCGATCTCCGGCTGTCACGTCAACCCGGCGGTCACCCTGGGCATGCTGGTGGCCAGGCGCATCACGCTCCGTACCGCCATCGAGTACTGGGTCGCCCAGCTGCTCGGCGGCATCGTCGGCGCGGCCCTGCTCTTCCTGCTGGCCAAGCAGGTCCCGGGCCTGAAGACGAGCGGCGCGTTCGGCAGCAACGGCTACGGCGACCGCTCCGCCGTCCACATCAACATGGGTGGAGCCTTCCTCGCCGAGGTCGTCCTCACCTTCCTGCTGGTCTTCGTCGTTCTCGCGGTGACCCACAAGGTCGCGGTCACCGGCTTCGACGGGCTGCCCATCGGTCTGGCACTGGCCACGATCCACCTGATCGGCATCCCGCTGACGGGTACGTCGGTGAACCCGGCCCGGAGCCTGGGCCCGGCGATCTTCGCGGGCACCGCAGCGCTCTCCCAGCTCTGGCTGTTCATCCTGGCCCCGCTGGTCGGCGGGGTGCTCGCGGCGCTCGCGCACCGGCTGACGCACCCCGCGGTCAATGTGCGCGTACCCGAGGTCGTCGTGGCCTCGGTCGCGACAGAAGAGTCCTAGGGGCCTCCTGGATTCCTGGGCCTCTAGCCGTAGACGGGCCCGGTGTACTTCTCGCCGGGCCCCTTTCCGGTTTCGTCCGCCACTACAGAGGCCTCGCGGAACGCCAGCTGCAGCGACTTGAGCCCGTCGCGCATCGGCGCCGCGTGGAAGGAGCTGATCTCCGTCGCGCTGGCGTCCAGCAGGCCGGCCAGGGCGTGGATCAGCTTCCTGGCCTCGTCGAGGTCCTTGTGCTTCTCGCCTTCCTCGGCCAGGCCGAGGTTGACTGCGGCCGCGCTCATCAGATGCACTGCGACCGTTGTGATCACCTCGACAGCGGGGACGTCCGCGATGTCGCGGGTCATGGCGTCGAAGCCGGGGGTCTCTTCGTTCAGGGGGGTCGCGTCACTCATGACGCACACGATAAAGGGCCACGCACCCGATTAGCCCCACCCCCCTGAGGGTGCTAACCTTGTGTAACGACCGGCCGGACACCTGTGTGCCCGGCCCACAAGTGGAGGCTCCGATCTCCCACCTGGCCGTCCTCGCGGACGGCGGGTCACCGGTCAGGTAGCGCCCATCGTTCCGTACGGACGATGGAGTTGCCCGATGTGCGCCCCGCGGTTGACGCGGCGGTGCTCCGGTATTCCTTGGAGCTCCCGCCTGTGTCCCGTCCGGGGCATTTTTTTATGCTTCCGCTCGGTTGGTCAAAAGCAATAGACGTTACACGGCTGCTCCCCATGCAGCAGTGTGGTGCTACCGAGGAGGATCCATCAGCGCCGAGCCCCGCATCAACGACCGGATTCGCGTTCCCGAGGTGCGACTTGTCGGACCCAGCGGTGAGCAGGTCGGCATTGTGCCGCTTGCGAAGGCCCTGGAACTGGCGCAGGAGTACGACCTCGACCTGGTCGAGGTCGCGGCGACCGCCCGTCCGCCCGTGTGCAAGCTCATGGACTACGGGAAGTTCAAGTACGAGTCGGCCATGAAGGCCCGTGAGGCGCGCAAGAACCAGGCGCACACGGTCATCAAGGAGATGAAGCTCCGGCCGAAGATCGACCCGCACGACTATGACACCAAGAAGGGTCATGTCGTCCGGTTCCTCAAGCAGGGCGACAAGGTCAAGATCACGATCATGTTCCGTGGTCGTGAGCAGTCCCGCCCCGAGCTGGGTTTCCGACTGCTGCAGCGTCTCGCTTCGGACGTCGAGGACCTTGGGTTCATCGAGTCGAACCCGAAGCAGGACGGCCGAAACATGATCATGGTTCTCGGCCCGCACAAGAAGAAGACCGAGGCCATGGCCGAGGCTCGTGAGGCTCAGGCCGCCCGCAAGGCGGAGCGCCAGGGCTACGCGACCGAGGAGACCACGGACGAGGTCGCAGAGGTTTCTGCCGAGGCTGCTGAAGCCCCGGCCGAGGTCGCTGCTGAAGCCCCGGCCGAGGTTGTCGAAGCCCCGGTCGAGACCCCTTCCGAAGCGTGATCGGTGGGGCCGTCACCCAGACGGCCCCGGATTCCGCCCCGGATCCACAAACCAAGATCTGACGCTCCTGCAGTCCGGTGAAGCCACCGGGGGAGCGTCACTGACGAGGAGAGAACGGCGCCATGCCGAAGAACAAGTCGCACAGCGGTGCCAGCAAGCGCTTCAAGATCACCGGTACCGGCAAGATCCTGCGCGAGAAGGCCGGCAAGCGCCACCTGCTCGAGCACAAGTCTTCCAAGAAGACCCGCTCGCTGACCGGCACGGTCGTCGTGTCCCCGGCGGACGCCCCGAAGATCAAGAAGCTTCTCGGCAAGTGATCTCGCGGCTCCGGGTGACCGGAGCCCGAATCGACCGGGACCAATTCGTTTCCGGGCTGAGTGAGTTCATCGTTATGAACCCCAGCCCCGCTGCAAGGAGTTAACAAGTGGCACGCGTCAAGAGGGCAGTCAACGCCCACAAGAAGCGCAGGGCGATCCTCGAGGCCGCCAAGGGCTACCGGGGTCAGCGTTCGCGCCTGTACCGCAAGGCCAAGGAGCAGGTCACCCACTCCCTGGTCTACAACTACAACGACCGCAAGAAGCGCAAGGGCGACTTCCGCCGTCTGTGGATCCAGCGCATCAACGCCGCTGCCCGCCAGAACGGCATGACGTACAACCGCCTCATCCAGGGTCTGAACGCCGCCTCCATCGAGGTCGACCGCAAGATCCTCGCCGAGCTGGCCGTCAACGACCCGAACGCGTTCGCCGCGCTGGTCGAGGTCGCGCAGAAGGCCCTCCCGGCCGACGTCAACGCGCCGAAGGCCGCTGCCTGATCCGGGCACGTTCTTCCTCCAGGGGACCCGCAGGCGCACGCCGCCTGCGGGTTTCCTGTGTTCTGCAGTCCCGTACGTACGTAAGGTGAGACACCGATCATGGGTACCCCCGCCGAGCTGATCTCCCCGCGTTCCCCGCGCGTCGCCGCCGCCAAGCGGCTGGCCAGGCGCAACTTCCGTACCAAGGAACGCCGGTTCATCGCCGAGGGGCCGCAGGCCGTACGTGAAGCGGCTCTGCACCGCGCCGACGGCGAGGCGACCCTGATCGAGCTGTTCGCCACCGCCGAGGCCGCCGGGCGGTACGCCGACATCATGGCCGCCGCCGAAGCGGCCGGGGCGCGCATCCACCTGGCGACCGACGAAGTGCTGGCCGAGATCTCCCAGACCGTCACCCCCCAGGGCATCGTGGGCGTCTGCCGCTTCCTGGACTCGCCGTTCGACGCGATCCTCACCGCGCGGCCCAGGCTCGTGGCCGTACTCGCCCATGTGCGCGACCCCGGCAACGCCGGCACCGTGCTGCGCTGCGCGGACGCCGCGGGCGCGGACGCCGTCGTCCTCACGGATGCCTCGGTCGATCTCTACAACCCCAAGTCCGTGCGGGCATCGGTCGGTTCGCTCTTCCATCTGCCGGTCGCGATCGGGGTCCCCGTCGAGGATGCGGTCGCCGGACTGAAAGCGGCGGGTGTACGCATCCTCGCCGCCGACGGCGCGGGCGAGGACGACCTCGACACCGAACTGGACGCGGGCACCATGGGCGGCCCGAGCGCCTGGGTCTTCGGCAACGAGGCCTGGGGTCTCCCGGAGGAGACCCGCGCACTCGCCGACGCGGTGGTGCGCGTTCCGATCCACGGCAGGGCGGAGAGCCTCAACCTCGCGACGGCCGCGGCCGTGTGCCTCTACGCCTCCGCACGTGCGCAGCGCGCTTCCGGAGGGTGCCGCTCCGTCACCTCCAGCGAGTAGTGTGGCGAATTCGGGGGCCCACTGCGCTATTCGGAGAGGTGGGGTACGGCATGGTTGTCGCGGCACGCAGGACGTCAGGACAGGGACACAGCTCTCTGTGGCGTGCGACCGGCGGCATCGAGGGGGCCGGGATAGACCCCGACGATCTCCCCGACGGGCTGGTCGTCGCCGACGAAACCGGCCGGGTGATCGGCTTCAACGCCGCTGCCGCGCGCATCACCGCCGTACCGAAAACCACCGCACTCGGCGCCCCGCTGGAGACCGCGCTGCCGCTGGAGGACCTCAAGGGCCGCCGCTGGTGGACCCTGACCGATCCCTACGGCGGACTCGCCACCCGCAGGAGCCAGCCCGAGCGCAATCTGCTGCTGCCGGGCGGGCGCGAGGTCCTGGTCTCCGCGAGTTATGTGCGCGAGTACCCCACCGGACCCGTCCGGCGCGTGGTCGTCTCGATCCGCGGCACCGAGGCCCGGCGCCGTACCGAACGCAGCCATGCCGAGCTGATCGCCACCGTCGCCCATGAGCTGCGCTCCCCGCTGACCTCGGTCAAGGGCTTCACCGCGACCCTGCTCGCCAAGTGGGAGCGGTTCACGGACGACCAGAAGCGCCTCATGCTGGAGACCGTCGACGCCGACGCCAACCGCGTCACCCGGCTCATCGCCGAACTGCTCGACATCTCCCGGATCGACTCGGGCCGGCTGGAGCTGCGCCGCCAGCCCGTGGACATCGGCGCCGCCGTCGGCCGGCACATCCAGGCGCACACCGCGTCGGGCCAGGAACCGGACCGTTTTCTCGTACGGATCAGGCAGCCGCTCCCCGATCTCTGGGCCGACCCGGACAAGATCGACCAGGTGCTCGGCAACCTGCTGGAAAATGCGGTGCGCCATGGCGAGGGAACCGTCACCATCGAGGTATCGACAGCCCCCGCCAAAAATGACGAGAAAGGCACGGCCGTCACCGTGAGCGACGAAGGCCCCGGCATCCCCGAGGAGTCGATGGGCCGTGTCTTCACCCGTTTCTGGCGGGGGAGCAAGCGCGGCGGCACCGGGCTCGGCCTGTACATCGTCAAGGGCATCGTCGAGGCGCACGGCGGCTCGATCACCGTCGGCCGCGGCCCCGGCGGCGGCGCCGAATTCCGATTTATTCTGCCCGTCGGCGCCCCGGCCTATCTGGCTTGAGCCGCCCTCGGGCTTCGTCGCCTCCCTGCGGCCTTTAGAATCGACCTTTGGCACCTTTGCGCCCTCAGTCGTCGAGCAAGGTCGCGCCATCAGCCAATCGGAAGTACGGGAAGAGATGTCGGCACCGAACAAGTCGTACGACCCTGTCGAGGTCGAGGCACTGAAACCGGAAGAGATCGAGCGCATGCGGGACGAGGCGCTCGCCGCCTTCGCCGCCGCAGGCGACCTCGACGCGCTCGCCCAGGCGAAGACCGCGCACACCGGTGGCACCTCGCCCCTCGCCCTCGCCAACCGCGAGATCGGCGCCCTGCCCCCGCAGGCCAAGGCCGCATCGGGCAAGCTCGTGGGCATGGCCCGCGGCGCCGTGTCCAAGGCCCTCGCCGCGCGCCAGACGGAGCTGGAGGCCGAGCGTGACGACCGCGTCCTGGTCGAGGAGGCGGTGGACGTCACGCTGCCCTACGACCGGGTACCGGCCGGCGCCCGCCACCCGCTGACCACGCTCTCGGAGCGCATCGAGGACATCTTCACGGCCATGGGCTACGAGGTGGCCGAGGGCCCCGAGGTCGAGGCCGAGTGGTTCAACTTCGACGCGCTCAACATCTCCCCGGACCACCCGGCCCGCGGTGAGCAGGACACGTTCTTCGTGGCCGGCGAGAGCGGCAAGTCGGACTCCGGCGTCGTGCTGCGTACGCACACCTCGCCCGTCCAGATCCGCTCCATGATCGACCGTGCGCCGCCGGTCTATGTGATCTGCCCGGGCCGCGTCTACCGCTCCGACGAGCTGGACGCCACCCACACCCCGGTCTTCATGCAGGTCGAGCTCCTCGCCATCGACGAGGGCCTGACCATGGCCGACCTCAAGGGCACCCTCGACCACATGGTCGTCTCGCTCTTCGGCGAGGGGATGAAGACCCGGCTGCGGCCGAACTACTTCCCCTTCACCGAGCCGTCCGCCGAGATGGACATGGTCTGTTACGTCTGCCGCGGCGAGTCCGTCGGCAACCCGGACCGCCCCTGCCGCACCTGCTCCTCCGAGGGCTGGATCGAGCTCGGCGGCTGCGGCATGGTCAACCCGAAGGTGCTCACCTCCGTCGGTGTCGACCCCCAGAAGTACAGCGGATTCGCCTTCGGGTTCGGCATCGAGAGGATGCTGATGTTCCGCCACAACGTCGAAGACATGCGAGACATGGTCGAGGGTGACATCCGGTTCACCCGGCCGTTCGGGATGGAGATCTGATGCGGGTCCCGCTTTCCTGGCTGCGGGAGTACGTAGACCTCCCCGCCTCAGAGACCGGCCGTGATGTACAGGCCAAGATCGTCGACACCGGCCTCGAAGTGGAGACCGTCGAGCAGCTCGGTGCCGGTCTCAAGGGCCCCCTGGTCGTCGGACAGGTCCTCACCATCGAGGAGCTGGAGGGCTTCAAGAAGCCCATCCGCTTCTGCACCGTCAACGTCGGCATGGCCAACGGCACCGGTGAGCCGCAGGAGATCGTCTGCGGCGCCCGTAACTTCGCCGTCGGCGACAAGGTCGTCGTGGTGCTGCCCGGCGCGGTGCTGCCCGGCGACTTCGCCATCGCCGCGCGCAAGACGTACGGCAGGACCTCGCACGGCATGATCTGCTCCGGCGACGAGCTGGGCATGGGCGACGACGGCAGCCACGGCATCATCGTGCTGCCGCCCGAGCACGAGGCCGGCACCGACGCCATCGCGCTCCTGGAGCTGGTGGACGAGGTCCTCGACATCGCGGTGACCGCCAACCGCGGCGACTGCCTGTCGATGCGCGGTGTCGCCCGCGAGGCCGCCATCGCCTACGGCCTGCCGCTGCGCGACCCCGCGCTCCTGGACGTGCCCGCGCCCAACAGCTATGGCTACCTGGTGAAGGTCGCCGACCCGTCGGGCTGCGACCGCTTCACCGCGCGCACGGTCGTCGGCCTCGAACCCGAGGCCCGCTCCCCGATCTGGCTGCAGCGCCGTCTGCAGAAGGCCGGGATGCGCCCCATCTCGCTCGCCGTCGACATCACCAACTACGTGATGCTGGAGCTCGGTCAGCCGCTGCACGCCTACGACCGCTCGCGCATCGACGGTCCCATCGGCGTGCGCCGCGCCGAGCAGGGCGAGAAGTTCACCACCCTCGACGGTACGAAGCGCGTCCTGGACGCCGAGGACCTGGTCATCACCGACAACCGCGGGCCGATCGGCCTCGCGGGTGTGATGGGCGGCGCCAACACCGAGATCGCCGACGCCGTCGCCGACCCCGAGACCGGTGCCGTACGGGGTACCACCGAGGTCGTCGTCGAGGCCGCGCACTTCGACCCGCTCACCATCGCCCGCACCGCACGCCGTCACAAGCTCCCCTCCGAGGCGTCCAAGCGCTTCGAGCGTGGCGTCGACCCGCAGGCCGCCTCCGCGGCGGCCCAGCGGACCGTCGACCTGCTCGTGCTGCTCGCGGGCGGCACCGCCGAGGCCGGCGTCACCGAGATCATCGCGCCGTCCGCGCCGCGCACCATCGCGATGAGGGCCGACCACCCCGACAAGGTGGCCGGTGTCGAGTACGGCCGCGAGACGGTCGTACGCCGCCTCCAGCAGGTCGGCTGCGACGTCTACGGCCAGGACGATCTCGTCGTCACGGTCCCCAGCTGGCGTCCCGACCTGGCCGAGGTCAACGACCTCGCCGAAGAGGTCATCCGCCTGGAGGGGTACGCGAACCTGCCGTCCACCCTCCCGACGCCCCCCTCGGGCCGCGGACTGACCGAGCGCCAGCGGCTGCACCGCAGGGTCGGCCGTGTGCTCGCCGGATCCGGCTATGTCGAGGCCCTGAACTACCCCTTCATCGGGGAGACGGTCCTCGACCAGCTCGGCTTCGACGCGGACGACGCCCGCCGTCGTACGGTCAAGCTCGTCAACCCGCTCTCCGACGAGGAGCCGGCGCTGCGCACCACGCTGCTGCCGGGCCTGCTCACCGCGCTGCGCCGCAACCATGGCCGTGGCTCGCACGACCTGGCGCTCTTCGAGACCGGCCTCGTCTTCAGGCCCACCGGCCAGGAGCAGAAGCCGCTCCGGCTGCCGGTCGGCCGCCGTCCCACCGACGAGGAGATCGCCTCCCTCGACGCCTCGCTGCCGCGTCAGCCGCGCCGTGCCGCTGTCGTCCTCGCGGGCGCCCGTGAGCAGGCCGGCTGGTGGGGCAGGGGCACCCCTGCGGTCTGGTCGGACGCCGTCGAGGCGGCCCGTACCGTAGTCCGCGAGGCCGGTGTGGAGCTGATCGTACGGAGCGACCGGCACGCCCCGTGGCACCCCGGCCGCTGCGCCGCGCTGTACGTGGATATCGCGGGCGAGGAGACGCTCGTCGGCCACGCCGGTGAGCTGCACCCACGCGTCACCAAGACGCTCGGACTGCCCGAGCGCACCTGCGCCATGGAGCTGGAGCTCGACCTCGTCGAGCAGGCCTCCACCGGTGCGCTGCAGGCGCCGCGGATCTCCACCTTCCCGGTGGCGACCCAGGACGTCGCCCTGGTCGTCGACGCGGCGGTCCCGGCCGCCGATGTCGAGACCGCGCTGCGCGAAGGAGCGGGCGAACTCCTCGAATCGCTCCGGCTGTTCGACGTGTACGAGAGCGAGCAGCTCGGCGAGGGACGGAAGTCCCTGGCCTATGCACTGCGCTTCCGAGCCGGTGACCGGACGCTGACCGTCGAGGAGGCCTCGGCCGCGCGCGACGCGGCCGTCGCGCTCGCCGGCGAGCGTACGGGTGCGGTGCTGCGCGGCGCGTAAGCGTTCCGCCGACTCGGCGTCTCGTGCTGCCTGGTGAGGGGCGCATCCGGATCCCCGGATGCGCCCCTCACTCATTTGAGTGAGATGCGCAGGCGATTTACGCAAACAGGTGCGGTCGGTGGACACAATCGTCCCGCCCGAACAGGACGCGAGGGGGCCGACGGAATGATCCGCAGCAGGCCGTGGCGAGCGTTGCTCGCCTTCGGACTTCCCTTCCTCTGGCTTGCGCTCGTCATCACCTGGGAACTGACCTGCCCGCTGGCCACCGATGACGCACTGGCCGTGCGGATCCCGCTGTGCGGCGCGTTCCTCGCCGCAGTCGTCTCTCTCTGCGCGACCGTCAGGCTCGGTCCCTTAAGAGAGTTGAAACAGGCGCGCGAAGTCGCCAGGGCCACCCAGCAGGCACTGCTGAGGCCGCTGCCGGCCCGGCTCGAGGGGCTCGCCGTCGCGGCGGGGCAGCTCTCGGCCAGCCCGGGTGCCACGGTCGGCGGCGACCTTTACGAGGCGGTCTCCACCGTGCACGGGGTGCGGATCGTCATCGGCGATGTACGCGGTCACGGGCTGCCCGCGATCGGGGCGGTGGCCGCAGTGCTGGGCAGCTTCCGCGAGGCGGCGCACGACGAGTGCGAACTCGGCGGCGTCATGCGGCGGTTGGAGCGTGCCCTGGAGCGCCATCTGAGGGAGCGGTCGCGGGCGGAACATCCGGCGGCGGGCGGAGCCGACCCGGAGAACCCCCTCGCGGAGGAGTTCGTGACCGTACTGCTCATCGAGATCAGCGCGGCGGGCGAGCTGCGGGCGGTCAACTGCGGGCATCCGTGGCCCTACAGGCTGCATGGCAGTGCCGTTCCCCTCTCGGTCGCCGACCCGCTGCCGCCGCTCGGTCCCTTTCCGCTGCCCGCGACGATTCCTCTCCAGAACTGCGGCCGGCTGCTGCCCGGCGAGGCGCTGGTCCTGCACACCGACGGGGCGGCCGACGCACGGGACTCCAGAGGCCGGTTCTTTCCGCTGGAGGAGGTGCTCGCCACAGCGGCGCTGCACACCCCGGTCTCGCCCGTCGAGGTGATCGACCGGGTGCACAGGTCGCTGCTGCGGCACACGGGCGGTCGCCTCTCCGACGATGTGGCACTGCTCGTCCTCCGTAACGACCGAAGCCGCGTGCCGGTACAACCCGGCGCCGTACAGGCCGTTCGGGCCAGACGCTAGGGGAGCGCCGTCCGCCCTGCCGTGGAGTGTGCGGGCAGTGCCGGCAGGGCGGACGGCGCCGGGCGCGGGCCGTCGCACTGTACGAGGGGGAGCCGACGACCCGGTGCCTCTCTGTGTGAGAGGCAGTTCAGTACATCCGCACGGGGCGTGCGGGGGCAGAGTCCGGGAGGTCCAGATGCGGACACTCCGTTCACACCCCGTGTGAACGCACCTCCATTACGCTGTGCTGCACCGAGCCACCGGAGGGCCACCATGCTGCCCAATACCTTGCTCGACGCCTTGCTCGACGAGGCGGGAATGTCCCATGCGGGACTCGCGGTCCGGGTCAACCAGGCGGGCAAGGCGCGCGGTCTGCCGCTGCGGTACGAACACACCGCCGTGGCCCGCTGGCTGAAGGGCCAGCGCCCCCGCGGGCAGGTGCCCGACCTGCTCTGCGAGATCCTCGCCGTGCGGTTGCGCAGGCCGGTCACGCTGGACGACATCGGTCTCGGCGTGCCG
>NZ_JAFLRJ010000486.1 GCF_017315755.1 Streptomyces beijiangensis
CGGGGTGGGGCAGGCCGCACGGGGATTTCCCGTGACCCCCGGTAAGCGATCTTCGGCCGCTTGTCCTCAATCGCCGGACGGGCTCGATTTTGCCCGATACCGGCCTGCTTGTGCGCGCACAGGCAAGACCAGAGGGGCATATCAAGCCCGTCCGGCGATTGAGGACAAGCGGCCGAAGATCGCTTACCGGGGGTCACGGGAAATCCCCGTGCGGCCTGCCCCACCCCGCGCCTAGCGTGACCTCATGACTGTGAACGTCCGCACGATCACCGACACCGAGGCCGCCGACTGGCGCCGCGCCCTGAACACCGGATTCCTCCGCCCTCCCCACGTCACCGACGAGGAGGTCGCGAACTGGCTCCCGTACATCGATCTGAACCGCACCCGTGGCGCCTTCGACGGCGCCCGCTGTGTCGCCACCTTCCGCTCCTTCGCCCAGGAGATCACCGTTCCCGGCGGGGCCTCGCTGCCCGCCGACGCCATCAGCAATGTGACCGTCTCGCCCACCCACCGCCGCCGCGGCCTGCTCGGCCGGATGATGGCTGCGGACCTGAAGGACGCCAGGGAGCGGGGCGATGTGCTCGCGACGCTGATCGCCGCCGAGTATCCGATCTACGGGCGATACGGCTTCGGGCCCGCCGCCCAGACCACCGAGTGGACGGTCGACGTGCCGCGCGCCGCGCTCGACCCGCGCTGGTCGGGCCCCGACTGCGGGGGCCGGATCGACCTGGTGGACCACGCGGATGTGTACAAGCTGGGGCCCGAACTGCACGATCGCGTACGGAGGTCGAGGGCCGGCGCGGTCAGCAGGGACGACCGGTGGTGGAAGCTCAACACCGGGCAGCTGCGGGACCCGGGACACCCGTGGAAGGATCCGTTCCATGTGGTGTACCGGTCGGTCTCCGGCGAGGTCGAGGGGCTGCTGACGTACACGGCCGACGACCGGTGGGGCGATGCCAAGCAGCCGCTGAACACCGCGTCCGTACAGCATTTGCTCGCGGTGTCGCCGGCCGCCGAGCGGGCGCTGTGGACCTACGTCTGCTCGGTCGACTGGATCACGTCCGTCAGGTCGGGGAGCCGTGCCCCCGACGACCTTCTGCCGCTGCTGCTGCCCGACCCGCGCGCGGCGCGGATCACGACACAGGCGGACTTCCTGTGGGTGCGGGTGCTGGATGTCGTACGGGCACTGGAAGCCCGTACGTACACGGTGACCGCCTCCCTCGTCATTGAGGTGGTCGAGGACGGTGCAAGCGGAGCCGGCCTGTCCGCGGGCCGGTACCGCCTCGACGCGTCGCCCGACGGCGCGGTGTGCGCACCGTCTGCCGAGTCGCCCGATGTCACGCTGGACGTGAGGGAGTTGGGGGCGCTGTATCTGGGCGACGAGTCGGCGGTCCGACTGGCTGCTCTGGGCCGGATCGGGGAGGGGACGGCGGGGGCCGTCCTGACCCTGGAGGCGCTGTTCCGTACGGCCGCCAGGCCTTGGTGCCCTGACGTCTTCTAGGGGTCGGCGGGCGGCTAGCCGATCAGGGGCTGGACGAGGACGACAAGAACCACGGCGCCGAAGCTGGCGCAGGCGAGGTTCTTGGCCTTGACGCCGGCGGTCAGCAGGCCGAGGCCGATGAGGCCCATCACACCGAACTGTCCCTGGACGAGCTGATCGAGGCCAACGGCAGCGGCGGCGGCGAGGAGAGCGAAGAGCGGCATGGTCCCTCCTTGGGTCCTTGGTCACCAACTCACCGACCGGATCGGTTAGTTGGTTACCAACTCTTCTGGAGTTGTCCCCATGGCTGGACGAAAAATAACCATCTCCTCAATAACTCCCCATAGTTGGCGGAGAGTTGTACTGTTCAGTTGTGGAGACGTCGCACCGCACGGTGGCAGATGAGCTGCGAGCCCGTATCAAGGACGGGAGCCTGCGGCCTGGGGCACGGATGCCGACCCAGGCCCGGCTGGCGGACGAGTTCGGCGTCGAGCGCGGCACGGTCCGCCAGGCGCTGAAGATCCTCCAGGAGGAGCGGCTGCTCACCCATGTGACCAGGGGTGCACCCGCGACCGTCGCGGACGTCGCCACCAGGGCGGTCAGGCCGCCGCAGTCGACCATGGTCGCGCTGGCCACGCGTATGGACGCGGCGTTCGCCGCCCACCATGTGGCGGTCGACGCGCTCTGCCTCAAGTCCGCCTCGCTCAACCTCGCGCTGAGCGAGCCGATCCGGGGGATCCATGCGGGGCGCATCAAGCCGGCCAGGGTGACCGTAAGGGTGCTCCTGCCGAGCAGGGACATCGACCTCGCCTTCCCGACGCCGGTGGCCGACGGGACCGACGCACGACTGCACCGCGACTGGCTGGACCAGCGCAATGCGCAGGGTCAGGTGCTGCGCGGCAATCTGCTGGCCCTGCGGGCCTCGCACGGGATCGACGTGACGGTGGAGTTCCGGGCGCTGCCGTTCACGCCGCCGGTCAAGCTCTACCTGCTCAATGGCGTCGAGGCGCTCTTCGGGTACTACCTGATCGACCGGCGCGAGGGGGAGTTCGACCACGAACCCCTGGAGATGTACGACACCCAGGGGACGCAGTCGCTGCTCTTTCCCTTCGCACAGGGGGCGGGTGTGCGGGACGCGACGTTCGTGGAGCAGTCGCAGCTGTGGTTCGACGCGATCTGGAACACGATCTCGCTGCCGCTGAGCCTGGCCGCGGGCTAGGACCCCGGCTTGCGGGCCCCGTCCTCAGGACCCCGGGCCCGTAGCGGTGACCAGCAGCACGAGGGCCCCGGCTCCGGCGACGACCGGGCTCTTCGCCTTGGCCCCGATGGCGATCAGCAGCAGGCCGATCGCGCTCATCGCTCCGTACCGCAGCTGCACGAGGCTCTCGAAGGCGAAGACGATGATGGTGGTGATGATGACAAGGGCGGGCATGGTGGTTCCTCCTTCGGGGCCTTCGGGCGGGGAGGCGGCCGCTTGGCGACCAGGTTGCCAAAGTTGGCAACCAACTACACCAAAGTTGTCCCCACTTGGTCACGATCCATAAACAACTTTTAAACAACTCCCGTTAGATGGCCTGTAGTTGTAGCGTCTGGGTGTGAGCCAGAACAACACCTCAGTGAATGGCCGAAAGCCCTCCCACCGAGAAGTGGCCGACACGCTGCGGACACGCATACGCAGCGGTGACCTCAAAGCCGGCGACCCCATGCCCACCCAGGCCTCCCTCGCCGACGAGTTCGGCGTGGAGCGCGGCACGGTCCGCCAGGCGCTGAAGATCCTCCAGGCCGAAGGCCTGCTCACGCACGTCACCCGGGGCGCCCCGGCCCGTATCGCGGACCGCGCGGCCACTGCACCGGGCCCGGCCTCAAGCGACCGGCCCCGGCCGACGATGGTCGCGCTCACGGCCCGGATCGCCGAGGCGTTCGCCGCGACCGATGTGCAGATCGACGTGGTCAGCCTGACGGCGGAGTCGCTCAATCTGGCGCTGGGGGAGCCGTTGAGACTGATTCATGAGGGCACTATCGGGCCACGGACGATCCGGGTGCGGATCCTGCTGCCGAGCCGCGAGATCGAACTCGCCTTCCCGACGGCGGTCGACGACGGCCAACGGGACCAGGATGCGGTGCACGGCCGCTGGCTCGGCCAGCGCAACGCGCAGGGCATGGTGCTCCGCAACAACCTCCTTGCCCTGCGGTCCTCGCACCGGATCGACGTGACGGTGGAGTTCAGGGCGCTGCCCTTCACCCCGCCGATCAAGCTGTATCTGCTGAACCGGTCCGAGGCGCTCTTCGCGTACTACCTGGTCGCCCGGCGCGAGGAGGAGGTCGGCGAGAAGCAGGTCGAGATCTACGACGCGCTCGGCATGAGATCGCTGCTCTTCTCCTTCGAGGGTGGCGACGGGGGCCGGGACGCCGCATATGTGGAAGAGTCGCAGAAGTGGTTCAACGCCCTCTGGGAAACAATCAGTTCGGAGTTGACACTCTCTGAGTGACTTCTGACACGACTCAGACGGAATGGGCGGCACCTGTGACCGAGAATCTCAAGCGGGTGATCGCCGAGGCCGAGAATGTTCTCTTCGACTTCGACGGTCCGATCTGCAGGCTGTTCGCGGGGCATCATGCCCACGAGGTGGCCGAGAGCCTGGTCGCCTGGCTGGAGGAGCACGGCCGCCATGTGCTGCTGACGGAGGAGGAACGGGTCTCAGGGGATCCGCACGCGGTCCTGCGGGCCGTGGACCGCATCCACCCGGGAAGCGACCTGGTGGAGGAGCTGGAGGAGCGGCTGACGCGCGAGGAGTTGCGCGCGGCCAGGACCGCCTGGCCCACCGCGTACGCGGACCCGCTGATCCAGACCCTGAAGGCGGTGGGGGTCCGGCTGGCCATCGCGACCAACAACTCCCCGCGGGTGGCCCGTGCGTATCTGGCCGACCGCGGTCTCACGGCCTGCTTCGGCCCCCACGTCTATGGCCGCACCACCGACCTCCATCTGCTGAAGCCGGACCCGGACTGCATCCGGCGTGCCCTGACCTCGCTGGGAGCCCGCGCCGCGGACTCGCTGATGATCGGCGACACCGTCACAGATCTGTACGCGGCACAGGCGGCGGGGGTGTCGTTCCTCGGCTATGCGCGGAACGAGGAGAAGGCGAAAAGGCTGCACGCCGCAGGGGCGGAGACCGTGGTGGTCTCGATGCTGCCCGTGCTGGAAGCCGTACGTCAGAGGAGCGTTCAGGCGTAGCCATGCCGACCGGCGTGTCCGGATCGATCAGGAATGGAGAAGCGCGGTTCACGGAGCCGCCTCTAGCCTGCTCGCCATGGAAATCACCATTCACACGACTGCTCTTCCGCACGACGACCCGGACGCGTCGCTCGCCTTCTACCGCGACGTCCTCGGCTTCGAGGTCCGCAGCGATGTCGGGCAGGGCAAGATGCGCTGGATCACGGTCGGCCCGGCCGGTCAGCCGGGCACGTCGATCCTGCTGGCGCCGCCTGGCGCCGATCCCGGCATCACCGAGGACGAGCGCCGCACGATCACCGAGATGATGGCCAAGGGCACCTACGGCTGGATCCTGCTGGCCACCCCGGACCTCAACGCCCTGTTCGAGAAGGTGCAGGCCGGTGACAGTGAGGTCGTCCAGGAGCCGACAGAGCAGCCGTACGGCGTCCGCGACTGCGCGTTCCGCGACCCCGCGGGCAACCTGATCCGCATCCAGGAGCTGCGCTGAGCTGTGCGGGTACCGATGCGGCCGTACGGGCCGACATCGCGCCCACCCATAAGTAGCGCGGCGGTTGGGGGTGCCTGCCGAGGCGGGCACCCCGGACGATGAAAGGCAAAGGGGATGGTTCGCTTGTGTAAGTCCGAATGGCGGCGTGCACGCGTCCAGGCGCAGCGTCTGGCTGATCTCGCGCGGCTGCGCCGCGTCCGCGACCGTATCGACAGGGAGTACGCGCAGCCGCTGAACGTGGAGGCGCTCGCCCGTGATGTGAACATGTCCGCCGGGCACCTGAGCCGGCAGTTCCGGGCCGCCTACGGTGAGTCGCCGTACTCGTACCTGATGACGCGTCGCATCGAGCGGGCGACGGCGCTGCTGCGGCGGGGCGACCTCAGCGTCACCGAGGTCTGCTTCGCGGTCGGCTGCGCGTCGCTTGGAACGTTCACCACCCGCTTCACGGAACTGGTCGGCATGCCGCCCGGGGCCTTCCGGCGCCAGGCGGCAGATGCGGCGGATGCGGTGGATGCGGCGGCCGGCCATGCCGATGCTGCGGGTACGGCCCGCGACGCGGGCTCGGCGATCAAGGTGGAGGGGATGCCGGCGTGCGTGGCGAAGCAAGTCTCCAGACCGGTCAGGAATCGAGAAGCCATGGCCGACGCGCAGACCCTAGCGTGATGGTCATGGCAACCACCGCTTCCACCGCAGCCAACACATCCCTCTCGTCCGTCACCCTTGAGGTGGCCGACCTCGAGTCCGCTCGCCGCTTCTACAGCGCCTTCGGCGTCGACACGTACATCAGCCTGCGGGCGTCCGAGGCGCCCTCCACCGGATTCCGCGGCTTCACCCTGGCGCTCACAGTGGCCGGGCCGGCCACCGTCGACAGCTTCGTCGGCGCCGCAGTGGACGCCGGCGCGACGGTGCTGAAGCCCGCCGCGAAGTCGCTGTGGGGCTACAGCGGCGTCGTCCAGGCCCCGGACGGGACGATCTGGAAGATCGCGACCTCGGAGAAGAAGGACACCGGCCCCGCCACCCGCGAGATCGACGAGGTCGTCCTGCTGATCGGCGTCGAGGACGTGAAGGCCACCAAGCAGTTGTACGTCGGCCGGGGCCTGACCGTGGCCAAGAGCTTCGGCGGCAAGTACGCCGAGTTCGCCCCCGGTCGGTCCAGCTCCATCAAGCTGGCGCTGTACAAGCGCCGCGCCCTGGCCAAGGAAGTCGGCGTCCCCGAGGACGGCACGGGCTCGCACCGCATCGTCCTCGGCAGCACCGCTGACGCCCTCACCGACCCGGACGGGTTCTCCTGGGAGACTGCCGCGTCGGTCGCCCCCACCCTGTCCTGACTCCCGGCCACAGCGCCCCCGGGAACCGACCAGCCCTACGCCGAGCAGCCGCGCGGAACAACAGGAGAAAGATCATGAAGTTTTCGTCCCACGTCGAGCCGCCCGAGCCCATGCGGGGCCTGGAAGTTCCGCCCGAGGTGGTAGCAGCGCTCGGCGGGGGCGCGCGGCCGCCGGTGACGATCACGGTCAACGGGCACTCCTGGAGGAGCCGGGTCGCCATCATGCGAGGCCGCCACCTGCTCGGCCTCAGCAACGCCAACCGGCAGGCCGCGGGTGTCGAGATCGGCGAGGAGGTCGAGGTCGAGCTGGAGCTCGACACCGAGCCGCGCGTCGTCGTCGAGCCCCCGGACTTCGCCCGGGCCCTGGACGACGACCCGGTCGCCCGCGCCGCGTACGACAACCTTGCCCATGGCCGCAAGAACGAGCACGTCCGCGCCATCGAGAGCGCGAAGAAGCCCGAGACGCGCCAGCGGCGTATCGAGAAGGCCATCGCCACCCTGCGGGGCTGATCCCCGAAAGCAGAAATTCCGGCGGCACCGCAATCGCCGTACGGAGGCCCGACCCTGCCCCATTCCTTCTGAAGGGACAAGCATGTCGAAGAGACTCATGACCGGGCTGTACTGGTTCATGGCATGTGAGTTCGCGCTGGGCGCCGTGACCAAGTACTGGCCGGGCGACACGATATTCAGCTCGGCGTACTCCGTGAAGTTCGTCGATTGGGGGTACCCGTCCTGGATGCGCTTCGTGGTCGGTGCCCTGGAAGGTGTCGCCGCAGTCCTGCTGGTGATCCCCGACAAGCGGACACGCTTCCTGGGTGCCACGACACTGATGTTCGTGCTCACCGGCGCGGCCACCACCCACATCGTCAACCATGACCCGGCGGTGGAGAGTTGGGCCGCGCCGGCCCACCTGCTCATCATGGGCGTCCTCGCGCTGGCCAATTGGCCGGCCGACTGGCGAGACCTCCTGCGGGCTCCTGCCGCGGCGGCCTCATCGCGGACCGGTCGACGTCACACCCCGGACCAGCGACGCCTTGTCCCCGCACGAGGTACGGGTGATGATGTGTAGCCCCGAGGTGTGACGCACGGGGATACGGGTTCTGAACGTCCGTTCGCTCAAAGTGAGTTGGGGAGCTTCTGCAGTGAGTGGAGGCAGATCGGGAACCGGCTGGCGCGGGCGATTACGGCTCTATCAGGACCGGGTCGAGTCGGTGGTGACTCGGATCATGCTGCTGACGATCTTCGCCGTGGGTCTGGTCGCGCAGTTCGTGAAGCCCGTGGGTGACGCACTGCAGGACAAGACGTTTATTGGTGGCGCCCTGTTCAGTCTGGTCGGATATGTGCTGTACGACGCGGTCAAGGAGCTTTCCGCGTCGTTCCGGACTCCTCCTGAGGTCGAAGCCACGTCAGACGACCTACGTCTGCTTGTGGCCGGCGCGTTCGCCGCCCGTGAAGTCAGCATCTGCTTCTTCGGGTACACCGGCGAGAGCCTGTTCAGCGCGGTGAAACAGCAATTGGTGTGGGCTGAGCGGGATCCGGGGAGCACTCGGAAGGTGGCTATACGCATGCTGGTGCCGGACTTCTCCCGCGCTATGACGGTTCCCAGCAGGGTCGGTCCGGACGGTGCCCCCGAGGACGATCGCGCATTCCGAGTACGGCTGGAGAACATCTGTATCGACTACGCAAAGCAGCTGGCCGAGTGCGCCGCACAGCTGGCGGCGAGCCATCCCGTCGAGGTGTCGTGCGAATACCGAGTGTACCAGGGGATCCCGCGGGAGAAGGTCTGTGTCTTCAACAATCGTGTGGTCCTGCACGGCCGATACGACATCACCGCGACGTCGAAGCACGGGGGCCAGTTGCTGTACGACCCCGACGGTCTCCGGACCGACCTCCGCATCTGGTCCAGCGACCGCTTGTCGGACGGGCCGAAGGTGCGCCAGTGGGTCGAGGTGATGGAGAGCGAATGGAAACTCGCCTCTCGAACTGATTGGCAGAGAATTGAGTAGTGCCGGGCACGAGCCCGGGCAGGCTGTCCGGTGCATGCCGTGTGCCTATGGGCGCACAGGAGTACTGCCGTTCACACTCGGCGGCAGGGATCCGCGAGGCTCACCGGGGGCGTCGCCCTTGTCGGTCACAGTGGTGGAGTAGTTCCCCACTTCTTCACCATCGGCACCACCACAGGCGAGAGAACGCGTGATGTCAGCCGAAACCGTATCCCTGGCCCGGCGGCTGGCCGTCGAGCTGAACCTTGATGAGCTGATTCCGCTCAAGGGGTATCACCACGACACCTGGGTCTTCTCGCTGCCCGACACCGGAGAGGCCGGAGAGGCCGGTGTGCACGGACGGTGGAAGTGCAGGGAGCCGCGGCCGGGTCTCTTCTGGTTCGACCGCAGGTGCTTCACCTCCGAGGAGGACCTCCTGCGCGTGCTCGCGGGGCGCGTCAGAAAGATTCCCGAGCTTCTCGAATTCGACGGCGTCGGTCTGCAGCGGTTCATCGAGGGGCGCACGCTCGGAGAGGTGACCAAGGAGAAGGCCGCGCTTCCGGAGTCGTACATCGGTCAACTCATGGAACTCTTCTCCGAGATGGTCCACATCCGTCCGGAGGACCTGAAGATCGAGCGCAGCTGCGGATCCGACGAGGAGTCGCACGAACTCGCGGACGGGGACACCTCCGGCTTCCTCCGCCGGCTCGTGGACTTCACCGAGAACGAGGTGTTCCTCAGGCACCGGGACCGCTTCGGCAAGCTCCTCGGCAGGCTGGGCGTCGACGACGAAGCGCTGATGAGGTTCAGGAAGCGCATGTCCACGCTCACCGAACGTCCCTTCTGCCTGCTGCACGGCGATCTGCACCGGGAGAACTTCATCGTCGACGGCGAGGACAGGCTGTGGACGATCGACTGGGAACTCGCCATGTTCGGGGACCCGTTGTACGACCTCGCCACTCACCTCTACCTCATGCGGTATCCGCCCGAGCAGGCACAGAAGGTGATCCTGCAGTGGTGCGACACCGTGGAATGGGTGCGCAAGGGGAGTTCGGACGGGTGGAAGGAGGACCTTCCGCAGCTTCTGGCGTACAAGCGCGCCCAGTCCGTCTACACGGATGTCATCCGCTCCGCCCTCACGGTGGGCGCGGACCGGGATCTCAACTGGCCGCTGCTTCTCCATACGGTGCTGAAGCTGCGGCGCGTGCTGGTGCGCGCCCAGGACGTGCTGGAACTCGGCAGTCTGCCGGGGCTGTGGCAGGTGGTCTCCGCGCTGCTCGCCTGGCGGCGGTCGGACCGGGCAAGTACCGTACAAAAGTGACGTGTTGACTTCTTCAGCCAGGGGGTGGCGCTGTGGTGGACAGCGATACGGACGGGGACCGGGGCAAGGGGCCGACGCGGGGCGAGGCGTCCCTGGTGAGCCTGGGGCACTTTCTGCATACGGCCTTCGACGCCGACGATGTCGCCCTGGACGTACTGTCCCTCACCTCCGAGACGCTCGACATGCACCTCGGTTCGCAGGCCAAGCGCATCGCGGGCGGTGAGATCTCGCCGCGGAGCATCCGGCTGCGGCTGATCCTGCCCGATGTGACCGGGATCCGGCTCGCGTTTCCGCGGGCCGTCGGCGACGAGGACGACGACCGGCCGCGCAGGCGGCACCGGGAGATGGTGATCTCGCATGCGCGGTCGCTGCGCGAGTCCCTGATGGCCCTGCAGCAGCGGGAGTTGGTCGAAGAGGTCTCCGTGCGGATTCGCAAGGTGCCGCTGACTCCCACGCAGAAGTTGTATCTCCTCAACGGGGAGCAGCTGCTGGAGGGGTACTACACGCTGGACGAGTGGACTCCCGCACCCGCCGAGGGCGCGGGAGGGACCATCGTCGACTCCATCGGGCTCGGCGCCGAGCTGTTTCCGTACAGCCGGCGCGACCAGGCCTTCAAGGTGGAGGCCGCGCAGCGGTTCTTCGACTCGTACTGGAATCAGCTCGCGCAGGAGATGGACCTGAGCGGCGATTAGGAGACCGCGAGCACCGCCTTGCCCGCGAGTGCGCGCTCCTCGATCGCCCTGTGGGCCTCCGACGCGCGTTCCAGCGGGTAGACGCGGGCGATGGTGGGATGCAGGGTGCCCGCCGCCGCCTGGGCGAGGACCTTCGTGGCGAGGCGCACGATGTCCTCCTCGGCGAACTGCACGTCGGCGATTCCGCGCAGGCTGATGTGGCGGCGTCCGGCCTCCTCCGGGTCGATCGGGGCGAAGCCGCCGCTCGGTGCGCCGTGGGCCGAGACGCGGGCGCCGTCGGCCGCCAGGGCGAAGGCCTGCAGGCCGAGGTCGCCGCCCACGCCGTCCAGGATCACATCGGCTCCCGCGCCGCCGAGTGCCTTGCGGGCCAGGGCCGGCCAGTCGGGGTCGGAGTAGTCGACGGCGGCATCCGCGCCCAACTGGCGGATGAGGGAAAGCTTTTCGTCTCCTCTTGCCGCGCCGACCACCTGCGCGCCCGCCGCGTGCGCCAGCTGGACCAGCAGCGTGCCCATGCCGCCCGCCGCACCGAGGATCAGGACCCGGTCGGTCGATTCGATACGGACCCCCTCCGCGATCCCGGTCGCCGTCACGCCGTCGTGGGCCAGGGCCGCGGCCTCCAGGAGGCCCAAGGTGTCGGGTACGGGGACAAGTTGGCCGGTGCGGGCCACCACCTGTTCCGCGTACGCCCCGGAGAGACCGGGGCCCGCCACCACCCGGCGGCCCGTCCACGACGGGTCCGTGTCCGGGCCTGTCGCCAGGACCGTGCCGGAGAGCGCGCCGCCGGGGACGTACGGCGGCTGTACGGGGAAGAAGTCGCGGCCCCAGCCCGCCCTGATCTGCGTCTCCACGAAGATCGTGTCGATGTGGGAGACCTGGATGAGGACCTCGCCCGGGCCCGGTACGGGTGCGGGGATGTCGGCCGCCCTCAGGACGTCGGGGGTGCCGAATTCGGTGACCTGGATTGCTCGGACCGTCGGTGTCTTCGGTGTCTTCGGTGTCGTCGGTGTCGTCATGGGGCGAGTCTTCAACGTCAAGTGCGGTTGAGGTCAAGGGTCGTTCAGTAGTAGTGGCGCAGCTCAGGCCAGAGCGCCGACCACGGTTTCGTGGTGCCCGTGCAGAGCATCACCGCCGCGTGCTGCTCCTCGTTGTCGACGACCTGGCCGTTGTCGACGCGTGTGATCTGTCGGCAGGCGGTGAAGTCGGCCCCGTAACCCTTCGATCCGCGCTGGAGGACGAGGACCACCGGGCCGTTCGACGAGTCGGGGGGCGGGCCCCAGTCGGCGTAGCTCATATGGCCGGAGTACGGGCCGGGGAGGTGGCGGGACGGACCGTAGTGGGTGAGGGCGCCCGCCTGGCCGTAGTTCTGGACGAGGATCACGGCACGTGGGCGGTCGGCTGCCGGGACCTTCGACCAGGCCACCGCGACCGCGTCGGTGAGCTGCGGCCAGCCGACCTCCTCGGCGACTTCCGGGTTGACTCCCTGGGGGATGGCGATCGCACTCGTGGGGAGTATGGGGAGCGAGAGCACTGCTGTGACGGCTGCGGTAAGGGCCACGGCGGTGATCAGGAGGCGCCGGTGCGCCCACTGGACGGCCGGCTCGCAGCCCGCCGCGAGGAGTGCGAGAAGGAGCGGGATCGCGTAGTACGCCTTGCCGCCCGAGCCGATGACCAGCAGACAGAGCAGCGGATACCCGAACCAGAGCGACTGGGCCCAGCGCAGCGCGGGGTCGCGGCGGAGTCTCAGCCAGCCCGCGATCCAGATCGGTACGTAGAGGGGGGAGAGATAGAGGAGCTGGTCGGGGACGAAGAGCACGCGGTTCTCGGTGCCGTCCGAGTCGCTGATGCCGCCCGCGACGGTGAGCTGCGGCCAGTCGTGGGTCGCCTGCCAGATGAGGTTGGGCAGCGCGAGGGTCACGGCGATGGCGATCCCGGCGAGGAGATGCGGGGCGCGCAGGACGCGGCGGGGGCCGAGGATCGCGAGGG
>NZ_JAFLRJ010000487.1 GCF_017315755.1 Streptomyces beijiangensis
GTTCTGATTGTCGGCGACCGGCGCGCCGGCCTCGGTGGTGAGCGGTCCCTGCGACGTCATGTGCGCCTCCTGCGTCATTCCTGCCAGTCCTGTCCATGGCGTAAAGCCATGGCCGACCCTACCCTGGACATTGTCTAAGTCAAGTAAAGGTCCAAAGTCACACCCGTTCGGGACTTCAGTCCCTCCCCTGTTAGGCTGACCCTTATGAGTGACCTGTTGGAACGCCTTCGCGGCCGAGGCTGGCGGATGACCGCACAGCGCCGGGTCGTGGCCGAGGTCCTCGACGGCGACCACGTACACCTGACGGCCGACGAGGTGCATTCGCGTGCCGTGACGCGGCTGCCCGAGATCTCGCGCGCCACCGTCTACAACACCCTGGGCGAGCTGGTCTCGCTGGGCGNNCAGCACCTGGTCTGCGCCCAGTGCGGCGCGATCCGGGACGTGCACCCGACGGGCAACCCCCTGTCGTCGCTCCCGGACACGGAGCGCTTCGGCTTCACGATCTCAGGCGTGGAAGTCACCTACCGAGGCATCTGCCCGGCCTGCACCGCAGCCTGACCAAGCACTCAGAGCGCGAGGGGCCCGGCACGC
>NZ_JAFLRJ010000488.1 GCF_017315755.1 Streptomyces beijiangensis
CCGCCGAGTCGACCCTGCGCTTCCTCCTCTCCCCCAGGTCGGCGTACGTCAGCGGCCAGGTCATCGAGGTCGCCGGCACGGAGGCGACCGCACCCGCGTCCTGGGACCACCCCCTCGCAGGCCGCACCGCTCTGGTCACCGGCTCGGCGCGCGGCATCGGCGCGGCGGTAGCCGAGACGCTCGTACGGGACGGGGCCCATGTCTTCTGCCTCGACATCCCCCGGTCCGAGGAGGAGCTCACCCGCACGGCGACCCGCCTGGGAGCGACCGCACTCCCCCTCGACATCACGGCCCCTGACGCGGCGGACCGGATCACGGAGGCTCTCGGTGACGGCGGCGGCCTGGACATCCTGATCCACAACGCGGG
>NZ_JAFLRJ010000049.1 GCF_017315755.1 Streptomyces beijiangensis
CCCCATGGGTCCCGTCCACCCGGCTGTCCACCGCGTGCCGCGCATGGTGCCCGGCCTTCTCGCCCAGGCTGTCCCGTACGCCCTCGGCCAGCGTCTGCGGCGTCTGCTTGATCGCGTCCCACGCCGCGTCCTTGCCCGCCCCCGCCGTACGGCCCAGGTTGTAGCCCTGCTGCGCACCGAAGCTGACATTCAGCGTCTGCGCGATCAGGTCGCTGATCATCGCCTCGATCGCCGAGGTCGCCGGCTCCTTGACCGCCTCGATGATCGCGTCGATCAACGCGTCCTTGAGTTCCTTGAGTATCCGCCGGACGATCATCTTGGTCGCCGCCGTGGCGCCGAGCGCACCCACCTCCGAGAGCCCGAAGGTGAAGGGAGCGGCGGCCTGTGCCGCGATGATCTCGAAGGCCAGCGCGATGAGCTGGGCGATCACCATCCACTTGCAGGTGATGACCAGGTACGCGGCCGCGTCCATCACCCCGGCGATGNNCTTCCGCCACAGCGTGGCGGACGCCATCATCTTGTCCTCGTCCGCCGTCGGCCAGTCGAAGCCGAGCATCTCGAGAACCCACTCGAGCTCGCCTGGCAGCATCATCGACACAGCAGAATTCCCCCGTCACACACGAACGAACACATCATGGGGCCGGAGCCCGTCGGCGAAGGCCGGGTCTAGAGCGCGCGGGCGGTGAACTTCGTTTCCACGCCTTTGAGCCCGTCCTCGTTCTGCTTGATCATCTCGAAGGTGGCGTCCTCGTTGAGCTCGTGCTTGACGCCCATCTCGGTCAGCGCCATGCCCACCCCGGCCAGGCGCTGCGCCAGGCTGCCCATCGACTCGTACATCCCGTCGCGGAAGCCCTCGTACACGACCCCGAACTTCTCCCCGAGATCGTCGTCGCCCCAGGGCGGCGTCCCGGTCCCCTCCAAGGCGGTGAGCCCGTCCTGGAGTTGCCCGACGGCCTCGCTGAACTTCTGCCCCACCTCGAAGAAGTGGTAGCCCTCGGTCTTCAGGACCGGTGAGTCGACCTCGATCTGCCCACTGCCCGACACGGCGTCCCCTCCCGGCTCGACTGCCCCTCAGATCCCGTCACCCTAACCGGAGTTGCACAAAGGTCCGATGCCCAGTCCCGGATTGGGGACGGACACCGGACCTTTGTGACGAGACCGTGTCAATCAAGCGGCGCTAAAAGAAGCGTCGCGGTCAGTGCCGTGCCGGCAGCCAGCCCGTCTGGACCATCTGCCCGCCCCGTCGCCGGGTGTGGAACGTACCGCGACCCGGCGGCAGTTGCTGAGGCGCCACATTGCCGAGCAGCTGACCCTCCGACTTGTCGCCGGAGAGCACGATGCCCTGTGCGCCCAGCTCCCGCATGCGCTGCATGATCGGCTCGTACAGCGAACGGCTCGCACCGCCCGAAGCACGCGCGATGATCAGACGCAGACCGACGTCCCGCGCGAACGGCAGGTACTCCAGCAGCGGCGACAGCGGGTTCTGCCCGCTCGCCACCAGGTCGTAGTCGTCGACGATCACGAAGGCGTCCGGGCTGTTGTACCAACTGCGGTTGCGCAACTGCTCCGGTGTGACGTCGGGACCCGGCATACGCCGCGCCAGCGATCCGGCGAGACCCTGGATGGTCTCCGCCAGTGCGGGCGCCGAGGCGCAGTACCTGGACAGGTGCGACTCCGGGATGCCCTCCAGATGTGCGCGCCGGTAGTCGCCCATGACGATCTTCGCCTGGTCCGGCGTGTACCGCTCGACGATCTGCTTGACCAGCAGCCGCAGCACCGCCGACTTACCCGACTCGCTCTCACCGAAGACGATGAAGTGCGGGTCGGACTCGAAGTCGATGAAGACCGGTGCGAGCGACTGCTCGTCGATGCCGAAGGCGACACCGAGCTCCGGGTGCTCGAACCCCTTGGGCAGCCGGTCCGCCTCCAGGAGCGTCGGCAGCAGCCGTACGACAGGAGCCGGAGCCCCCTGCCAGCTCTCGTTGACCGCCCTGATCAGGGCAGCCGTCGCGTCCGAAAGATCCTCGGTCTGCGAGGAGCCGTCGATCCGCGGAAGCGCGGTCATGAAGTGCAGCTTGTCGGGGCTCAGGCCGCGGCCGGACGCACCGGCCGGCACGTTCTGCGCGACCTTGCGGTCGACCTCGGACTCGGTCGGGTCACCGAGCCGCAGCTCCACACGGTTCTGCAGCATGTCCTTGAGAGCCGGACGCACCTCGGTGTACCGGCTCGCCGAGATGATCACGTGGACACCGAAGCCGAGACCGCGCATCGCGATGTCCGTGATCGACGGTTCGAGCTGCTCGTAGTCCGTCTTGAAGGTGCCCCAGCCGTCGATGATGAGGAAGACGTCGCCCCACAGCTGGTCGGGCAGCTGCCCCGAGGCCCGCCGCTGGCGGTAGGTCGTCATCGAGTCGACGTTGTTCGCGCGGAAGTACTCCTCCCGCGCGTTCAGGATCCCGGTGACCTCGCTGACCGTACGGCGGACCTTCTCGCCGTCCAGACGGTTGGCGACCCCGCCCACATGGGCGATGTCCTCCATCGAGATCAGCGAACCACCACCGAAGTCCAGGCAGTAGAACTGCACTTCGCTCGGGGTGTGCGTCAGCGCGAACGACGAGATGAGCGTACGCAGCAGCGTCGACTTGCCGGACTGCGGACCACCCACGAACAGGCCGTGGCCCTGCCCGGCCGAGAAGTCCCGGTACAGCACGTCACGCCGCTGCTCGAAGGGCTTGTCGACCAGACCGACCGGCACATTGAGCCGACCGAGCGCCGTGTACTCCGGCGCGGTGAGACCCCGCTCCGGCGTCGCCGCCAGCGCCGGCAGCAGCTGCTCCAGCGAGGGAGCCTCGTCCAGCGGCGGCAGCCACACCTGGTGGGCGGGCGGACCCTGGTTGGCCATCTTCCCGACCAGTACGTCGAGCACGGTCTCGGCCAGCGCGTCGTCCACCCGCACCGGCGCGTCAGGCTCCTCGACCACAGGCTGCGGCGGAAGCTCCACGTGCTCGGCGGTGAAGAGCGCGGGCCGCAGCCGCGTGGAGCGCTGCGCCCTCGCCGGACCCTCGCCGTGGTACGCACCCGACACGTACGCCGCCTTGAAGCGGACCATGGTGTCGGTGTCGTACCGCAGATAACCGGAACCCGGGATCGACGGCAGGTGATAGGCGTCCGGCACACCGATCGCGGTCCGCGACTCGGCGGCCGAGAAGGTACGCAGACCGATGCGGTACGACAGATACGTGTCGAGCCCGCGCAGCTTGCCCTCCTCCAGACGCTGCGAGGCGAGCAGCAGGTGCACACCCAGCGAACGCCCGATGCGCCCGATCTGGATGAACATGTCGATGAAGTCCGGCTTGGCCGTCAGCAGTTCGGAGAACTCGTCGAGCACCATGACCAGCGACGGCAGCGGCTCCAGCGGAGCACCTGCCGCACGCGCCTTCTCGTAGTCGTGGATGTTCGCGTAGTTGCCCGCCGACCGCAGCAGCTCCTGCCTGCGCTGCGTCTCACCCGTGATCGAGTCGCGCATGCGGTCGATCAGCGTGAGGTCGTCGGCGAGGTTGGTGATGACGGCCGCGGTGTGCGGCATGTCCGCCATACCGGCGAAGGTCGCACCGCCCTTGAAGTCCGCGAGGATGAAGTTCAGCGTCTCCGAGGAGTGCGTGACCGCCAGCCCGAGCACCAGGGTGCGGAGCACCTCGGACTTGCCGGAACCGGTCGCCCCGACACACAGCCCGTGCGGGCCCATGCCCTCCTGCGAGGCCTCCTTGAGGTCCAGCATGACCGGCTCGCCGCTCTCGCCGACACCGATCGGCACCCGCAGCCGCTCGTGCAGGGTGCGCGGCCGCCACGTACGCGAAACGTCGACCGCACCCGCGTCACCGATGCCCATGAGGTCGGTGAAGTCCAGGTTGGAGAGGAGCGGTTCGCCCTCTTCGGCGGTTCCCACGCGGTACGGGGCGAGCTGCCTGGCCAGCGCCTCGGCCTGCTGCAGGCTGAGCACGTCCGGCTTCCCGCTGTACGCCGACTGGCGCCCCACGAACAGCTGCAGCGCGTTCGGCTGCAGATAAGCGGTCAGGTTGCCCCGCAGCTCGTCCTCCAGCTCGCCGGGCGCGACCTCCAGGAAGGTGACACCCTGCAGCCCCTCGGAGCTGGCGAGTTCGGAGTCGGGCGGCACCGTGCCGCCGTCGAGCACCACAAGCAGATGCGGCTGGTCGTAGACCGGCGTCGCCTCGCGGTTCCAGCGCGGCCGGTCGGCCAGCTGCTCCGCGATCGCCTCCTCCAGCTCACCGAGGTCGTCGAAGAGCAGCCGGGACGAGCCCGCGCCGTCCTTCTCCTTCGGGTGCTGGGTGTGCGGCAGCCACTTGATCCAGTCCCAGTCCGCGGCGGCGGCCGGGTGCGAGACCACGGCCACCACCAGGTCCTCGGGGGAGTGCATGGTGGTCAACTGGGCGATCACAGAACGCGCGTTGCCGTACACCGTGTCCGAGTCACCGCAGATCGCCACGTGGTAGAAGGCGCGCAGCGACACCGAGACCGGCAGGTCGGAGACCCGGCCGTGTGCGTCGAGGAAGGCCTTCATCGCCGCTGCGGTCAGCGGCTCCAGCTCCTCCTTGGGCGCGGTCTCGGGCGCGACGAGCGGCGTGGACAGCTGCTGGCTGCCGATTCCCATCCGTACGGAGGCGAAGTCGGCGTCCATCGGACGCCGCTCCCACAGCCGCTTGCCGTCGGCGGCCAGCGCCCACAACTGGTCGGGATCCGGGTGCTGGTAGACCTGCGCGCGGTACTGCAGGTCGGCGGTCTTGTGCACGTCCTTGCGGACCTGCTCCAGGTACCGGAAGTAGTCACGGCGGTCCTGGCCCATGGTCGCGCCGCCGCCCGCCCTGGACTTGACCAGCTGGGCCACGGCCATGGCGACGGTCGAGGCGGCCATGACCGACCCGACGACCTTCATATAGGCGGGTGCGCCCGGCATGAAGAAGAAGGCGACAGACCCGAACATGCCGAGCAGCGGCAGCAGGTTCATCCAGATGCTGTCGTCACCCTCCCGCGGAATCTCGGGCGGCGATTCGAGTCTGATCTCGCCGTCCGGGACGGCCGGCGGCTGGACCCGCGGCTGTCGTTTGATGATGACGACGCTCACCGATGCACTCATCCTTCGCGATTGTTACGTCTCTGCACCGACGCCCCCGTTGCGGCGACGGCATCCCGTCAGCGTCCGCCGATCCTACTGATACTCCGGGGAAGAGAGGGAAGCAGGAGGCAAGTTGAGGAGGGAGGCGGGGGATGCGATCCCTGGGGCGAACGATAGGGTGGCGCACCGCGCCGCATAAGAGGCGCGTGAGCAACCTTGCCGAACGCGTATGAATCCGAACGAAACCGTCCGTATGAAAACAGGGGGATGTACCAGGTGAGCACGGGCACATCGACCGGCTTCTGCCGGGTCACCGTCGCAGCGCCGGACAGCCGGATCGATGTGGCGCTGCCGGAAGACCTGCCGATCCAGGACATCTATCCGGAGATCATCCGCCTCTCGGGCATGGCCCAGAGCGACGGCTCGCTCGCCGGATACCACCTGGTGCGCCGCGACGGGGGCGTCCTCGACGCCAGCCGCTCGCTGGTCGAGCACCGCGTCCGCGACGGAGAGGTGCTCCTGCTGCGCCCCTTCGCGGACTCGCTCCCGCCGGCCGTCCACGACGACGTCGTCGACGCGATCGCCTCGGCGGTCAAGCAGGACAACCGCATCTGGAACGACAACCTGATGCGGGTGGCAGGACTCGTCTCCGGCGTCCTGCTCCTCACGATGCTCGGCTTCGTGCTCTGGTTCGCCGACCCCGTCCGCCACGACATGCACGGCTTCCAGGGCATCATGGCCGGCGTCTTCGCGGTCGCCCTGGCCGCACTCGCGGGCGTAAGGGCTCGGGTGTACGACGACCGGGCGGCCGCCGTCGCCCTCGGTATCGCCTCACTCCCGCAGGCCCTCATCGCGGGCTCCGGCATCCTGCCCCAGGACGCCACCGAAGGACCCGGCCGACTGCAGTTCCTGGTCGGCTGCGTCTGCGTCCTCATCTTCTCCGTCGTTCTGATCATGCTGCTCCCGCAGGGCGACGCGCCCTTCGTCGCGGCGGCCCTGGCCTCCGTGATCGGAACGCTCGCCGCGTTCTGTGCCGTACTGAGCGAGGCCGAGCCCCGTGGGATCGCCGCGGGCACCGCGATCGTCGCGCTGGCCGTCATCGGCTTCCTGCCCGGCTGGTCCGCCCGCTTCGCCAAGCTGCCGATCGGCTTCCGCTCGCCCGAGGACCTGGCCCGCGCCCGCCGCGAGGGCACCACCGAGGGCAACCTCGACTCGGTCGACATCAACCGGATCGTCGCCCAGACCAGCCGCGGCCACGAGCTCCTCCTGGGCCTCGTCGGCGGCTGCGCCATGGTGATCGTCGGCTCCGGCGGCGCCGTACTCGGCTTCAGCTCCAACAGCTGGGCCCAGTTCCTCGCCCTGGCCGTCGGCGTCGCGGCGATGCTCCGCGCCCGACTCTTCCGCTACACGGCGCAGGTCACCTGCCTGATGGTGGCCGGTGTGGCCACCCTCAGCCTGCTGGTGCTCGGCCTGGCGATCTCGCCCCCGATGGACATCATCAAGGAAATGGTGATGGGCAACCACGCCCCCGTGGACGTGCGCACCCTCTGGCTCGGCGCATCGGTCGCGGCGGGCTCGCTGCTCCTGATCGCGATCGGCCTGATCGTCCCGAGCAAGGGCCTCTCCCCCTTCTGGGGCCGCATGCTCGACATCGCGGACTCGATCGTCCTGCTCTCGCTGATCCCGCTCTGCCTGGCCGTGCTCGATGTGTACAGCAAGGTCCGCGGCGGAATCTGACCCGCGCACATCCCTGGAAGCCCGCAGCCCCACGGCTGCGGGCTTCCAGGGCGTCCGGCCCCTGGCGATCCGCAGTTCCCGCCCCTGGTACGCTGTGTAACGGCCGTTTGTGTACGCGCCTCCGGATTCATCGTCTGGAGGCTGCGCCCATCGGTCTTCGTCTGCGAGTCATGGAAGCCCCCCTGAGAACTAGACCAGGGGCACTCGTGGGCGCATGGATCCCCAAAGAGGAGTACGCGTGCCGCTCGACGCCGCTACGAAGAAGCAGATCTTTGCCGATTTCGGTCAGAAGGAGGGCGACACCGGTTCCCCCGAGGTTCAGGTCGCCATGCTTTCCCGCCGGATCTCGGACCTGACGGAGCACCTCAAGCTTCACAAGCACGACCACCACTCCCGCCGGGGTCTCCTGATCCTGGTCGGCCAGCGCCGCCGCCTTCTCCAGTACCTGGCGAAGAAGGACATCCAGCGCTTCCGTGCGCTCGTCGACCGCCTCGGCATCCGCCGTGGTGCGGCCGGCGGCGCCAAGTAAATCGCCGTGAAGGGAGCGGTTCCCACACTTAGGGGACCGCTCCCTTTGTTGTACGTCCGACCAGGAGCCGGGGCCGCCACCAGGCGAACCTGAGTAATCTGGTCGTAGCTGCACCGCACAACCGAAGAGGAGAAGCGCGCCCTCGCACCGCCGGTCCTCGGTAGTGGCCCCCGGACACATGAACCCGGGTGCTTCGATCGAAGACCGGCCCGCACCACGGGACAGCGCTTCTCCGCCACCGTCCTCCGCCATACGGGCGAGAGGACGAAGACGAGGAGAGAACGCTAGTGGAGAACGAGACCCACTACGCCGAGGCCGTTATCGACAACGGAACCTTCGGCACCCGCACCATCCGCTTCGAGACGGGCCGCCTGGCCAAGCAGGCCGCCGGCTCCGCCGTTGCGTACCTGGACGACGACACCATGGTGCTGTCGGCCACCACTGCTTCCAAGAAGCCCAAGGAAAACCTCGACTTCTTCCCCCTCACGGTGGACGTCGAGGAGCGGCAGTACGCTGCCGGCAAGATCCCGGGCTCCTTCTTCCGTCGTGAGGGCCGGCCCTCCGAGGACGCGATCCTCACCTGCCGCCTGATCGACCGCCCGCTGCGCCCCTCCTTCAAGAAGGGCCTGCGCAACGAGATCCAGATCGTCGAGACGATCATGGCGCTCAACCCCGACCACCTGTACGACGTGGTCGCGATCAACGCCGCCTCCTGCTCCACCATGCTGGCGGGCCTGCCCTTCTCGGGCCCGATCGGCGCCACCCGCGTCGCCCTGATCAAGGGCCAGTGGGTCGCGTTCCCGACGCACACCGAGCTCGAGGACGCTGTCTTCGACATGGTCGTCGCGGGCCGCGTCCTGGACGACGGCGATGTCGCGATCATGATGGTCGAGGCCGAGGCCACCGAGAAGACCATCCAGCTCGTCCAGGACGGCGCCGAGGCTCCCACCGAGGAGATCGTCGCCGCCGGTCTGGAAGCCGCGAAGCCCTTCATCAAGGCGCTCTGCAAGGCCCAGTCGGACCTCGCCTCCAAGGCTGCCAAGCCCACCGGCGAGTTCCCGGTCTTCCTGGACTACCAGGACGACGTCTTCGCCGCTCTCGAGTCGGCCGTCACCTCCGAGCTCGCCCAGGCGCTGACCATCGCCGGCAAGCAGGACCGTGAGTCCGAGCTCGACCGCGTCAAGGAGATCGCCGCCGACAAGCTGCTCCCGAAGTTCGAGGGCCGCGAGAAGGAGATCTCCGCCGCGTACCGTTCGCTGACCAAGAAGCTGGTCCGCGAGCGCGTCATCAAGGACAAGGTCCGCATCGACGGCCGTGGCGTCACGGACATCCGTACGCTCGCCGCCGAGGTCGAGGCCATCCCGCGCGTGCACGGCTCGGCGCTGTTCGAGCGTGGCGAGACCCAGATCCTGGGCGTCACCACCCTGAACATGCTCCGTATGGAGCAGCAGCTGGACACCCTCTCGCCGGTGACCCGCAAGCGCTACATGCACAACTACAACTTCCCGCCGTACTCGGTCGGCGAGACGGGCCGCGTCGGCTCCCCCAAGCGTCGCGAGATCGGCCACGGCGCGCTCGCCGAGCGCGCGATCGTGCCGGTCCTCCCGTCCCGCGAGGACTTCCCCTACGCGATCCGCCAGGTGTCCGAGGCTCTCGGCTCCAACGGCTCGACGTCCATGGGCTCGGTCTGCGCCTCCACCATGTCCCTGCTGAACGCCGGTGTGCCCCTCAAGGCCGCCGTCGCCGGTATCGCCATGGGCCTCATCTCGGAAGAGATCGACGGCAAGACGCACTACGTCGCCCTCACCGACATCCTCGGTGCCGAGGACGCGTTCGGTGACATGGACTTCAAGGTCGCCGGTACGAAGCAGTTCGTGACCGCGCTCCAGCTCGACACCAAGCTCGACGGCATCCCCGCCTCGGTCCTGGCCGCCGCGCTGAAGCAGGCCCGCGACGCCCGCCTCCACATCCTCGACGTGATGAACGAGGCGATCGACGTTCCGGACGAGATGTCCCCGAACGCGCCGCGCATCATCACGGTCAAGATCCCCGTGGACAAGATCGGTGAGGTCATCGGCCCCAAGGGCAAGATGATCAACCAGATCCAGGAGGACACCGGCGCCGACATCACGATCGAGGACGACGGCACCATCTACATCGGTGCCCAGCAGGGCTCGCAGGCCGAGGCAGCCCGCACCACGATCAACCAGATCGCCAACCCGACCATGCCGGAGGTCGGCGAGCGTTACCTGGGTACGGTCGTCAAGACCACCACCTTCGGTGCCTTCGTCTCCCTGATGCCCGGCAAGGACGGTCTGCTGCACATCTCGCAGATCCGCAAGCTCGCCGGTGGCAAGCGCGTGGAGAACGTCGAGGACGTGCTCGCGGTCGGCTCCAAGGTGCAGGTCGAGATCGGTGAGATCGACTCGCGCGGCAAGCTCTCCCTCGTTCCCGTGATCGAGGGCGAGGACGCTGACGACGCGAAGGACGACACCGACAAGTGACGTCCCGTAGCTCACGGTCGACGGCCCGCACCTCTTCGGAGGGGCGGGCCGTCGCCCGTACCCAAACACTTCTCAGGGGACGCGACGGCATCGGCCAGGTGCGTCGTACGACGCTGCCCGGCGGTCTGCGCATCGTCACCGAGACGCTCCCTTCCGTCCGCTCCGCGACCTTCGGGATCTGGGCCAACGTCGGCTCCAGGGACGAGACCCCGGCCCTGGGCGGCGCCACCCACTACCTCGAACACCTCCTCTTCAAGGGCACCGACAAGCGCAGTGCCCTCGACATCTCCTCCGCGATCGACGCGGTCGGCGGCGAGATGAACGCCTTCACGGCGAAGGAGTACACCTGCTACTACGCCCGTGTGCTCGACACCGATCTCCCCCTGGCGATCGACGTCGTCTGCGACATGCTCACGGGCTCCCTGATCCGCGCCGAGGACGTCGACGCCGAGCGCGGCGTCATCCTCGAAGAGATCGCGATGACGGAGGACGACCCGGGCGACTGCGTGCACGACCTGTTCGCGCACACCATGCTCGGCGACACCCCTCTCGGCCGGCCGGTCCTCGGCACGGTCGACACGGTCAACGCTCTCGACGCGGGCAGGATCTCCCGCTTCTACAAGAAGCACTACGACCCCACGCACCTGGTCGTCGCCGCCGCGGGCAACGTCGACCACGCCACGGTCGTACGGCAGGTCCGCAAGGCCTTCGACAAGGCCGGCGCCCTGTCCCGCACGGACGCGGTCCCGACGCCCCCGCGCGCCGGCAGCCGCACCCTGCGTACGGCGGGCCGTGTGGAGCTCCTGAACCGCAAGACGGAACAGGCCCACATCGTCCTCGGCATGCCGGGCCTCGCCCGCACCGACGACCGCCGCTGGGCGCTCGGCGTCCTCAACACGGCGCTCGGCGGAGGCATGTCGTCCCGCCTCTTCCAGGAGGTCAGGGAGAAGCGCGGGCTGGCCTACAGCGTGTACTCGTACACCTCGGGCTTCGCCGACTGCGGTCTCTTCGGCGTCTACGCGGGCTGCCGTCCGAGCCAGGTCCACGACGTCCTGAAGATCTGCCGGGACGAACTCGACCAGGTGGCCGCCAACGGCCTCACGGACGAGGAGATCCGCCGCGCGATCGGCCAGCTGTCCGGCTCCACGGTCCTGGGCCTGGAGGACACCGGCGCGCTGATGAACCGTATCGGCAAGAGCGAACTGTGCTGGGGCGAGCAGATGTCGGTCGACGACATGCTCGCCTCCATCGCGGCCGTCACCCCGGACGAGGTACGCGAGGTCGCGCGCGACGTCCTGGGCCGGCGCCCTTCCCTCTCGGTGATAGGCCCCCTGAAGGACAAGCAGGCCGACCGCCTCCACGAAGCGGTGTCTTGAGCAGCAAGCGCACCGGCGCCCCCGCGACCGTCAGGCCGCGGGGGCGCCGGCCCGCCACGACTACGGAAGCAGAGGAAACACAGGCATGAGCAACAAGCTTCGGGTGGCGGTACTCGGCGCCCAGGGCCGGATCGGTTCCGCGGCCGTACAAGCCGTGAGCGACGCCGAGGACATGGAACTGGTCGCAGCCCTGGGCCGCGGCGACACCCTTGAGACCCTCACCGCCGCCAAAGCAGAGGTCGCTGTCGACCTGACGCACCCCGACGCGGTGATGGGCAACCTCGAGTTCTGTGTACGCAACGGAATCCACGGCGTCGTCGGCACCACCGGATGGACCGACGAGCGCATCGATCAGCTGCAGTCCTGGCTCGAAGCCTCCCCGGAGACCGGTGTGCTCATCGCCCCGAACTTCTCCATCGGCGCCATGCTCACCATGCAGTTCGCCCAGCAGGCGGCCCGCTTCTTCGAGTCCGTCGAGATCATCGAACTGCACCACCCGAACAAGGCGGACGCCCCCTCGGGCACCGCGCGGCGTACGGCACAGCTGATCGCCGAGGCCCGCGACAAGGCCGGCTGCGCCCCTCAGCCCGACGCCACGACCACGTCACTGGACGGTGCCCGCGGCGCGGACGTCAACGGCGTCCCCGTCCACTCGGTACGCCTGCGCGGACTCCTGGCCCACCAGGAAGTCCTGCTCGGCGGCGAGGGCGAGACCCTCACCATCCGCCACGACTCGCTCCACCACGCCAGCTTCATGCCGGGCATCCTGCTCGGCGCCCGCCGGGTGGTGACCACTCCGGGCCTCACCATCGGCCTGGAAAACTTCCTCGACCTGGCCTGAAGACGACGGACATGCGCGCAAAGATCACGTACCTCATCACAGCAGCCGTCCTGGTCTTCTACTTCGCCCTGGTCGGCACCCGCGGCATCATGCTCATCCAGCACGGCACACTGCTCACGGTCACCTTCGGCGTGGCCGTGCTGATCCTGCCGGGGATCGGTGTCTGGTTCCTCTGGAAGAACACACAGTTCGTCCAGCGGGCAAACCGCCTCGCCGCGCAGCTGGACTCCGAAGGCGGCCTGCCCGCCGACGAGTTGGTCCGCACGCCCAGCGGCCGTATCGACCGCGACTCCGCCGACGCCGTTTTCCAGCGGCGCAAGGAGGAGACCGAGGACACCCCGGACGACTGGCGCTGCTGGTTCCGTCTGGCGGTCGCGTACCAGGACGCCAGGGACACCCCGCGCGCCCGCAAGGCGATGCAGCGCGCCATCGCGCTGCACGCCGGACGACCCGTCAGCGTGTAGCGAGCGCCCCGTACTCGTCGCTCCAGGCCTCGACCGTGTCAGTGGCACGCTCGAAGGCCTCGCCGCGCGCCAGGAAGTCCGCGCTGTGGTCGGTGAGCAGCGGCGGCATGGTCTCGCCGCCCTGCCGTACGAGAACGAGCGCCTGCCCCTGTACGGTCCGCGGCAGTCCGAGCCACCTCACCGGCTGCTGCACGGTGCGCAGCGCCTGGGCCTTGCCCCACGGCACCGTGGTGGTGAAGAAGAAGCCGACGCGACGCACTCCGTGCCTGCTCACCCAGGTGCCGACGCGCAGCAGCCGCAGCGAACTGGCGATCACCAGGGCACCGAAGCCCGCGCACACGGCCGCACCGGGGATCTCACCGGCGGCGGCGATGATCGTCGCCGCCAGCAGGATGAACGAGGCGAGCAGCAGCAGCATCGCTGCCGCGGCCACCCGCCACGGTCCTGGCCGGTAGGGACGCCGCCACTGGTCGTGGTCGTCGAACGGCAGCGCGACGTCCTCGGCGGCTGCGTCAAACGCACGGTCGGCCGTCAGGAAAGGCAGGGGCACGACTGATCCTCACTCACAAGCACGCTCGATTGGCTGTGCCCGGTGAGGCTACCGACGGGATGATCGCACGACCACCCCAGGGGGGCCGGACGAGTCGATGCCCCTGTATGTGCCCGGCGTACGTGCCCGGCTCAGCGCCCGTCGGAGGCTTCGGACTGCTGGGTGTGGGCCGGTGACTGATCGGCTGCGAGTGCAGGGAGTCCGAAGAGCAGGGAACCCACGAGTCCTGCGACGACGGTCAGTCCGACGAGGGACCTGCCGGCCAGCTGGGACACGCTGGGACGTTCTCGTGGGGGAGGGGTGACGTTACTGCGGAAGCGGTCGGCCTCGGCGACGAATGCGAATGGGACGGCTTCACGCCGGCGGAACATGAGGTGCTTCTCCTTGGAGATCGAAGGTGACTGGTTCCACATCTGGTTCCACAGTTACAGACGTTCAACACCATCATTTGGTGCCCAATTTCGACGAATTGGCCGAACTTTTCTCCTGACGGTCCGTCCGTCCATGGTTGTCAGTGGTGAGCCGTAGAGTGGGCGCCGCCCGAGCGACGTAACTGGAAGGACCCCGCCGGTGAGCGACACCCCCACTTCAGACCCCAAGCCCAGCTTCCGCAGTGATGTCACCGTGGAGTTGGTGAAGCACACCGCGAGCGACTCCGACGTGCTCTGGGCGGCTCGTGTCTCCACGGCGGGCGAGCAGTCCCTCGAAGAGATGCAGAAGGACCCGGAGCGGTCCAAGGGGCTCATCAACTACCTGATGCGGGACCGCCACGGCAGCCCCTTCGAGCACAACTCGATGACCTTCTTCATCAGCGCCCCGATCTTCGTCTTCCGCGAGTTCATGCGGCACCGCGTCGGCTGGTCGTACAACGAGGAATCGGGCCGCTACCGGGAGCTCGATCCGGTCTTCTACGTCCCTTCGGAGTCCCGCAAGCTGGTCCAGCAGGGCCGCCCCGGCAAGTACGAGTTCGTCGAAGGCACCCAGGCCCAGCAGGAACTGGTGGGCCGTGCGATGGAGGATTCCTACCGCCAGGCGTACGACGCGTACCAGGAGATGCTGGCCGCCGGCGTCGCCCGTGAGGTCGCCCGCGCGGTCCTCCCCGTCGGTCTCTTCTCGTCGATGTACGCGACGTGCAACGCGCGCTCGATGATGCACTTCCTCGGCCTGCGCACCACACACGAGCTGGCGAAGGTGCCGTCCTTCCCGCAGCGGGAGATCGCGATGGTCGGCGAGCAGATGGAGGAGCACTGGGCGAAGCTCATGCCCCTCACCCACGCGGCCTTCAACACCAACGGACGCGTCGCCCCGTAATTCTTCTGTGCCCTACGGGGGCCTGTAGGGCACAGATGTACGGGTAGGTCGCACGAAGTGTCCGTATTGCACCGTTTCGAGAAGTTCATCTAGGCTGATCAAACGGACCCGGCACTGCTTGAACCCCCGAGCAGGCAGTGCCGGGCTCCTTTGTCTCAAGGCCCCGAGGGAGCACCGCGCAGTGAGCAGCGAGTAGCGTGGTACCCATGGCTCCGATCTCCACTCCGCAGACCCCCTTCGGGCGGGTCCTCACCGCTATGGTCACGCCCTTCACGGCGGACGGCGCGCTCGACCTCGACGGCGCGCAGCGACTCGCAACCCATCTGGTGGATGCAGGCAATGACGGCCTGGTCGTCAACGGCACCACCGGCGAGTCCCCGACCACCAGCGACGCGGAGAAAAACGACCTCGTACGGGCCGTACGGGAAGCAGTCGGAGACAGTGCCCATGTCATCGCAGGCGTCGGCACCAACGACACCCGTCACAGCCTGGAGCTCGCCCGCGCCGCCGAAAAGGCAGGCGCACACGGCCTCCTCGCGGTCACCCCGTATTACAACAAGCCGCCGCAGGAGGGCCTGCTCAGGCACTTCACGGCGATCGCGGACTCCACCGACCTTCCGGTGATGCTGTACGACATCCCCGGCCGCAGCGGCGTCCCGATCAACACCGAGACGATCGTCCGCCTCGCCGAGCATCCCCGGATCGTCGCCAACAAGGACGCCAAGGGCGACCTCGGACGGGCCAGCTGGGCCATCGCCCGTTCGGGCCTGGCCTGGTACTCGGGCGACGACATGCTGAATCTCCCCCTCCTCTCGGTCGGGGCATGCGGCTTCGTCTCGGTCGTAGGGCATCTGGTCACTCCCGAGCTGCGCGCACTCCTGGAGGCTCACCTCGCGGGTGAGTTCCAGAAGGCCACAGAGATCCACCAGCACCTGCTTCCGGTCTTCACCGGCATGTTCCGCACCCAGGGCGTCATCACGACGAAGGCAGCCCTCGGGCTCCAGGGCCTGCCCGCCGGCCCGCTGCGGCTCCCGCTCGTCGAGCTCACCGCCGATGAAACGGCCCAGCTCAAGATCGATCTCGCCGCCGGCGGGGTAGAGCTTTAGTAACCGCAGACTTCACAACTGAATACGCAAGATCCCATAGACAACAGCAAGTGCACGAATGTCACGACGCGCCACGTGCCTTCAGGTACGTGGCGTGCGTGGTGAGGAGAGTCTTTTGAGTCATCCGCATCCCGAACTCGGCGCCCCGCCGAAGCTTCCCAAGAACGGCCTTCGCGTCACCCCGCTCGGCGGGCTCGGCGAGATCGGCCGCAACATGACGGTCTTCGAGTACGGAGGCCGCCTGCTGATCGTCGACTGCGGTGTGCTCTTCCCTGAGGAAGAACAGCCCGGAATCGACCTGATCCTTCCTGACTTCACCACGATCAGGGACCGCCTCGACGACGTCGAGGGGATCGTGCTCACGCACGGTCACGAGGACCACATCGGTGCCGTCCCCTATCTGCTCCGGCTGAAGCCTGATATCCCGCTGATCGGCTCCAAGCTGACTCTCGCGCTGATTGAGGCGAAGCTCCAGGAGCACCGGATCCGTCCGTATACCCTCGAAGTCACCGAGGGCCAGCGCGAGCGCATCGGTCTCTTCGACTGCGAGTTCATCGCGGTCAACCACTCCATCCCGGACGCTCTCGCGGTCGCCATCCGCACTCCGGCGGGTATGGCTGTCGTCACCGGCGACTTCAAGATGGACCAGCTCCCGCTGGACGGCCGGCTCACCGACCTGCATGCCTTCGCGAGGCTGAGCGAGGAGGGCATCGACCTCCTCCTCTCGGACTCGACGAACGCCGAGGTCCCCGGCTTCGTACCGCCCGAGCGGGACATCTCCGATGTCCTGCGGACGGTCTTCGCCAACGCCGACAAGCGCATCATCGTGGCCAGCTTCGCCAGCCATGTGCACCGCATCCAGCAGATCCTGGACGCGGCTCACGAGTACGGCAGGAGGGTCGCCTTCGTCGGCCGCTCCATGGTCCGCAACATGGGCATCGCCCGTGACCTCGGCTACCTGAAGGTGCCCGGGGGCCTGGTCGTCGACGTCAAGACCCTCGACGACCTGCCCGACCACGAGGTCGTCCTGGTCTGCACGGGTTCCCAGGGCGAGCCGATGGCCGCGCTGTCCCGGATGGCCAACCGCGACCATCAGATCCGCATCGTCCAGGGCGACACGGTGATCCTGGCCTCGTCGCTCATCCCGGGCAACGAGAACGCGGTCTACCGCGTCATCAACGGCCTGACCCGCTGGGGTGCCAACGTCATCCACAAGGGCAATGCCAAGGTCCACGTCTCGGGTCACGCCTCGGCCGGCGAGCTGTTGTACTTCTACAACATCTGCAAGCCGAAGAACCTGATGCCGGTCCACGGCGAATGGCGCCACCTGAGGGCCAACGCCGAACTGGGCGCGAAGACGGGTGTCCCCAAGGACCACATCGTCATCGCGGAGGATGGCGTGGTCGTCGACCTGGTCGACGGCAAGGCGCGGATCGTGGGCAAGGTCCAGGCGGGTTACGTCTACGTCGACGGCCTCTCGGTCGGCGATGTCACGGAGACCTCCCTGAAGGACCGCCGCATCCTCGGCGACGAGGGCATCATCTCGGTCTTCATCGTGGTCGACGCCTCCACCGGCAAGATTGTCGGCGGCCCGCACATCCAGGCCAGGGGCTCGGGCATCGACGACGCGACGTTCAACGCCGTCATCCCGAAGATCGAAGAGGCCATCAACAAGTCGGCACAGGACGGGGTGGTGGAGCCTCACCAGCTCCAGCAGCTCATCCGCCGCTCGGTCGGCAAGTGGGTCTCCGACACCTACCGCCGCCGCCCGATGATCCTTCCGGTCGTCGTCGAGGTCTGACGCACGCACGCAGGGAACAGGAGCGGGGCACCCCGATTTGCTTCGGGGTGCCCCGCTCCAGTACGTTTACATCTCCGCCTGAACGGGAAGCCGGTGCGCTTGCGCGCCTGCGACCACCCGATTCAAGGCGGGGAATTCCGACTCAGAATCTCTGATAAAGTCGGAATCGCCGGAAAGGGAAACCTGAAAGGCACCGAGGAAATCGGACACGAAAGAGTCTGATAGAGTCGGAAACGCAAGACCGAATGGGAAGCGCCCGGAGGAAAGCCACCAGAGAATATTCTGTGGGTGAGTACAAAGGAAGCGTCCGTTCCTTGAGAACTCAACAGCGTGCCAAAAGTCAACGCCAGATATGTTGATACCCCGGCCCACTTCGGTGGGTTGGTGGTTCCTTTGAAAAAGTCCTTCCCTTTGCCGGGAAGGCAACACAGCGAGGACGCAGTGAACGGTCGGCCTTATTCCGGCATGATCGTTCCGCTCTTCCGATG
>NZ_JAFLRJ010000489.1 GCF_017315755.1 Streptomyces beijiangensis
GGCGGTACGGGCGGAGCGCGAGCTCGGGTGCCTGGTCCAGGTCGCGCTGGACGCCGAAACGGGCGGGCGGGGCGAGCGCGGTGGCGTCGCACGGGACGGTGTAGAGGAGTTGGCGGCGCTGATTGCCGCCTCACCAGGACTGCGGCTCGACGGTCTGATGACCGTCGCGCCGCTCGCCGGACCGTACGCGGGACGGCAGCAGGCGGCGTTCGAGCAGCTGATGGAAATCTCATCCCGCCTGCGCGCAGCCCATCCGGCTGCGAACATGGTGTCAGCAGGGATGAGTGCGGACCTCGAAGATGCCGTGGCCGCCGGAGCGACACATGTGCGCGTCGGTACTGCGGTACTCGGAGTTCGTCCCAGGCTCGGGTAGCGTCGCCAAGCAAGTCGGACCACAGCAGAAAATATGGTCATTCCCGCTGATCGGCGGGGAGATCGAGTGGATCGCGGGCGCTTGGTGGCACTGCACTTTGGCACAAGGGCGATCCACCACAGAGCGGAGGACTCAGAGCATGGCCGGCGCGATGCGCAAGATGGCGGTCTACCTCGGCCTCGTGGAGGACGACGGTTACGACGGCCCGGGGTTCGACCCCGACGACGAATTCGAACCCGAGCCGGAGCCCGAGCGCGACCGGCGGCGGCACCAGCCCACGCAACAGTCGCAGCAGGACGAACCGGTACGAGTCGTACAGCCGCCCGCTCAGCGCGAGGCGTCCCACCGACCCGCTCCGATTTCCGCAGAAAGCGGACGTCCAGCGCGAATTGCCCCCGTGGCGTCCATCACACCCGAACGCCCGAGCATGGAGAAGAACGCCCCGGTGATCATGCCCAAGGTTGTGTCCGAGCGGGAGCCCTACCGCATCACCACGTTGCACCCCCGGACCTACAACGAGGCCCGTACCATCGGGGAACACTTCCGTGAGGGCACTCCGGTGATCATGAATCTCACGGAGATGGACGACACCGATGCGAAGCGACTTGTCGACTTTGCGGCAGGACTCGTCTTCGGTCTGCATGGCAGCATTGAGCGGGTGACGCAGAAGGTGTTCCTGTTGTCGCCTGCTAACGTCGATGTCACGGCGGAGGACAAAGCCCGTATCGCAGAGGGCGGTTTCTTCAACCAGAGCTGAGACAAGACACCGGGTACGACACCGGCCGGGAGGCCGGAAGACTGAGCAAGTCAGGGGAGAGGGAAGCACGAGATGGGCATCGCACTACAGGTGATCTACATCGTGCTGATGTGCTTCCTGATTGTCCTGATCTTCCGGCTTGTCATGGACTATGTCTTTCAGTTCGCCCGTTCATGGCAGCCCGGCAAGGCGATGGTGGTCGTTCTGGAGGCCACTTACACTGTCACCGATCCACCGCTCAAGCTTCTGCGGCGATTCATTCCGCCGCTGCGTCTCGGGGGCGTGGCACTCGACCTGTCCTTCTTCGTTCTGATGATCATCGTCTACATCCTGATCAACATTGTGAGCCGGGTGTGAACGATACGGTCCTGCCGACTGCCGACGACTACGTAGAGGTGAAGAAGAGATGCCGTTGACCCCCGAGGACGTGCGGAACAAGCAGTTCACGACCGTCCGCCTCCGAGAAGGTTATGACGAGGACGAGGTCGATGCCTTCCTCGACGAGGTCGAGTCCGAGCTGACCCGACTCCTTCGTGAGAACGAGGATCTGCGCGCCAAGCTCGCTGCCGCGACGCGAGCCGCAGCGCAGAACCAGCAGCAGGGCATGCGCAAGCCGGAGCCGCAGGACGGACGAGGCGGCCCGGGTGCGCCGGTGCCTGCCGCCATATCCGGACCGCCGCAGGTTCAGCAGCAGATGGGCCCGCCGCAGTTGCAGAGCGGCGCCCCGCAGCTGCCGCCGGGCCAGGGTGGCCACGGTCCCGGCCCGCAGGGCCAGCACGGTCCCGGCCCGATGGGTCAGGGTCCGATGGGCCAGGGCCCCATGGGCCAGCAGCAGATGGGTCAGGGCCCGATGGGCCAGAACCAGCTCGGCCAGGGCCCCATGGGCCAGCAGCAGATGGGTCAGGGCCCCATGGGCCAGAACCCCATGCAGGGTCAGATGGGCGGCCCCATGGGCGGCCACGCCCCGCAGCTTCCGCAGCAGGGCCCCGGCGGCGACAGCGCCGCACGTGTTCTGTCGCTCGCCCAGCAGACCGCCGACCAGGCGATCGCGGAGGCCCGTTCCGAGGCCAACAAGATCGTCGGCGAGGCCCGCAGCCGCGCCGAGGGTCTGGAGCGCGACGCCCGTGCCAAGGCCGACGCCCTGGAGCGGGACGCGCAGGAGAAGCACCGCGTGGCGATGGGCTCCCTGGAGTCCGCTCGCGCAACGCTCGAGCGCAAGGTCGAGGACCTGCGCGGTTTCGAGCGCGAGTACCGTACGCGGCTGAAGTCCTACCTGGAGTCGCAGCTGCGCCAGCTGGAGACCCAGGCCGACGACTCGCTCGCACCGCCGCGCACCCCGTCCGCACCGTCGCTGCCTTCGGCTCCGTCGATGCAGCCGGCCGGTGCGGGTGCGATGGGTCATGGCGGCCACACGATGGGCGGCCAGCCGTCCATGGGCGGGCAGCCCCCGATGGGCCAGCCGTCCATGGGCCAGTCGTCGTACGGCGGCCAGCAGCAGATGTCGCCCGCGATGACGCAGCCGATGGCACCGGTGCGGCCGCAGGCGCCGCAGCCGATGCAGCAGGCGCCTTCGCCGATGCGTGGCTTTCTGATCGACGAGGACGACAACTGACGGGCGGTTCGCGCGTGCTGAGCGCGTAGCCGTCGGCAGGCTGAGGGCCGGGCCCCGGGGTTTCCCCGGGGCCCGGCCCTTTTGCGTGCCCGCCGCGATGTGACGGGGGCGAGTCCCGAGCTCCGGCACGCGACCTTCGGCCGCGTTGCGGGGGCCGGGGCGCAGCCCCGCCACG
>NZ_JAFLRJ010000490.1 GCF_017315755.1 Streptomyces beijiangensis
GGCAGCGCCCCCAGGGAGGAGTCGCGCCTACGCGGCCCGGACCTTGGCCCCGGCCCGTCGGCACCGCCCTGCCGCCGCCCCGGCCAGCCGCCCGAGCGCCTCTTCCTTGTCACACGCGTACGCGCCCAGCTCCACGTGCCGCGCCACGATCCCCCGCTCGGCCCGCATCAGCCGCCACCCCCTGCGCAGCAGGAACGGCACCGACTTGCGCCCCTCCCGCAGATCCCGCACGAGCCGCCGCCGGAACGTGGTGAACGCGCCCCGGTTCAGGCACAGCGCATCGGCCAGCACCCCGAGCTCCTGGCACCGCTCCACGATGTCCGCCGCGAAGATCCCCTCCGCGATGAACAGCGGGGTCCGCTCGATGCCGAGCGTCTCGACGCCAGTCCGTGCGCTGGTGGCGATGTCGTACACCGGCACGTTCGTGCGTCCCGTACGGCAAAGGTCTGTGATCGCGGCGAGCGCCGCCTCCGCGTCCCAGGACCGCGCATCGTCCCAGTCGATGTCGGACGAGCCCTCGACCAGGGGGAGCGTCGGGTCCGTCCCCTCCTTGTAGAAGTCGTCGAGCCGCAGCACGGGAAGCCCGGATTCGACGGCGAGGAGCGACTTCCCCGAACCGGAAGGGCCGGCCAGGAGGACCACGCGGGTGGGTATGGCAGATGAGCTCACGGGAAACATTGTGCTGCATTGAGCCCACCGCTCCCGCTCAACTACTCTACGTGAACAGTTGATTACCGAAGCGGAAGGTGAACATGGCTCGACACGCGGTATCCAAGACCTCCACGGCGGCCCGGCGCGCAGCGCTGCGCGCC
>NZ_JAFLRJ010000491.1 GCF_017315755.1 Streptomyces beijiangensis
CAGGTCCCAAGTCCCCGCGTTGCGGCCCGAGTTGAGTGCGTCCGGGGTGACCACCGCCACCGAGCGGTGGACCGTGCGGAAGCCGCCGTCGGGCAGCTCCACCCGCTCCGTCACCGTCTCGACCGGCAGGAAGCACTCCTCCGCCGAGCCGCGCCTGCGCGCCACGATGTCCATCCGCGCCGACTTCAGCCGCTTGGTGACGTCCAGGAGCGCCGGGTCCAGGTCCGCCACCGGGGTGCGGATCGCGTCCACGCCCGCGTCGGTGTGGACGTAGGTGAGCGGTCCCGCGGGGGTGTGCAGCTCGCCCGTGGCGGTGATCCGCAGCGGGGAGCCCTCCGCCTCCGCGGTGGCCTGCGCCTTGAGACCGGCGTCCCATGCCGCCAGCTCCCGTACCGACTCCAGCCGGTCCTGCACCAGCAGGGCCGCGGTCGCGCGCTGCATGGCGGGCAGACCGGCGGCGACGCCCGGGGCGAAGCGCTCGGTGGCCACCTTGCGGGCCTCGCGGAAGAAGTCGGTGTTCCAGTCCTCGGGGGCGGTCAGGAAACGCTTGCCGGTGAGACGGCCGACGATCTCGACCCGCAGCCAGCGCCGGTGGATCTTGTCGCGGAGTGCGCCCGGCTCCGTATGCGCGTCGACGATGTCCAGGGCCTCGCAGAGGTTCCCGAAGTAGCCGGCGGGCTCGAAGCGCTGGAAGCCCGCGTTCGAGGCGTCGGGGCGGCCCACGTGGTAGTAGCAGGTGTAGTCGGAGAGGACCGAGATCCGCTTCGCCGCGAAGTTCGCCGCGGTGACGAAGACATGGTCCTCCAGGCGCCGCTTGCCCTCGGGGAAGCGGAGGTTGTGCTCCAGGAGGAAGGAGCGACGGTACATCTTGTGCGGGGTGAGGCTGTCGATCAGCGGGGAGTTGGCGTACGTCGCGTCGGGGTGGTTCTTGCGGAACAGCTCACGCGGCACGCCCCGGTTGACGCCCGTCATCTTGCCGATGACGACATCGGCGTCGTTCTCCTTGGCGTACGCGTACAGCCGGTGCAGCGCCTCGTCGCCGAACCAGTCGTCGTTGTCGGCGAACTGCACGTACTCGCCACGGGCCTTCTCGATGCCGATGTTGCGCGGGCGCGAAGGCCAGCCCGAATTGGGGATGTGGATGACCTGGATGTTGGCGTGCTCCGCGGCCACCTCGTCCAGCCGGGCACCGGTCCCGTCCGTCGAGCCGTCGTCCACGAAGATCGCTTCGAACTCGTCCGCGGCCATCGTCTGGCGCAGCAGCGAGGAGATCAGATCGTCGATGAACGGGCCCGGGTTGTAGACCGGGACGATCACGCTGATCTTGAGGTTCTCGGGGGAAGTCATCGGTGCCTTTCTCGGGGGAGCAGGCCACGGGTGCGTAGCACACGGCGCTCCACCGGAGTAAAAATAGCGGATTCGACGACGACGCCGACGGCCAGGATCACACCCACCGCCGCAAGGGTCAGAGCGGTGTCGTCCGTCTGCTTGCCGGTGTTGAGGATCTCACCGATCCCGGGCAGCGGTGTCTCCGTGATCAACTCCGCCGTCATCAGGGCCCGCCAGCCGAAGGTCCACCCCTGTCGCAGCGCGTGCACGATCCCTGGGAGCGACGCCGGCAGCAGGACGTACCGTACGGAATCCCAGCCGGTGGCGCCCATGGTGCGCCCGGCCCGCAGCAGCAGCGGCGGGATCTGGTCGAGCGCCCCGACCAGGCCCATCGCCACGGACGGTACGGCGCCGAGCAGCACCACCGCGTACACCGCCTGCTCGGATTCGCTCAGCACGAGAACCGCGAGCGGTACGAGACCGGCGGCGGGCAGCGACTGGATCGCGGACAGGACGGGGGAGAGACCCCTGCGCACCGGTGCGTAACGGCGGATCAGCAGCCCGATCGCCGAGCCGAGCAGTACGGACGCGGTGAAGCCGAGCACCGTACGGAAAAGGCTGTGGCCCAGGGCGGGGACGAGGGAGCCGAGGCTAAGCATGGGCGTGGACTTCCTTGCGCAGGCGTTCGGTGATCTCCTGCTCGTCGGCCACTGCGCCCTCGGTGGATCGCCACTGGTGGGCGATGCGCCCGGGACGGGTGGAGAGCAGGACGATCCGGGTGCCCAAGCGCAGGGCCTCGCGCACATCGTGGGTGACGAAGACGACGGTGAGCCCCTGCTGCCGCCAGACGTCGGCGAAGACCTCGTGGAGATCGTCGCGCGTGATGGCGTCCAGCGCCCCGAACGGCTCGTCCATCAGCAGGAGTTGGCTGTTCTGCGCGAGGGCGCGGGCGAGAGCGACGCGCTGGCGCTGACCGCCGGAGAGTTCATGGACAGGGGTGTCGTACCGGTCGGCGAGCTGGACGAGACCCAGCAGCCGGGCCGCCTCCGTGCGGTGCCGGTCCGGCTGCAACTCTCTTAGCTTCAGGGGCAGTTCTACGTTTCCGCCCGCCGTCAGCCAGGGGAAGAGCGCATGGTCCTGGAACATCAGCGCGGGCGGCGGTCCCGGCTCCACGGACACCGTGCCCGTCGTCGGCTCCTCCAGGCCCGCGATCAGATGGAGCAGAGTGGACTTGCCGCTGCCCGATCCGCCGAGCAGACAGACGAACTCGCCCTCTCCGACGGACAGGTCGATCTCGCTGAGGACCGGTTCGCCGCGCCTGCCGAAGGTTTTCCCCGCCCCCTCCAGCCGGATCAATGCGCCATGCCGGCGGTGAGCGTGGCACCGTCGGCAGGGTCGATGAGCAGGAAGGACCCGGTGCGGCGCGAGTCGGCGTACGGATCGAGTGCGAGCGGTTCGGCGGTGCGCACCGTGATGCGCCCGATCCCGTTGACGGCGAGCTCGCCGCCGGCGACCTCCTCGACGACCGCCTTGACCGTACGGGTGGTGTGCTTGAGCAGCACCCGGTCGCCGGTCGTCAGCGGACGGTCGTGCAGATGGCAGACGGTCGCCTCCACGTGTCGGGTCGGGGCGGGCGCCCCGTCCGCCGGCGCGATCAGGTCGCCCCGGGAGACGTCGAGCGCGTCGGCGAGGGTGACGGACACCGACTCGCCCGCACTTGCGTGCCGTACGTGAGTGCCGAGCCGGTCGATGGCGGTGACGGTGGTGGTACGGCCCGAGGGCAGCACGGCGACGGTCTCGCCCACGGACAGGGTGCCGGAGGCCAACTGGCCCGCGTAGTAACGGAGTCCGCCGTGCCGGATGACGTACTGGACGGGGAACCGGGCGGGGGCGGAGGCCGGTTCGGTGGCGACCTGGACGGACTCCAGGTGCTCCAGGAGGGTCGGGCCCTCGTACCAGTCCATGCGCGTGGAGCGCTCCACCACGTTGTCGCCGGCCAGCGCGGAGAGCGGTACGGCGGTCGCGGAGGGGACGCCGAACTCCTCGACGATACGGTCGTAGACGGTCTGGTCGTAGTCGACGAGGTCCATCTTGTTGACGGCGAGCACCAGATGCGGGACGCGCAGCAGCGAGGTCACGGCAGCATGGCGCAGGGTCTGCTCGACCACGCCGTGACGGGCGTCGACCAGCACGATCGCCAGGTCGGCGGTGGACGCGCCGGTGACCATGTTGCGGGTGTACTGCACATGACCCGGGGTGTCGGCGAGGATGAAGCGGCGCCGGGCGGTGGCGAAGTAGCGGTAGGCGACGTCGATGGTGATGCCCTGCTCGCGCTCGGCACGCAGCCCGTCGGTCAGCAGCGCCAGGTCGGGGGTCGCGCCGCCGGACGCCCGGGTGACGGCCTCCAGCTGGTCGGTGAGGATCGACTTGGAGTCGTGCAGCAGACGTCCCACGAGGGTGGACTTGCCGTCGTCGACGGAGCCCGCAGTCGCGAACCGGAGTGTGTCGACGGCCAGTTGGGTGCCGGGAGTGCTCGGGGTGCTCAGGGTGCTCATCTAGAAATATCCCTCGCGTTTACGGTCTTCCATCGCCGCCTCCGACACCTTGTCGTCGGCGCGCGTGGCCCCCCGCTCGGTCAGCCGGGACGCAGCGATCTCGTCGATCACTGCCCCGACGGTGGCGGCGTCGGAGTCGACGGCGCCGGTGCAGGACATGTCACCGACGGTGCGGTAGCGCACCAGCCGGGTCTCGGTGAGCTCGACGACCCTGGGGCCGCCCCAGTCGCCCGCCGTCAGCCACATGCCGTCGCGGGCGAACACCTCGCGCTTGTGGGCGAAGTAGATCTGCGGGAGCTCGATGCCCTCGCGTTCGATGTACTGCCATACGTCCAGCTCGGTCCAGTTGGAGAGCGGGAAGACGCGGACATGCTCGCCCGGTGCGTGGCGGCCGTTGTAGAGCTGCCACAGCTCGGGGCGCTGGCGGCGCGGGTCCCAGGCGGAGAACTCGTCGCGCAGGGAGAAGACGCGCTCCTTGGCGCGGGCCTTCTCCTCGTCGCGGCGTCCGCCGCCGAAGACCGCGTCGAACCGCTCGGCCTGGATCTTCTCCGTCAGCGGCAGCGTCTGCAGCGGATTACGGACACCGTCAGGGCGCTCACGCAGCACACCGCGGTCGATGTAGTCCTGTACGGAGGCGATATGCAGGCGCAGCCCGTGCTCGGCCACCGTACGGTCGCGGTATTCAAGGACCTCGGGGAAGTTGTGCCCGGTGTCGACATGCAGCAGCGTGAAGGGAACGGCCGCCGGAGCGAAGGCCTTCAGCGCCAGACGCAGCATGACGATCGAGTCCTTGCCGCCGGAGAAGAGGATCACCGGCCGCTCGAACTCACCCGCCACCTCGCGGAAGATGTGCACCGCCTCCGACTCCAAAGAGTCCAAGTGGGACAGCGCGACTGCGCTGGTGGCTTTCATACGATCCTCCGTTCGGCCAGCAACTGGTGCACGGCATAAGCGGACTGCGCGACGGTCTGCAGCTGGGTGTTGATCCGCAGATCGGGCGCGGTGGGCAGCTCATAGGGGTCGTCGACCCCCGTGAGCCCGGTGAGCGCACCGGCCGCCTGCCGCGCGTACAGGCCCTTCACGTCTCTTACGGCGCAGACCTCCACCGGAGTGGCGACATGCACCTCGAAGTACGGGGTGCCGCTCTTGGCGTGCCGCTCGCGCACCGCCGCCCGGCTGTCCGCGTACGGGGCGATGACCGGGACGACGGCGATGATCCCGTTGCGTGCCAGGATCTCGGCGACCAGACCGATCCGCCGCACATTGGTGTTCCGGTCGTCCCGGCTGAAGCCGAGGCTGTCGGAGAAGGCGATCCGGATCTCGTCGCCGTCCAGCACCTCGACGCGATGGTGGGTGGCGCGCAGCCTGGCCGTCAGGGCCTCGGCCACGGTGGTCTTGCCGGAGCTCGGCAGCCCGGTCAGCCAGACGGTGGCGCCGCGGCCAGCGGACGGGTTCAGCATGCGTACCCCCAGCTGCGGGCGGTCGCGCGCAGCTCGTCGGGGACGTCGCCGGCGGCCGGGAGGGCACGGGCCCGCTGGACCGAACCGGACTTGATGTTCTCGCTCCAGTCGCCGATGTACGCCTTGAACGGGCCGTGGTCCTGCTTCCCGTACTGCAGCATCCGGCGGTCCCACTCGACGCCGAGGAAGCCGCAGATGTCACGGGTCGTCGCGGCGGCGTCGTCCGTCAGGTCCTCGTAGCGGACGGTGAGCCCGGGCAGCCGGTTGCGGGCGTCCTCGACGGCGTCGACGTAACTCTTGATCTCGGCGACGGTCTGCGCCGGGTCGCGGTCGGGGCGGCCGTTGATCAGCGAGCTGACCATCGAGGCCGGGTGGCGCAGCAGGAAGAGGTACTTGGCATCGGGCCACGCCTCGTGCAGCCGCTCCCAGACCAGGGCATTGCCCGGCGTCTTGTCGACAATCAGGTCCTTGCCGCTGTGCTGGAGCTCCCGGTGGAGTACCCGGTCCCAGAGGAGGTGTTCCAACTCGTGCTGGTCGAGCCCCAGTTGGGTCATCGCGTTCTTGGTGTACGGCTTCGTCTGGTCGACCTGGAGCGTCCGCAGATGCATCTCGTGCGGGGCGCGGATACGGGGGTGGCTGTTGAGCAGCACCCGCAGCAGCGTGGAACCCGACCGTACCGAGGAGATCACGAACACCGGTTCGGGGACCAGCCGTTGCCCGGCGGGGGTGGGCGGGATC
>NZ_JAFLRJ010000492.1 GCF_017315755.1 Streptomyces beijiangensis
GAGCAGGGCGGGGGCGGTCGTGTCGGCGATCCCCTCGTACGAACTCCGGAAGCCCAGGTCGTGGGCGTTGCGGGTGAGGGCGAGACTGCGCGCCCTGGCGTACCGGATCCGGAAGAGAGGGTTGCTCTCGCGCTGGATCAGCAGTTCGTCGCCGGTGGTCGGGTGGTCGTGCGCGGCGGGCCGCAGCATGCCCCAGCGGGCGGCGTCGGCTCCGATACGGGCGACGACGTCACCCGCGCCGGCCGGCAACGGCACCACCCGGAGCGCCTCGGGGGCGCCGGGGGTGAGGGTGGCGTGGGCGCCCTGGGAGCGCAGCAGCCGGATCACGGCGTCGGTGACGACCGCGGCTCGCGGCTCGTCGGCGGGTGCCAGGGGTACGTCGGTCCCGGCGAGGGCGTCGCCGTGTCCGTACCCCCGTCCCTGAGCGAGCACGGTGCGAACCAGCTCCGCCGAGCCGTCCCCGGCCAGGGTGAAGTTCAGGAAGCCGGGGCCGGTGATCTCGACGGTGCGGATCCCCGCGGCCCCCGCGATCCGTGCGATCCGTTCCCGCAGCGCCTCGGCGACCGCGCGGGGCGGCATTCCCGCAGGTCCGGCCAGCTGGAGGGCCGCATTGGTGGCGTAGTCCCCCTGCCCTCCGGGACGCGGCCGCCCGACCTCGACGGACTCCGGTACGGCCACGCGCAGGGCACCCTCGTCGACCGCGGTGCGTACGGCACGCACGACGGTACGAGAGAGATCTGCGGGGGTCACGAGACCAGCGTATGGGAGAAGGGGGGGCACTTCGCGAACCGGTTTCGCGATGCGGTCGCCCGGACACCCCGGGCAGCCGGTCGTGCCGTCAGCCGCGCGCGCTCCCGGCACGGCCGGCTTCATGCCGGTCTCCCCCGGCCTCCGGCCGGGAGGTGCCCCCTGGAGACGGCGGCGCCTCCCGGAGCATCAACTGCCGTACGAGCCGGATCAGCTCGGAGGGTTCGAAGGGCTTCGCGAGGAAGGCGTCGACACCGGCGGCGAGGCCGGTCTCCACCTCGTACTGCGTACAGGCACTGATGATCGCGACAGGCAGCCGGCTGGTCCGCGGGTCGGAACGCAGCCGTGCGGCGGTGCGCAGCCCGTCCAGGCGAGGCATCACCACATCGAGGGTGATCACATCGGGGCAGACGCGGTGCACGACGTCCAGGCATTCGGCACCATCAGCCGCGGTCACGACCTCGAAGCCCTCCAGCTCCAGGTTGACCCTGATCAGTTGCCGGATGACCTTGTTGTCGTCGACGACAAGCACCCGGCCGGACATGCCCGACACAACTCGAGAGTAGGTCCGCCGGCACGGCCGCGTCCGGGTTTTGCCCACTTCCACCCCCTCCGGGGTACCACCGCCCGGGACCCACGGAAATGCCGCCTCTGGCCACCCCCTCTGAGCTGGTAGGGTTCTACCCGTCGCCACTTCACCGTGGCGATACGCCCCCGTAGCTCAGGGGATAGAGCGTCGGCCTCCGGAGCCGGATGCGTAGGTTCGAATCCTACCGGGGGCACCTTTTACGAGGTGCCCAAAGACCCCGCCATCAGCGGTTTCGCTGAGAACGGGGTCTTCGCGTATCCAGGGCCGGCCGCGGCGCATCCGCGAGACGGATCACGGGGCCGCCCGACAAGAAGCCGAGGTCATGACCAACCACTGCTGCGAGGCCATGAACCGCCGCGTGAACGTGCGCTGCGATCAGCACGACGACCCCTTCGACTGCCCGGACGCGCTGATCAAATTCAGCGCCAAGTTCCGGGAGTACGGGCTGATCATTCACGACGGCGGCACATCGAGCATCACCATCGACTTCTGCCCCTGGTGCGGACACCGCCTTCCCGAGTCACGGCGGGACCAGTGGTTCGACGAGCTGGAACGCCGCGGGATCGATCCGTGGGAGGACGAAGTCCCGGCCGAGTTCGAGGATGAGCGCTGGCTCGCCTCGCTGCCTCAGGACTGAAGGACGACGGTCATGCCTTGCCGGCGAAGTGGGCGTAGACCACGACGTTGGAGTCCCAGTGGCGGTCGTGGGTGAGGCTGCCTCCACAGGTGATGAGGCGGAGTTCGGGCTTGGCCGTGCTGCCGTAGACCTTGTCCGTGGGGAACTGGCTCTTCTTGTACGTGTCCACCGCGTCGACCTTGAAGACCGCCGTGGTGCCGTCCTCTCTGTGGACCTTGATCTCCTCGTTCCTGGCCAGCTTCTTGAGGTTGTAGAAGACGGCCTCGGGCTGCTGGGCCGTGTCCATGTGGCCGACGATGGCGGACGTGCCCTTCTCGCCGGGGGTGGGCCCCTGCTTGAACCAGTCGGCCTGCATCGGCCGGTTCATCGGCGGGGTCTCCATCACGCCGTGGCCGTCCAGGCCCACGGTGCCCAGGTCCGCGTCGACCTTGATCTCCGGGATGGAGATGTGGTCGGGGACGGACGGGGTGAGGGCGGCGGTGCGGGTGACCGGGGTGCTGTGGCTCGTGCTGCCGGTCGTGGTCGGGGGCGACGACGAGCAGCCGGTGGCGAGGGCCGCCGCGAGTGCGGCGGCGCCCGCCAGGGCGGCCACGCGGAGAACGCGGCCGCCCTGGCGGGCCATGGCTGCCTCAGCCATTGGTGCGGCGGCGACGCAGGGCGACGGAACCGGCCAGGGCTGCTATGCCGAGGGCGGAGGCGCCGGCGATCATGCCGGTGTTGATGCCGTCATGGGACGAGGCGGCGGGGGCCTGGCCGGTGTTCACCGAGCCGCGGGGGGTCTTGTGGTGCGTGGGGTTGAGCGGGGCGACCTTGTTGTGGTCGGTGTGGTGCGCGACGTCGTTGGCCACGCCGAACTTGGCCGAGTCGATCCGGGTCTTGCCGACGTAGCCGTCGACGCGGTAGTAACCCGACTTGGTGTTCTTGGAGACCGTGGCCGTGCCGTGCCAGGTGTTCTCGCCGCTCTTCTGCAGAGCAACCTTGCCGCCGAAGGCGTCGGACTCGACCGAAGCGTTGGTGCCGGTGGAGCCTGTGGCGCCCTTGATCGTGACGTCCACCTTGTCGCCCGGCTTGCCGCCGTCCGTGGACAGGCTCATCGAGGCCTTGGCCGGGTCGGGCTTGACTATCGGGTCGGTGTTGACCGAGAGCGTGGCCGACGCCTGCTGCGCGGTGTCGGGGAAGTTGGCTATGGCGTTGACCTGGTACGTACCGAACTTGGCGTTCTTCGCGATGGTGGCCGTGGCGATCCAGGTGTCGCCGGTCTTGGAGGCCTGCGCGACCTGGATGTCCTGCAGACCGTCGGAGGAGACCGAGACCTTGTCGGCCTTGCCCGAGGTCTTGACGGTGACCGTGACCTTGTCGCCCGGCTTGCCGCTCGACTGCGAGAGCCGTACCTGGACGGCTTCCTGCTGCTGGTCCGTCTGGGTCCCGGTGGAGGTGGAAACCACCGGCGAAGGCGCCGGCGATCCGTCGGCGGCGAATGCGGTCGCCGGCACGGCGACGGCCAGCGAAGCGGCAACCGCTATGGCCGAGACAGTGAATGCCTTGCGCATGAGTGAACCTCCTAGAAGCGACCTGAGGCGTTTTGTCCAGGTACACCGCTTATGAGGGGCGTGGCGGTTCGGTGGTTCACTCGCTTTCGAGATCGGAAAATCGGCAGGGCCGAAGGTCCGGGACCGGTCCCGACCTCCCGGACCAGGGGTTTTTCAGCAAGCTGAGAAGGTTCCTTTACCTGCGATTTAAGGCCGAAGGTCCCGCGGAACGTGCCGCCCGTAGAGCTCGGCCATGGTGCCGAACACCTCTTTCGGCTCCCAGTCCATGTCCGGGTGCGCGACGCCCTTCCCGCCCGGCTCCAGCATCTTCACCACGCCGTACGTCGCCAGGTCCAGGTCGTGGCGCGGGTCGCCGGCGCGGTGCGGAGCCCCGTACCCGGCGAAGGTGAACCAGAAAGCGGCGTCCAGGCCCTCCTCCTCGAAGACCGTGAGGAGCTCGGTGAGATAGCGGGACTGTTCGGACTCGTCGCGTACGTAGTCGCCGTCCAGGGCCGGCGGCTTTGCCTCATGGTCGACGATGTCCCAGCCCGTGCCGCCCTTGTCCCCCGCTCCTTCGTACGCGCAGCAGCCGAACTCCGTCGCCGCGACCGGCTTGCCGTGCGCGAAGTGGCCGCGGATCTCCTCGCGGTAGGAGCTCTTGTTGTACGCGGCCCGGTAGGCGTCCACGCCCACGATGTCGAAGGGGGTCCAGTCGATGTGCTCCCAGGGGCCGGACGCATAGGTGATCCGGCCGCCGAAGCGGGGGCGTACGGCGGCCGCGACCTTGGCCATGAACGTGCTGAACTCCGCGAGGATGGCGGGCAGTTGGGTCCCGTACCAGGTGTGGTCCGCCGTGGTGAGGGCCGTGATCCGCGCCATGAGGTCGTCGCCCGCCAGGAAGCCGGGGTTGAAGAGGGTGATCTCGCAGCCGGTCACACAGACCACTTCGGCGCCCGCCCGCCGGAGCGTCTCGGCACGGTCCGCGCACTCGGTGAGCACGGAGAGGAGTTCTTCGGCGGGGAGGTTGCAGGGGAAGGGCGCGAACCAGACCTCAAGACCGGCCGCCGCTGCCGCTTCGGCGGCCACCGTGAGCCGCTCGGGGTCTCCGCCGGAGACGCGGACCGCGTCGCAGTGCAGTTCCTCGGCGATGATCCGCATCTCGCTGCGGACGGTGGCCGCGTCGAATTCCGTACGGGAGGACTCGGGGCCCATGGGGGTGAAACCGGTGTCGTAGTTGATGCCGTGGCGTCGCATGGCGGGTCCCGCCTCTCGGTTCGGTTCGGATGAGCCCGGATCAGACGGTTGCGGGAGCGGTGATGGCAGTGGCGGTGGCGGCGGGCGCTTCGGCCTTCTCGGTCAGTTCCGCCTCGATCAGCTTCTCCATGGGGGCCACGGCGACCACGCTGCCGACGATCATGGCGAGCAGGATGGCGCCGCCGGTGAACACTCCGCCCAGCCAGATCATGGTGTCCACGGGAATCGTGTACGCACCCACCACACGCACGGCGCACTCGGCGAGCAGCGCGGTTCCCCAGACGAGCGAGAACGTCCGCTCGATACGGCGGAAGCGTGCCGATCCTGCCGAAAGCCGGTCCCAGGCCTCGGACTTGGCGTTGTCCGCCTTCACCAGCCACGGCTTGAGTCCTGCCGACATCATCGGGCGGCCCATCGCCACCGAGACCAGGATGCCGATGCCGACCGTCGAGCTGATCGCGCTGTCCTTGGCGAGCATCAGACGCGGGTCGCCGGTGAGGAAGGTGAGCACCAGGCCGACGAGGTTGACCACCAGCATCAGGGCGGCGAGGCCGTTGAGCTGCCGCTCCTTGATCAGGCTCCAGACCGTACGGACGGCCGGGACGACGCTGCTCCAGGCGAGGGCGGAGACGGTCGAAAGCCCCTCGTGCTTGAGGAGGTAGTAGGCGGCCGTCGGGATGACGGCGTCCACGATCAGCGGGCCGAAGTTCTTCTTGGCGTTGGCGGCGTTCCCCGTGTTTTCCATGGCTACAGCCTGCTGGCCAGGGGCAGTTGGGCGACAGATGCGACTGTCCTGTGCCGGCCGGGACATTTGTCACGGTCATGCCCGGAGCCATGTCCTCCGGTCCCGCGCCACCGCGTGCAGCGCCTCGATGTCCGCCGGTTTCAGTACGCCGCCGAGCCGCGCCAGCGCCTCCACCTCGTCCGCCGCGCCCTCGTCGTACCGCAGGATCCGCACCTCCCCCGAGCCCGAGCCCGGCCCCGGCCCCGGCCTCGCCC
>NZ_JAFLRJ010000493.1 GCF_017315755.1 Streptomyces beijiangensis
GGCAGGGGGTCGAGCGGCAGCCGGGCCGCGACCCGGAACCCGCCGTCGGGCAGCGGACCGGTGTCCAGGGTGCCGCCGGTCAACCGTACGCGTTCCCGCATCCCGATCAGCCCGTGTCCGGTCCCCGTCGTCTCCAGTGGCGAACTCGTCGCATCGGAAGGACCGTTCACCACGAGCACCGTCAGGAAGGAGCCGTCCGAAGCCACCGACACCCGCGTCCGCGCCCCCGGCGCGTGCCGCACCTCCTGCACGATCCGGTACGCGGAGAGGTCCACGGCGGGCGGCAGCGCGCCCAGGTCCCCCGGCAGCGACAGCTCCGCGGGCACCCCCGCCCGTACCGTCGCCTCCACCAGCTGCTGCGCCCGCGCGATCCCCGGCTGCGGCGCCCGCTCGCCCTCCGTACCGTCGTTGCGCAGCACCACGAGCAGCCGCCGCATCTCCGACAGCGACTCGCGCGCGCTCGCCGCGATCGACCCGAACTCCTCGGCCGCCTCCGGCGAGAGCCCGGTCAGCCGGTACGGCGCCGAGTCCGCCTGCACGGTGATCACCGACATGTGGTGGGCGACC
>NZ_JAFLRJ010000494.1 GCF_017315755.1 Streptomyces beijiangensis
CTGCTGCTGCTCGTCGACCGGCCGCTCCTGGCGTGGTGGATCGTGCTGCCCGCCGATGTCCTCTGCGCGCTCGTCCTGCTCCCGCAGGCGGACGGCGACGTCAACGTCTGGCCGTGGCCCGCCCCCGTCCTCATCGGCTATCTCTTCGTGGTGCTGGCCGTGGCGCTGCGCGAGAAGCGCCCGACGCTCGTCGGTGTGTGGCTGGTGACCGG
>NZ_JAFLRJ010000495.1 GCF_017315755.1 Streptomyces beijiangensis
TGTGGCTGGTGACCGGCGCCGTCTCCATTGCGCTGGCGCTCATCTACTCCCGGGACAACGACGGCACCAACGTCCTGCTCTTCGTCCTCAGCTCGGTGCTGCTGGTCATCGGCGGCGCGGTCCGCGAGCGCGGCGAGGCGCAGCGGCGCCTGGCCGAGGTCCAGACGCTCAGCGAGGCCGAGCGGGCACAGCGGACGCTGCTCGAGGAGCGGGCCCGTATCGCAAGGGAACTGCACGATGTGGTCGCCCACCACATGTCG
>NZ_JAFLRJ010000496.1 GCF_017315755.1 Streptomyces beijiangensis
GCCTGGTGCCTGCTTGTACGTGACCGCACAGACAAGCTCAGCCAAATCAAGCCCCTCCGGCGATTGAGGAGCGGGGGTCCGGGGGCGGAGCCCCCGAAACCACCCCGCAACCCGCACTTACCTGCGCGCCACGCCCTCCGCCCGAGCCGCCGCGGCGACCGCAGCCGTGACCGCCGGAGCGACCCGCTCGTCGAACGGCGACGGGATCACGCAGTCCGCACTCAGCTCGTCCGCGACGACCGCCGCCAGAGCCTCCGCCGCCGCGAGCTTCATGCCCTCGGTGATACGCGAGGCCCGCACCTGGAGCGCACCCGCGAAGATGCCGGGGAAGGCCAGGACGTTGTTGATCTGGTTCGGGAAGTCCGAGCGGCCCGTGGCCACGACCGCCGCGTACTTGTGGGCGATATCGGGGTGGATCTCCGGGTTCGGGTTGGCCATCGCGAAGATGAACGCGCCCTCCGCCATCGATGCCACCGCGGGCTCGGGAACCGTACCGCCGGAGACTCCGATGAAGACGTCCGCGCCCTTGAGCGCCGCCTCCATCGGGCCGACCAGACCGGCCTTGTTGGTGAAACCCGCGACCTCGCGCTTGATGTCGGTGAGGTCCTCCCGGTCGGCCGAGACGATGCCCTTGCGGTCGCACACCGCGACATCGCCGATACCGGCCTCGATCAGGATCTTCGCGATGGCGACACCGGCCGCGCCCGAGCCCGAGATCACGGCCCGCAGCTGTCCGAGCGAACGCCCGGTCAGCACCGACGCGTTGCGCAGGGCCGCGAGCGTGACGACCGCCGTACCGTGCTGGTCGTCGTGGAAGACCGGAATGTCCAGCTCCTCCTGGAGCCGCTTCTCGATCTCGAAGCACCGCGGTGCCGAGATGTCCTCCAGGTTCACTCCGCCGAAGGACGGGGCGAGCCGCACCACGGTCTCGACGATCTCGTCCACGTCGGTCGTCGCGAGCGCGATCGGAACCGCGTCCACGCCGCCGAACTGCTTGAAGAGGATCGCCTTCCCCTCCATCACGGGGAGGGACGCCTCGGGGCCGATGTCACCAAGACCGAGCACCGCTGTCCCGTCCGTCACGACGGCGACCACATTGGGCTTCCAGGTGTAGTCGTGGACCAGCTCGGGGTTCTCCGCGATCGCGCTGCACACCTTGGCGACTCCGGGCGTGTACGCGAGGGACAGGTCGTCCCTGTCGCGCACCGGCACCGTGGCCTGGATGGCCATCTTGCCGCCGCGGTGGAGCGCGAAGGCCGCGTCGAAGGGCTCTTCTGTCGTGCTGTCGCTGCGAGGATTGACGATCTCCGCTGCCATTGGATTTACCCCTTAAGTCTTCATCAGTTGAGGGTGGCCACTCCTGGTTGGAGGGGTGGGCGGGCACCGCGTCCGTGTCCTGCGCCAGGGGGTTGGCCCGCCCGGGCAGGGAGAGGTACAAACGCGCGGGCGCGCCGCACACGCGCCCTGAGCCCCGGATGAGGGGTGTAAAGAGCTTTTCTACCGGATGGACGGGGTCGGGCACGAGCGCGTATCGGCGCCGTGACATGACTCATAGCCGAATATCTGGACAAGTCCGCTACACGGCGTCAAACACGTCCATCAGGCGAGATATGCCGGAGATCCTCCGGCCGGAAGGCTTCATTCCCACAGATGGTCCGGCCTTGCAGTACCGGCCAGTTGAGGAACGGGGGTGACCCGTTACCCGATTTTGACATGGCTGGTCCCCTGAATGGGCTAGTCCGAATGGCAAGATGCCGTAATCACACACGATCGCCGCACGCAAGGACGCGTACGCGGTCGGAGCCAGATCGGTAACTCCCCACCTGCCGGAGGATCCAGACCATGACCGCAAGCACCACCCGTCGTACGACCGCACAGAAGTCCCGTATAGCCGCGGTCGGCGCGATCGCGGTCGCCGGCGCCCTGCTGCTGACCGCCTGTGGCGACCAGACGAAGAGCGACGACACGAAGACGTCGGACTCCTCCAAGTCCTCCGCGCCCCTCGCCAACCTGCTGCCTGCGGACGTCAAGGCCAAGGGCACCGTCAAGGTCGGCTCCGACATCGCGTACGCGCCGGTCGAGTCCACGGACGCCTCGGGCAAGACGGTGGGCATCGACCCGGACATCGCCGAGGCCATCGGCAAGCAGCTCGGGGTGAAGTTCGAGTTCCAGAACGGCAAGTTCGCCGACCTCATCGCCGGTCTCGCGGCCAAGCGGTACGACATCGCCATGTCGGCCATGACGGACACCAAGGACCGTCAGAACGGCATCGACAGCGACACCAAGCAGAAGGTCGGCGCGGGCGTCGACTTCGTCGACTACTTCACCGCCGGTGTCTCGATCTACACCAACAAGGGCGCCACCAAGGGCATCAAGACCTGGGACGACCTCTGCGGCAAGTCGATCGGTGTGCAGACCGCCACCTTCTCGCAGGACCTTGCCAAGGCCCAGGCCAAGAAGTGCACCGCGGCCGGCAAGAAGACCGTGAAGATCGAGGACTTCCCGACCAACCCCGAAGCCGAGACGCGCATGCGCTCCAAGGGCGTCGACGCGGTGTCCGCGGACTTCCCGATCGCCGCGTACTCGGTGAAGCACTCCGGTGACGGCAAGTACTTCGAGATCGTGGGCGAGCAGGTCGAGGCGGGCCCGTACGGAATCGCGCTCGCCAAGGGCAACGACAAGCTGCGGGACGCCGTCCAGGCCGCCCTCAAGGCGATCATCAAGAGCGGCGAGTACGACAAGATCATCGCAAAGTGGGGCGTCGAGGCCGGCGTCAACCACGACGCGAAGATCAACGGCGGCTCCTGACCCGCGTGTCCGTACGGCTCATCCACGGGGGACCTGAAAGGCACCATCGGTGACTGTTGACGTCAGCAAGACGGACGGCCCCGCCGACACTCCGCCGCCCGCTGCCGGACCGGAGGCCATCAAGGCCGTCCCGGTCCGGCACCCGGGGCGCTATGTGTCCGCGGTCGTCGCGATCGGCCTCCTGGTGGCGATCGTCTACGCCTTCTCGCAGGGCAAGATCAACTGGGGCACCATCCCCGACTACTTCTTCAACGACCGGATCGTCTCCGGCGTGTGGAAGACCCTCGAACTGACCGTGCTCTCCATGGCCATCGGCATCGCGGGCGGTCTGCTGCTCGCCGTGATGCGGATGTCCAAGAACCCGGTGACCAGTTCCATCGCCTGGTTCTACATCTGGTTCTTCCGCGGCACCCCGGTCCTGGTCCAGCTCTTCGTCTGGTTCAACCTGGGCCTGGTCTTCGAGTACATCAACCTCGGCCCGCTCTACAAGGACTACTGGGCCAGCTTCATGACGCCGCTGCTGACGGCGCTCCTGGGGCTCGGGCTCAACGAGGCCGCGTACATGGCCGAGATCTGCCGCGCGGGCCTTCTCGCGGTCGACGACGGCCAGACCGAGGCCGCCCACGCGCTCGGCATGAGCCACTCCAAGACCCTGCGCCGGATCGTGGTCCCGCAGGCGATGCGGGTGATCGTGCCGCCCACGGGCAACGAAGTCATCAACATGCTCAAGACCACCTCGCTGGTCTCGGCGGTGCAGTTCCTCGACTTGTTCAAGGTGGCTCAGGACATCGGGCAGACGTCAGGGTCACCGGTGGAGATGTACTTCCTGGCCGCCGCCTGGTACTTGGTGATGACGTCGATCTTCAGCATCGGCCAGTACTACCTGGAGCGGTACTACGCGCGCGGCTCGACCCGCGCCCTGCCGCCCACCCCGCTCCAGCGCATCCGCAAGGCGCTCGGCCGCCCCTCGGGAGGTAAGGCATGACTGCCACTGCGATGGTGAAGGCCGAGGGCGTACGCAAGTCCTACGGCAGCGTCGAGGTCCTCAAGGGCATCGACCTGGAGGTCGCCCCGCAGGAGGTCTTCTGCCTGGTAGGCCCGTCCGGCTCCGGCAAGTCGACGTTCCTGCGGTGCATCAACCACCTGGAGAAGGTCAGCGCCGGGCGGCTGTCGGTCGACGGCGAGCTCGTCGGCTACCGCCAGAAGGGCGACAAGCTCTACGAGCTCAGGGACAGCGAAGTCGCCCTGAAGCGCCGGGACATCGGCATGGTCTTCCAGCGCTTCAACCTCTTCCCGCACATGACGGCGATCGAGAACGTCATGGAGGCCCCGATCCAGGTCAAGGGCGAGACGAAGGCGGTCGCCCGCGCCCGCGCCGAGCGTCTGCTCGACCGGGTCGGCCTCTCCGACAAGGCAGGGAACTACCCCTCGCAGCTCTCCGGCGGCCAGCAGCAGCGCGTCGCCATCGCCCGCGCGCTGGCGATGGAGCCGAAGCTGATGCTCTTCGACGAGCCGACCTCCGCGCTCGACCCCGAGCTGGTGGGCGACGTCCTGGACGTCATGCGGGGTCTCGCCGAGGACGGCATGACGATGATCGTGGTCACCCATGAGATGGGCTTCGCCCGTGAGGTCGGCGACTCGCTGGTCTTCATGGACGAGGGCGTGGTCGTCGAGGCGGGCAGCCCGCGCGACGTACTGACGAATCCGCAGCACGACAGGACGAAGGCGTTCCTGTCGAAGGTCCTGTAGACGATTCAGCCGCTGCAGGCGTACGGACATGAGCGGGGGGCGGTACGGATTCCCGTACCGCCCCCCGCTCATG
>NZ_JAFLRJ010000497.1 GCF_017315755.1 Streptomyces beijiangensis
CCCCGGACACCCGCCCCTCACGATCAAACTGGAGATGAAGGCCGGCTTCCAGTCCCGTTTCGGTCTCGGCCCGACCCAGCTCGACCAGACCGTCGCAGCCCATCTGGGCAGTACGGTCTTCCGCCCCGCGGACCTGCTCACCCGTCCGGGCGGCGGCAGGTACGCCACCCTCGACGAGGCCGCGGTCGCCGGAAACTGGCCCACCCGCGCCCAGCTGGCCGGAAAGGTGATCCTGGAGGTCATCCCGGGCACGGTCGAGGAGAGCAATCCCACCGACACCCTGTGGACGGACGCCGAGTACGCGGGCCACCTCCGCGACCTCCAGTCCGCAGGCACCATCGACAGCGCCCAGATCTTCCCCGCGGTCCACAACGCCGCCGTGGGCGATCCCCGTACGCGCTACGCCGACACCTCCCTGCGCCCGTGGTTCGTGGCCTTCGACGGCGACGCCGCCACGTACCTCAACGGCACGATCGACACGGGGTGGTACGACACCCGGCACTACCTGCTGGTGATGACCGACGCCCAGAACGTCCCTCCGGCCCTGGACCCGGCGAACCCGTCGGCGGCGGACGCCAGGGCGCGCGTGGCCAAGCTCGCCGCGGCCCACGCCAGCATCGCGTCGAACGACTGGACCGCACTCCCTGATGTCCAGTCACTGGCACTCCCGCGCGGTACGGGCTGACTTCGTACCGCCTTCAGAGTGCGTTCAGTGGGCCGTGTGGGGGATATCCGGCGTGTTCGCGGTAGATCGCTGACGGAATGTTGCATTTGTCCTGATAGAGGCGCGGTTCCAGTACCGCAGTCACTCGGGGCACCAGGGCAACGAGGCCGCGCACTCGATGGAGGTTGGACATGCGTTCCATACGTGCTCTCACGGGTCTCGCAATCGCCGGTGCCGTTCTGACCATGGCGGCCCCGAACGCACACGCGGTGTCGTCGAGCTGCCAGAAGGCACTGGACGACGCTGAGATCGCGCAGCGGAACTTCGACACGGTCAGCAAGGACCCGAACACCTCGGCGGACGACAAGAAGAACGCCGAGGACGAGGCCAACATGACCGCGTCGACGGCGCAGCGGTTCTGCGACTCCACGGACCCCGCGGTGACCGGATCGGTCAAGGCGGGCGCGGGCGGCACCCAGGGCTCCGCCAGCCCGGCCGAGCTCGCGGGCGGCGCGGCCCTGCTCGCCGCCGGTGCGGCCGGCGGTGTGCTGATGATGCGCCGCCGCGCCTCGGCCGACCAGCGCTGACCGCTCGCTCTTCGCCTCCCCGCGTACCGGCCCCAGTACTGCCGGTACGCGGGGAGGCGGCCGTGCCTCATGGCATCGAGGAACCGTATCCCCATGACGAACCCCCCTGCCCCTGCCGGCCCACGCCTCTGGCCGAGAGTCGCGCTCGTCGCCGTGGCGCTGTTCGCGGGCGGGCGCATGATCGCGGACAGCGGCGCCCAGGCGGGTGAACCGCCCCGCCCCTCCGCCGCGGACGCGTTCGACACCTCCGTCGCCCCGGGCGCGAACCCTTCGGTGCGGTCGTTGCCGCCCTCCCCGCCGACCCGGATCAAGATCAAGGCGCTCGACGTGGACGCCCCCGTGCGCGGCCTCGAACGGGACACGGACAACACGCTCGAGGCCCCGCCGCCCGACGACAAGAACCTGGCCGGCTGGGACAGCGCCGGTGTCACCCCCGGCAGCACCGGAACAGCCGTGCTCGCCGGGCACGTGGACACCCACAGCGGCCCCGCCGTGTTCTACGGCCTCGGCTCGCTCCACAAGGCGAACAAGGTGAGCGTCACACGCGCCGACGGCCGCACCGCCGTGTTCGGCGTGGACGCGGTGGAGGTGTACGAGAAGGACACGTTCCCCAGCGAGAAGGTGTACCGGCAGGCCGCTCGTGCGGAGCTGCGCCTGATCACCTGCGGCGGCAACTACACCAAGAAGAACGGCTATTCGGCCAACACCGTGGTCTACGCACACCTCATCCAGACCCTTTGACGGGGAGGGCGAGGAGCGCGGGCCGCCAGATATTCCGTTGCGGCCGGGGCTCGCGCCACTGGAAAGTGACCCCATGCCCATCACCCTGCCGCCCGGTCTGACGGTGCGCCCGGCCACGCTCGACGACGCGGCAGCGGTGTGCGCGCTGCTCAACGAGATCGACCTGCTGGAGGTCGGCCGGGCCGACACCGAACTGGCCGAGATCCAGACGGACCTGAGGCATCCGGAAGTGGACCTGGAGCACGACTCCTGGCTCCTCTTCGAAGGCAGCAGGCTGATCGGATACGGCCTGCTCTGGGACGATTCCGGCGCTGAGCGGGTGGACATCGACCACTACATCCTGCCCGGCCGTACGCAAGGCGCTCTGCACCTCTTCGACCTGATGGAGACCCGGGCCGCGGAGCGGGCGGCCGCCAACGGGGCCACCCGGGCCGTGGTGCACCTGCACCTGAACATCACCCCCACGATGGATCCGCCCTCGCTGCGCGGTCGCGGCTGGCGCACGGTCCGCCGCTACAACGTGATGGCCCGTGATCTGTCGGCCTCCGGGGACCGGCAGCCCGTCCCACCACCCGGGGTGACCCTGCGCCCCTGCCTGACCGAGCCGGACCGCCGCGCTGCCCACGCCCTGCTCCAGGAGTGCTTCACCGACCATTTCGACTTCCAGCCGCGCACCTACGAGCAGTGGCTGGACGACATCGACGCCGAGCAGGCCGACTGGTCACTGATCTGGGTCGCGCACGTCGAAGGTCTCGGGGACGCGGCGGTACTGCGCAGCCACGACAACCGCGCCTCGATGGCCTGGATCAGCAACCTCGGCGTCCTGAGCCGGGCCAGGGGGCAGGGCCTGGGCAGCCATCTCCTGCGCCACGCCTTCGGGCACTACGCGGCACGGGGCCGCGACCGGATCGGCCTCGGCGTGGACACCGACAACAGCAGCGGCGCGCTCGCCCTGTACGAACGGCACGGGATGGCCCTGGACTTCGCCGTCGACACCTGGGAACTGATCCGCCCGGTCTGAGCGCACCGCGCGGAGTGCGGCACCACATCTACGGATGGGTGCCGCACTCCGCGCATCTGCCTCCTGTGATCAGGGCCGTGCCTCGTAGGGAGTCTTCGGGGCGGGCTGGATGTTCTGGTTGAGGCGGAAGAGGTTCTCAGGGTCGTACTCCGCCTTGATGCGGGCCAGGCGTGCGTAGTTGTCGCGGTAGCTGGCCCGTACGCGCTCCTGCCCCTCGTCCATCATCATGTTCACGTAGGCGCCGCCCGCCGAGAACGGGTGCAGCGCGTCGAAGTAGTCGACCGTCCACCGCTTGATGAGGTCGGCGTTGCCCGGGTCTCCGTCCACTCCCGCGAAGACGGAGGCCCAGCCCGAGTCGCGGTAGCTCCACGGGGTGTCGGCCTGTGCGTACTCGTGGACGGCACCGTCGATCGGGTACAGGTGCATCGTCGACTGCGGTGTCGGCAGCTCGGCACCGAACTTGGCGTGCAGGGCCACAGCGTCGTCTGGGATCTCGTTGACGAAGTCCGCGCGCCAGTACCACTGGTCGCCGGGCGGGTAGAGCCCGTCGAAGGCCGACTGGAGCACGGGGTGCGGCATCGGCGCGGGGCCGTGCAGCATCGGCTCCGGCGTGGCGGCGAGCAGCGGGGCCATGGCCCGAGCCGCCGCGTCCGTGTCGTCGCCCGCGTAGCACCACACGACGCCGCAGGCTTTGCGTCCCTGGAGCTCCTCGGGGTACGGAGGGGCCGGCGGCACGGAGCCGTACAGGAAGAAGCCGTTCAGTTCGTGCGGTGCTCCGGGGAGGAAGTCACGGTAGGCCGCGAGGACCTCCGCGCCCTGCTCGACGGACCAGAAGGTGGGGCCCGCCACGACCGTGCTCAGCGGGTGCAGCCGGAAGAGGAAGGAGGTGACGACGCCGAAGTTGCCGCCGCCGCCGCGGATCGCCCAGAACAGGTCGGGGTGCTCGTCGGCGCTCGCGCGCACCCGCTCGCCGCTCGCCAGGACGAGGTCGGCCTCCAGCAGATTGTCGATGGTCAGCCCGTACTTGCGGGTCAGATGGCCGATGCCGCCGCCGAGGGTGATGCCGCCGACCCCCGTCGTGGAGACGATGCCGCTCGGTGTGGCAAGACCGTGCGCGTTGGTCGCCCGGTCCACCTCGCCCCATACGCAGCCGCCGCCGACGCGTACGGTACGGGCCTCCGGGTCGACCTGGATGTCCTTCAGCGGGGACAGATCGGCCACCACGCCCCCGTCGCAGGTTCCCAGACCCGCCCCGTGGTGGCCGCCGCCCCGTACCGCGAGCCGCAGGCCCCGCTCGCGGGCGAAGCCCACCACGCGGGACACGTCCTCGGCGTCGGTGCAGGCCGCTATCAGACCGGGCCGCCTGTCGATCATCGCGTTGTAGACGGCCCGGGCCTTCTCGTAACCGGAGTCGTCCGGTCCGGTCAGTTCCCCCTTGAATCCTGCGAGCTCCTTGCGGGCCGCTTGTGCAGGCGTCATTGCCATGTGGATCCCCCGTGTGTCCGGTTGAGTCGGATCCGTCTGTTCTAGTCCGCGCGGGAGCCGCCGGTATCCGTGCCGGACACCTAGCTCGCGCCCGGCGGCTACCTACTTCTCACGTCCTGGCACCAGGCCCAGCTCGGCTCCGCGGCGCGCGGCCTGGCGCCGGGTGCGGGCGCCGAGTTTGTCCAGTACGGCCGAGACGTGGTTGTCGACCGTACGGACCGACACGACCAGGCGGTCCGCGATCTCGGGGTTGGTCAGCCCCTCCGCCAGCAGCCGCATCACCTGCAGCTGGCGCCCGGTGAGTCCGGCGGGATTCTCCCGCGTCGCCGCCACCGGGCCGCGCGGGATCCTGCGCACCCCGAGCGCGCGCAGCTCGGCCCTGACCAGGCGGGCCAGCGGCTCGGCGCCCAGCGCGTCGAGGCCGGTGAGCGCCGCGAGTTTGTCCTCGGGGTCGGGGCTGTCGGCGAGGGCCGAGGCGCGCTCGTACGGGCAGCCGGCCGCGTGCCAGGCCTCGGCGGCGAGGCGCCACTGACCGGCGGCCTGCAGCGCGTACGGATGGCCGGAGCCGTCCCGCTCGTCCCGCTCGGGGGGCTGCCCGGCCTTGCCGAGCCAGTAGCCGAGCTCCGCCCGGTGCACCGTGTCGGCCAGTTCGCACGCCTGGGCGTGGACGGGACCGGCTGCCGCTGCCACCCCTGCGTGGTCGCCACGCAGCCAGGCCGACTCGGCGCGGGCCGCGGCGACCGGTCCTGTGCGCTGGAGTTCACGGGTGCCGACCGCCATCTCCCAGGCCTGCGCGAGGAGTTCGTCGCCGCCTGCCGCGCCGCGCCGGATCCGTACCCTTCCCAGGACGGTCAGCGCAGGGCAGCGGCCGGGGACGGGGTCGTGCACGGCGAGTTCCGCGTACCGCTCCGCCTCGTCCCAGTCCCCCGCGGCAAACCGGCGCAGCGCTGTCTCCACCTGCAGATAGCTGAGGAATCCGAGGTGCTCCGCCCGGTCGGCCAGTTCCAGGGCCGGGGCCAGGAAGTGGTCGGCCTCGGCGTACTGGAGGTTCTCCAGGAGCGTCCAGATGATGTTGGCGTACGCACGGCACGCGTGCTCGACCTCACCGGCCGCCAGCGCCACCCGCAGGCTCTCCTCCAACTCGGGCCGCCCGCGCGGGTCACCGCTGCGCCAGCGTGCGGCGCCGACGTTGTTCAGGGCGTGCGAGAGGATCGCCGCGTCGCCCTCCCCTCGGGCCAGGACGATGGCGCGTTCGCCGAACTCGACGGCCTCGGCGGTGTGGTCGGCGAGCATATGGAGCTGCGAGGTGTTGCTCAGTGCGAGGGCGAGCAGCCGGCGGTCGTCCGTCTGCTCCAGTACGGCGATGGCTTCCCGCGCCGCCTCCTGCGCCGCGTCGGCGTCCCCGGCCCACCAGTGGATCCTGGACAGCCAGCGCAGATCGGCGCCGAGTGCACGGGTGTCGCCGAGATACCTGCGCAGCGCCACGGCTTCACGCTGCGCGCTGACGGCGGCGGCGGAGTCGGCGATGGTGTAGCTCTCCACCGCGTACTCCTCCAGGAGGGAGGCCAGTTGGGCCGGTTCGTAGCGCCGGCGCTGACGCAGTACGAGCCTGAAGTGCGCGGCGGCCTCGCGGTGCGCGCCGGCCCGGGAGGCGTACCTGGCCGCGTCGGGTCCGTATCGCGCGATCGCCTCCTGGTCGCCCGCCTGCGCCGCGTGGTGGACGATCCGGGACAGGTCGGCGCCGGGCTGTGCGATCAGTGCGTCGAGTACGTCCCGGTTGAGCGCGATGCGCCGTGCGGCGGGCAGCGAGTCGGCGACGGCCCGGCGGATCAGCTCGTGCCGGAAGCCGGCCCGCTCCGGGGTCACGGTCAGCAGCCCGCGCTGCTCGGCCTGGGCCAGCACGGCCACCCCGTCCTTCAACAGCGCGTCGACCAGGCCTCGTTCCACCGCCGACGGCACCACGGCGAGCTGCTCCAGCGCGTCGCGGGTGCCGGAGCCGAGCCCACCGAGGCGGGCCAGCACGGCGTCGACCACGGTCGGGGGCACCGATCCTGTGCCACCGGCCGCGAGCACTTCGGCGACGAAGAAGGGGTTGCCCGAGGTGGCCTCGTACACCTCGGCCGCATCCACAGGTCCGGCCGCGCTCATCGTGCGTACGGCTTCCCTGGACAGTCGGGAGAGCGGCAGGCGGTGTACGCGGTCCACCCCCGAGACCTGGCCGAGGAGGTGGCGAAGGGGATGTTCGCGGCCCAACTCGTCGTCCCGGTAGGTCAGTACGAGCACGGCCGGGAGCCGGTCGACCCGGCGCACCAGGAAGCGCAGTGCGTCCAGCGACGCCTCGTCGGCCCAGTGCACATCCTCGACGACGAGTACCACCGGATGCGGAGGCGCCGTCATCTCCGCCCGCAGGGCGTCGTACACCCGTTGCCGGTCCCCGCCCTCCTTCAGCGCCTGCCCCAGCTCGGCGCCGACTCCGCCCACGCCGCCGACGAGATCGCGAAAGGGGCCGAGCGGACGCCGTGTCTCCAGATCGTCGCACTCACCGACAAGCAGCCGCGCCTCTGCGGGCAGGACTCCCGAGGCCGCTCTGACCAGGCTCGACTTCCCGATCCCAGCCTCACCGGAGACAAGCACGACCGACCCGGCGCCGCCGGCCGCTTCCCTTGCGGCGGCGCCGAGTTGGGCCAGCTCGTGTTCGCGTTCGAGGATCTCCCCGTACACACCGCAATTCTGACACCCGGCGCCGCGGTACGTCCCCCAGGAGCCGGAGTCGGAGCCCGAGCCATTTCCGGTCAGTTCGCCGGATGGCCCGGCGTGATATCACGCCCGTCGGTCAGCGTCAGCAGACGGGGGCCGTCGGCCGCGGGGTGCTGCGCCGCCTCCGGGGCGAGCAGGAATCCGACGTGGTCGCCCCCGTCGACGCGCTTCTCGATGCGTCCCACGAACCACGCGGGAGCCTCGTCGAGGACCGGTGCGCCACCGGGGCCCGGGTGCCAGGCGGCGCGAGCGAATTTGTCGGTCCGGTCACCGGTCTCGCCGCCGAAGAGGCGGGCCAGGTGGCCCTGGTCGTGGCGGAGCACATGAACCGCGAGCCGATCGGCACGAGCCGCGACCCGGTACGTCCGGTTGGCCCTGGACAGCCACACCATGAACCGGGCCGGCCGGATCGAACACTGCGAACCGAAGCCGACCAGGCAGCCGGCCCGTTCTCCGGCGGTCTCGACGGTCACGACGTACAACGGAAAGTCCAGCGCGTCGGTGAACGGATCCAGTTCGGTCACGGTGCTCGGCTCCTTGCCCGGGAGATCGGATGCTGGGCGCATGTTCGAAAACTTCGAGGCGCAGTCGGTGCAGGTAGAGGGAGCATCCATCTTTGTACGCCACGGAGGCGAGGGGCCACCGGTGCTGTTGCTGCACGGCCACCCCCGGACATCCTCGACCTGGCACCGCGTGGCGCCGCTCCTGGTCGAGCAGGGCTTCACCGTGGTCTGTCCCGACCTCAGGGGTTACGGACGCTCCCGTGGACCGGCGCCCACAGCGGACCACACCGGCTACTCCAAACGTGCGGTCGCCGGCGACATGGTGGCGGTGATGCGGGCACTCGGCCACGACCGGTTCCATCTCGCCGGCCATGACCGCGGGGGCGCCGTCGCGCTGCGCCTCGCGCTCGACCATCCCGACGCGGTGGTCCGGGCGGCGGTGATCGACTGTCTGCCGATCAGCGAGCATCTGTCGCGCATCACCGCCGCGTTCGCCACCCAGTGGTGGCACTGGTTCTTCTTCGCGCAGCCCGACATCCCCGAGCGCGTCATCGGCGCCGACCCGGACCGCTGGTACCACGGTGACCCCGCGGTCATGGGCCGGGAGAACTACGCGGAATGGCGGGAGGCCACGCGCAACCCCGACGTCGTACGCGCGATGCTGGAGGACTACCGGGCCGGTCTCACCGTCGACAGGATCCACGAGGAGACCGACCGCGCGGCAGGGGTACGGATCGAGTGCCCCACGCTCATCCTCTGGTCGCTCCGGGACGACATGGAAGAGCTCTACGGTGACCCCCTGAAGATCTGGCAGCACTGGGCACCCGACCTGCGCGGCCATGGAATCGACGCGGGGCACCACGTTGCCGAACAGGCCCCGGACGAACTGGCGGCCGCTCTGGCCGGCTTCTTCGCCGGTTGATCCTGACGGCGCGCAATGGGGGCCTGCCGCAGTGTCTGCGGCAGGCCCCCATTGTGTGAGGGTGGTGCGGATGTGTCAGATGCGACGGTGACTGGTGTAGTAGCCGCCGACCTGCTCGTGGTAGCCCGCGTCTCCGACATGCTTGTCCTTGTCGAACTCCGGGGAGTTCTTGATCTGGGCCTTGGTGAGGTCGACGAAGATCTTCCGCTCGGCCTGGTCGACGGTACGTACCGTCCCGGCCGGCAGCAGCACATGCTTGCCGAAGATCCAGACACCGGTGTCGACCACCAGATACGACGAGTTGACGTCGTCCGAGTGCTTGTCGACCTTGCCGATGCTGCCGTCGGTCGCCTCGACCTTGTAACCGATCAGGTCGGTGCCGGCGGTGTATCCGGAAGTCGGCTGGTAGCCCCAGATGTTGTCACTCATATAACGGCTCCTTCATCAAATATCTCATGACACTCAGCAGCCGAAACTGTGAGGTCAGATCGACGCCACCGAAATCCGGTGACGCTCTCACAGGAATCCGGGTGCCCGACATCCACGGACGCACACATTGACGTTGCGAGAAAAATGGCGACGCCCATGACCTCGGGGTTCCTCCGGGGCCGGGCGACAGGCCACAGGCCTTCAGCGCAAATATCGCACCGCCGAAAAAAGTGTTTCCTTTGGGCCCGACGGGGAACTCGCAGCCCTCATTCGACACTGTTCACGCCCCAAATCCCAGGGGCGCCGGAATGCGGGGCGTCATTCGCGTGGCCGCCATAGGTGTGGATCACGCAGGGCCGGGCACCGGGTGATCAGACGACCCCGCACGACGCCGTACCGGCTCGAGTGGTGATGAAGCTGCTCAGAGCCGATGGTGGAAGAGGGTGAACCTCGGCCTCGTCGGCTGCCGACACACCGGAGGGACTCCCATGACGGCAGTGGATAGCGCGGTGCTCGAAGAGCTGCTGCCCACGACCCCGATACATCTGCTGGCCCTGCCGGGCGTGTATCGGCCACAGCACGACACGGGGCTCATGGCGCGCGCCCTCCGCCGCGAGGCGATACCCCTGGGGAGTGAGGTGCTGGAGCTCGGAACCGGCACAGGGGCGCTGGCGATCCTGGCCGCCCGCGCGGGTGCACGCGTGACGGCGGTCGACATTTCGCGCCGTGCCGTGTTCACCGCACGCGTGAACGCCAGGCTGGCTCGTGAGCGCATCGAGGTGAAGCGCTGCGACCTCACCGCGGACACGGGAGGCCGCACCTTCGACATGGTGATCAGCAATCCTCCGTACGTGCCCTCCCCCTCAGCGCGTCTGCCGCGGCGCGGAGTCGCTCGCGCCTGGGATGCGGGCCGCGACGGGCGGACGTTCATCGACCGCATCTGCGCCACGGTGCCGACGATGCTCCGCCCCGCCGGTGCGCTGCTGATGGTGCATTCGGCCGTGTGCGGAACGGAGGCCACGCTGAATCGTCTGGCGGAGGCGGGCATGTGCGGGTCGGTCGTGGACCGCGCGTTCGTGCCCCTGGGCCCGGTCATGAGATCACGGCGGGAATGGCTGCGGCACCAGGGCATCCTGGGGGACGAGCCGTGTGAGGAACTGGTGATCATCCGTGCCGAACACGCCTGACCGAGCCCGCCGCGTCGTCGTGGACCCCGAGGGCCCCATGCTCGTCGAGGGACCGGTGGAAATGCTCACCGACGACGGGACTCTCGTCACCAGCGACCGGTTCATGGTGGCGGTCTGCACCTGTCGGCGCAGCCGAACGTATCCGTGGTGCGACACGAGCCACCGCCACCGGACCCGGCCCACCCGCGACAACGCACAGGACACACACAACACACAGGACACGAAGCACACACAGGAGGAAGCGTGACCATTCACCTGGAGTCACGGCTCACCTCCCCGCCGCTCCCCCAGGAACGCGGTGCGCTCTCCCGGAGTGTCATCGGTGCCCTGCGGTCCGCAGCGGCCTGCCCGGACGTGCCGCAGCACATCATCGACGCGGCGGATCCGTACGGCGAGGACCTCCAACTCGCCCTGTACGTCCTCTACGAGCTGCACTACCAGGGCTTCGCGGACGTGGCCGACGAACGGGAATGGGATCCGGGCCTTCTCGCACTGCGCGGCTCCATGGAACACCGCTTCCTCGACGCGCTGCGAGCCGGAGCCCCCACATCGGCGCGGGCGCACGACGTCCTCGACAGGCTCCTGACCGAACCCGCCGGGCACGATCCCGACAGCGTCAGCCACCACCTGCAGCGCGAGGGCGAGTTGTGGCAACTACGGGAGTACGCGGCCCTGCGCTCTCTCTACCACCTCAAGGAGGCGGACCCGCACGCCTGGGTCATCCCGCGACTGCACGGGCGCGCGAAGGCGGCCATGGTGGCGGTGGAGTACGACGAATTCGGTGCCGGCCGCGCCGAGGAGATCCATGCCCGGCTGTTCGCGGACCTGATGACAGACCTGGACCTCGACTCCGCCTACGGCCATTACGTGGACGCCGCCCCCTCGTACGCCCTGGCGACCGTCAACCTGATGTCGCTCTTCGGCCTGCACCGGGCCCTTCGCGGGGCCCTGGTCGGCCACTTCGCCGCGGTGGAGGTGACGTCCCCGCCGGGGTCGCGCCGCATGGCCGCCGCGATGCGCCGGGCGGGCGCGGGGCCCGCCGCCGCACGTTTCTACGACGAGCACGTCGAGGCGGACGCGGTTCACGAGCAGGTCGTACGCAATGAAGTGGTCGGCGGCCTGCTGGCGGGCGAACCCGGCCTGGACGCCGACATCGCCTTCGGCGCCGAGGCCACCGGGCTGCTCGAAGACCGGCTCGCAGCGCACCTGCTGCAGAAGTGGCGCGCAGGCGACTCCGCGCTGCGTTCCGCACTGCCCCGCCACCAGAACGCCTGAGGCGGGAGCGCCGGTGCACCAGCGGAAGGACGAAGCGGCCCCTCTGATCTTCCTCGCCAACTTCGCCTCCCCCGTGGCCGTCGGACTGCACGACGAGAACATCCTGCGCGCCTGGTCCGCCCAGGCACCACGGGAGCTGTGGCTGATGAGTCCCGGCGACATCCTCCTGACCCCGGCTCCGGCGAGCGATGAGTTCCGTGCCTACACCGCGGGCCTTCTGGGGATGGACGCCGATGCGGTCACCGTGGTCGACGTACCGCCCGAGGCCGGCATCCCCATGGGCGAGGCCGTCATGCGCCCCGCGCTGCTGGAACCGCTCCGATCGGCCGTCCGGCACCACCCCGGATACCGGTTGCTGCCCACGGCGCTCGACGAAGCTTCCGTAGCCCTGGCCAGGGAACTCGGCGTCGCCGTACATCCTTTTCCCCCGGACGCGGACTACTCCGGAGCGCTCGCCGCGGTCGACGCGCTCAACACTAAATCCGAATTCCGCGCGGTGGCCACCCAGTTGGGGATGAGACTCCCTGCCGGCTGCACATGCGGCTCCTCCCTCATGCCCCGCGCCGCCGACGAGTTCGCCCGGTCGTTCGGGCGCGCGGTGGTGAAGCCCGACCGATCGGCGGGCGGGCACGGCCTTCGGTTCGTGGACAAGGACGACCCGGTCCTGGACGTGCCGGCCGGTACCGGCCAATGGGTCGTCGAGGAGTACGTACCCCACAAGGAGTCCATCAGCGCCCAGTGCGTCTGCGGACCGACCGGCCCGAGAACGGTCTTCACCGGGCGGATGACCGTCTCCCGAGGAGAGTTCACCGGCTATCGCGCACCCCTGACGGGCATATCGGGCGCGGCCCTCGCCCAGTTCGAGGAATGGTGTCTGACCTTCGGCCGGCACCTGGCGGGCCTCGGCTATCTCGGCCCGTACAGCCTTGATGCCCTCCTGACCGAGGCGGGGGACATCTGCGTGACAGAGAGCAATGTCCGCAGAACGGCGACCACGACGCCGCACGCCGCGATCAGCCGTCTCGCTTCGACCCTCCGGATACACCCCTCGGCGTGGGCTCTCGGCAGCGGGCGCTCCGCGGCGAACCTGACCCTGTCCGAGGCGCTCGAGCGTCTCTCCCGTGCGGACATCGCGTTCCCGACGGGACGCGGAGACGGTGTTGTTCTGCTCACGGGTCACGAGAGCCCCGCGGAGCCGTGGCGTTATGTCCTCTTCGCCGCCGACGCGGGCAGACTGGACGGCCTCCAGGAAGGGCTCACGACCGCACTCGCACTGAGCTGAGCTGAACTGAACTGAACTGAACTGGTGCGGGCTCAGCCCTTCGGCAGCTTCACCACGGTGACGAAGAACTCGTCGATCTGGCGGACCGCCCGGATGAACTGGTCGAAGTCCACCGGCTTGGTCACGTAGGCGTTGGCGTGGAGCTTGTAGCTCCGCAAGATGTCCTCTTCGGCCGCCGAGGTGGTCAGCACGACAACCGGGATGTGGTTGAGCTCGGGGTCGGACTTGATCCGTTCGAGGACCTGCCGGCCGTCGTACTTGGGCAGGTTCAGGTCCAGGAGGATCAGATCGGGTCGTACGGCCTGGGTGTGCTCGCCGCGCCGGTAGAGGAAGTCGAGCGCCTCCAGGCCGTCGCGCACCACATGCAGCGTATTGCCGATCTTGTTGTCATGGAACGCCTCGCGCGTCATGAGCTCGTCGCCCGCGTCGTCCTCGACGAGCAGGACCTCTACCGGCTGGGGCGGGGGTGTGGCGCTCACGGGGTGGCTCCTTGGGGTGCGGATTCCGCTTCGGGTTCATTGGGTGTGGTGGTGCCGGTCCCGGCGGCAGGCAGCGTGAAGACCAGCCGCGCCCCGTCCGTGTACTCCGTGTCGATCCAGATCCGGCCGCCCGAGTGCTCCACGATCTTCCGGCAGAGCGAGAGGCCGATCCCCGTGCCGTCGTACGCGTCCCGGCTGTGCAGCCGCTGGAAGATCACGAAGACCTTCTCCGCGAACTCCGGTGCGATGCCGATGCCGTTGTCGGCGACGGAGAACCGCAGGAAACCCGGCTCCTCGTCCGGTTCGACGGTCACCTCGACGTGCGGGGCCCGGTCGGGACGGCGGAACTTCACCGCGTTGCCCAGCAGGTTCTGCCAGAGCATCGTGAGCAGCGTGGGGTCCCCCATGACCGTCGGGAGGTCCTGCGGCCGGTCGACGGTGCCGCCCTGCTCCTCCCACGCGAGGGCGACATTGCGCAGTCCCCGTTCGAAGACCGTGTCCAGGTCGACGGCGTCGTAACTGTCGTTGAGCCGTCCGACCCGGGAGAAGGTCAGCAGGTCGTTGATGAGGATCTGCATGCGCTTGGCGCCGTCGACGGCGAAGTCGATGTACGTGACGGCGCGGGCGTCCAGCTCATCGCCGTAGCGCTTCTGGAGCAGCTGGCAGAAGGAGGCCACCTTGCGCAGCGGCTCCTGGAGGTCGTGTGAGGCGACGTACGCGAACTGCTCCAGCTCGGAGTTGGACCTGCGCAGTTCGGACGCCTGGGCGTCCAGCTCCGCGGTCTGTTCCGCCAGTACGGCCTCTCGCCGGCGCGCGACGGTCAGCTCGCCCACCACCCGCAGGCGCATGCCCTCGACCGCCCCCGCGAGAGCACGCAGGTCTGCGGGCCCGTGCGCCGGAATGGGGTGTTCGAAGTCGCCGTCCGCGACGATCCAGGCGGCGGTGCGCACCGTCTCCAGCGGACGTACGACGGTGTACCGCAGGAGGACCACGACGCCGACCCCCGTCAGTATGAGCAGGATCAGGACCCCGGTGAACGCCCGGTCGCGCTGGGTGCGCGCCGCCCGGAGGTCCGACTGCGCATGGGTCTGGTCCGCGAGGAGCCGTGAGTGCAGGGTGCTGAGGCGCGTACGGACCTGATCGAAGGTCGCCTTCCCCCGGGCGATCGACACCGCCGGGGCCTCGCTGTCCTTGGCCGCGACGGCCGGCACCGCGAAGCCCTCGCGCCAGCTCTTCACCGCCGCGTCGACCGCGGTCAGCGCCTCGGTGTCCTCGGCCGAGCCGGCGATCAGCGGTTCCAGCCGCTGCCGCGCCGTGCGCTCGGCGCCCTTCCCGCGTTCGTACGGCTCCAGCAGGGTCAGGTCCCCGCTGAGCAGATAGCCGCGTACACCGGTCTCCTGGTCGAGGAGCGCCGCCTGGAGCTGGAAGGACTCGGTGCGGGCCGGGGCCACGATGTTGACCAGGCGGTTCGTCGCGTCGGTGGTACGGGACAGTACGGTCACGCCCACCATCGCGGCAGCCGCTGTCATGACCCCCAGGACCGTGACCGCCAGCAGGAACCAGGCCCGGACGGTGAGGCCGCGCGGGACGGCGGCGGCCGCTGCCGCGGTCTGGGCAGCGGCCTTGGACTCCCCCGCGGCCGCGAGGGCCGCGCCGGCCGCCCTGTCCGGCTGCTCGGGAGGCGGAGATATCTCGGCTGTCATGCGTTGCTGTTCCATTCGAGAAGCAGGACGGCCACGTCGTCGTCCAGACCGCCGCTCGGTGCGGCAAGGGCCTCGGCGGAACTGATGAGGGTGTCGACGAACTGGCCCGACAGGTGCTGTGCGTGTCTTCGGGCGATGTCCAGGAGCCCGGCCTCGCCCAGGCGTTTGGCACCATCCCCCACCCGGCCCTCGATCAGACCGTCGGTGAACAGCATCATGGCGTCGCGCTCCGCCAGCGGCACCCGCGTCACCGGCCAGGCGGCCGTCCCGGGCAGGATCCCCAGCATAGGGCCGCCGGGCACCTCTTCCAGCCGTACCGCACCCTCGCGCGAGCGCACCAGGAGACCGGGGTGTCCCGCGCGCATGACGTGGACCTCTTCCGCCCCGGCAGCCCGGGACAGGCAGCTGAGCGTCGCGAAGACCTCCGGCCGGGAACGCTCGGCGACGAGGATCTGGTCCAGCAGCTCCAGCAGCAACTGCTCCCTGGCGCCTGCCAGTACGAAGGAACGCCAGGCCACCCGCAGACAGACGCCCAGCGCCGCCGCGTCGGGACCGTGCCCGGAGACATCGCCCACCAGGGCGTGCGTGGTTCCGTCGACGGTCTGTACGACGTCGTAGAAGTCGCCGCCCAGCAACGCCTGTGCCCTGCCGGGCCGGTAGCGGGCGTGGACCGCGACGGTGTCGTCGAGCAGCAGCGGCGTGGGCAGCAGGCCCCGCTCCAGACGGGAGTTCTCCTCGGCGCGCAGCCGGCTCGCCTGGAGAGCGGCGGCCTCCTGCTCGGTGTGCTTGCGCTGTATCGCGTAGCGGATGGCCCGTACGAACATGTCCGCATCGAGGCGGCCCTTGATCAGATAGTCCTGGGCGCCGGCCGCGACCGCGGCGAGCCCGGCCTGCTCCTCGGCAAGACCGGTCAGGACGACCACCGCCGCCCGGTCCGCGCACTCCAGCACCTTCTCCAGGGCCTCCAGACCCTGGGCGTCCGGCAGATGGAGATCGAGCAGTACGCAGTCGGGCATGTCCCTGGAGAGTTCCACGACGGCGTCCTTCAGCGACCGCGCCCAGCGCAGGCCGAGGGTCACGCCGCCGTCGGCGACGAGCTCCTCGACCAGCAGGGCGTCACCGGCGTCGTCCTCGATCAGCAGCACCCGCGGCACCTCGCCGTCCCATACGGGGGCGTGCGGAACCGAGCCGAGGTGTGCGCGCTGTGCGGGCAGCACAGGCCTGCCGGAGCCGAGTAAAAAGGAAGCTGGATCGTGCCCGGTCCCCATGGCAGGGTTCTCCTCTCGCCACGGGCGTGTCGGCCCGTGAGGCCGCCCAAGCGCGTCCGCGATGAGATTAGGACGATCAGTTCACTCTTGACAACTGTTCCTGGAACTGCAATCGACAGGCCCCGGACCGGCTCCCTCCGGTTCGTCAGTTCGCCGCGTTCATCAGGTCGAGGGCGCTCTGCTGGCGGGCGGCGTCGGTGGAGTCCAGCGGCCCTGCCCAGTGCAGCCCGTACGCGTCGAGTGCGTTGCGGTCGCTCGCGTACGCGGCGGCTGCCTGCCGCCCGATGTACGACGCGTAGGGCCGGTCGGACAGCCGGGCGTTGAAGGCGCTCAGACCCCGGATGTACGCACCTTTGAACGACGGGCCGTCGCCGCCGCAGCCGCCGCTCTCGCACGGCTCCCTGAGGATTCCGCCGGAGTTGAGGGCCGCCGACGAGGTAGAGGCGTCCCCGATCTGACGGCCGGCGGTGAGCAGGGCGGCGTCCCCGGTCGCCCGGTGCAGCTCGGCCAGTCCGCCGAGCAGGACGCCCTGGTTGTACGACCAGGTGGTGGAGCCGTTGTTGCCGCAGGTCGACAGGTTGATGCCGTCGTTCACCAGATGCGAGCTGTTGATCATGCCGGTGCCCTTGAACCAGGCCCATTCGGCGTTCGCCCGGCCGAGATAGGCCGTGTCGCCGCTGATGCGGTTGTGCAGTGCGGCGTTGAGTTCCAGATAGAGGGAGTTGGCGATCGCGTTCTTGTACGTCTTCGCCGTGCTCCACCACACGCCGCCGCCGCATGTCGAGTCCCAGTACGCAGCCATGTGGTCCGCGTCGGCGCGCGCGGTGTTCAGGTAACGGCTGTCGCCGGTCAGGTCGTACGCGGCGACCCAGGCGAGCCCCCACCAGCCGGTGTCGTCGATGTACTCGTTGCGGAACTGGCCGCCCTGTGCGCCGAGTTGACGGTCGTAGGTGTTGGCGATGGCGTACTGGTAGCTGGGCATCCCGGTGACGCTGATGTTGTCGATGACCGCGGTCAGGGCGTTGGCGGAGTTCCACCAGCCGGTGGTGTCGAAGAGACCGGTGGAGTTGTTGTAGGACTGCATCAGCGCGGTGGCCGCCGCGGTGGGGCGGCTGTACGCGTTCCAGGTCGTACGGGCCCACGCGGTGCAGGCGACCTCGGCCCGGTCGCCCGCCTTGCCGCAGGCGCGCAGGGCGCCGATGCCGTTGCTGTTCCAGTCGTCGACGTTGTACATGAGGGTGCGCCAGCCCGTCTGACCGGCCGGGACGGTGGTGTCGCCGAGCTTGCTGCCGGAGCTCCAGCTGCGGCCGCCGTCGAAGGAACGGTCGAGCCAGACCTCGTCGGTGGGGCCGCCGTTGGTGATCGAGGCCCAGCCCATCGCGTCGGTGTCGTCGAAGTGCAGGGCGAGGGTGCGGGAGTAGATGGCGGCGGTGACCGGTTGCCTGTCCCCCGGGGACAGGGCCGGGTCGCGGGCGTCGCAGTACTTGTTGCAGATCGTTGCTTCGGGGGCGGCGGTCGCGACTCCGGCGGTGACCGGGAGCAGGAGTGCCAGGGTCGCGATGAGGCAGATCCCGACGGACCGGATGCGTCGTGCCGTTGAGTTCATGTCAGCTCCGTGGGCGTGGGGGACGGGCGGTCAGCCGAGACGCCACTGCTGGTTGGCGCCGCCGTTGCAGGTCCACAGCTCCAGCTGGGTGCCGTTGACGTTTCCGGCGGGCTTGTCGCCGCCGGTGACGTCCAGGCAGAGCCCGGACTGGGTTCCGGTGATCGTGCCGTTGCCGTTGAAGCTCCACTTCTGATTGGCGCCGCCGTTGCAGGTCCAGAGCTGCACCTTGGTGCCGGCGGTGGTCCCGTTGTCATGGGCGTCCAGGCACTGCGTACCGCCGTAGAGGCGCAGTTCACCGGCGGCGGTGAGGGTCACGGCCTGGTTGGTGCCGCCCCCGCAGTCCCAGATCTCGATCTTGGTGCCGGGTGCGGTCCCGCCGGCGTACGCGTCGAGGCAGCGGTTGGAGGAGGCGCCGATCAGCGGGTGCGTCGTCCCGACGCTGGTTCCGCTGCCGACGGACACCCGGTACATGACCGAGCCGTGCCCCGGGACACTGGCCGCGATGCTCCCGCTCGTACTGCTGATCACGTGCGTCCAGAGATTGTCGATCCGGTACGACGAGGCAGCCGGGAGGCCCGCCGCCGAGGCCGAGGTGGTGATCGTGGCCGCACTCGCGTTCTCGTTGAACAGGACCACCGACACATCACCGTTGGCGAGGGGTTTGGTCAGTACGTGCAGACCGCCCGACGAGGAGATCTCGGTGCCCTGCTTGCCCAGGGAGTCCTGGTCGACAGCGATGACGTTCTTGTTGCCGTACAGGGAGAGGGTTGCGGCGGAGGCCTTGCGCAGGTCGGTTCCGGCGATCAGCGGCGCGGCCATCTCGGCCCACAGGGCGAAGTGGGAACGGTCCTCGGTGAACGACATGCCGTTGCCGACTTCGAGCATGTCCGGGTCGTTCCAGGCACCGGGCTTGGCGTACGGGGCGAGCTGGACGTTGGCCTTGTAGATCGACACCACGGTGGAGAAGTTGACGTTGATGTCGCCGGTGGTACGCCAGCTGTTGCCGACCCCCGCACCCCACGTCCACACGCTTGCCAGACCCCAGTTGCACAGGCTGTAGACAATGGGACGGCCGGTGTTGGCCAGGGCGTCGCGCATCGCGGTGTAGCGCTGCTGGTCGGGTACGTTCTGGTGGTTGCAGTTGTCGTACTTGAGGTAGTC
>NZ_JAFLRJ010000498.1 GCF_017315755.1 Streptomyces beijiangensis
GGGGCTCCGCCCCAGACCCCGCTCCTCAATCGCCGGAGGGGCTTATCTTGGCTGACGTTGCCTGGACGTGCAGGTGCCTGCGCCGTAATCTCGGGCACGTCATTAATTAGCAGTGCTAGTTTTAGGCGAACCGTCGGAGGTCCTGCCATGTCCGCATCCTCGAAACTGCCGCCCTTCGACCCCGCCGATCTCCTCGGTCTCGACGATCTGCTCAGCGCCGAGGACCTCGCGATCCGCTCCACCGTCCGCTCCTGGGCCGCCGACCGCGTCCTGCCGCACATCGCCGAGTGGTACGAGAAGGGCGAATTGCCCGACATTCGCGAACTGGCCCTCGAACTCGGCTCCATCGGGGCGCTCGGGATGTCCCTGGAGGGTTACGGCTGCGCGGGCGCCAGCGCCGTCCAGTACGGGCTGGCCTGTCTGGAGCTGGAGGCCGCGGACTCGGGGATCCGCTCGCTCGTCTCCGTACAGGGATCGCTCGCCATGTACGCGATCCACCGCTTCGGCTCCGAGGAGCAGAAGCAGCAGTGGCTGCCCGGCATGGCGGCCGGCGAGATCATCGGCTGCTTCGGGCTGACCGAGCCCGACCGCGGCTCCGACCCGGGCGACATGCAGACCCGCGCCAAGCGCGACGGCACCGACTGGGTGCTCAACGGGCGCAAGATGTGGATCACCAACGGGTCGGTGGCCGGCGTCGCCGTGGTCTGGGCCCAGACCGACGAGGGGATCCGCGGCTTCGTCGTACCGACCGGCGTGGCCGGTTTCTCCGCTCCGGAGATCAAGCACAAGTGGTCGCTGCGCGCCTCCGTCACCAGCGAGCTGGTCCTCGATGACGTGCGGCTGCCCGCCGACGCCGCGCTGCCGGAGGTCGTCGGGCTGAAGGGTCCGCTCAGCTGCCTCAGCCACGCCCGTTACGGAATCGTGTGGGGCGCGATGGGCGCCGCACGCTCCAGCTTCGAGACGGCGGTGGCGTACTCCAAGACGCGCGAGCAGTTCGGGAAGCCGATCGGCGGCTTCCAACTGACCCAGGCCAAGCTCGCCGATATGGCCGTCGAACTGCACAAGGGGATCCTGCTCGCCCACCATCTGGGCCGGCGTCTGGACGCGGGGAAGCTCCGCCCCGAGCAGGTCAGTTTCGGCAAGCTCAACAATGTGCGCGAGGCGATCGAGATCTGCCGCACCTCGCGGACGATCCTCGGCGCCAACGGGATCTCGCTGGAGTACCCGATCATGCGCCACGCCACCAACCTCGAGTCGGTGCTCACCTACGAGGGCACGGTCGAGATGCACCAGCTGGTGCTGGGCAAGGCGCTCACCGGCCTGGATGCCTTCCGATGAGCTGACCTCACCCAGCTCAGTTCTGGTTGAAGAAGCCGCTGTTGGCGCGGCCCGCGGACTCCCCGCTGACGATCTGCGTGTCGGCGGGGGTCAGCAGGAAGACCCTGGTCGCCACGCGCTCGATGGAACCGCGCAGACCGAAGGTCAGACCCGCGGCGAAGTCCACCACGCGCTTGGCGTCGGCGGGCTCCATGGATGTGAGGTTCATGATCACCGGGACGCCGTCCCGGAACATCTCGCCGATGGAGCGAGCGTCCCGGAAGCCGTCCGGTGTGATCGTGGCGATTCTGCGGCCCTTCTCCTCGGCCGCGTCGGAGACCACCCGCACACGCGGGTCGGTCGCCCACGTCTCGCCACCAGAGGTCTCGGTCCCCTCCGGGTACTCGTCGTCGTAGTAGCGGTCGTCACTGCTCTCGACAAGCCCCAGCCAGGCACTCGCCTTGCGTACCGAACCCATGGACGCCTCCTTTCACCGCGGTCTGTCTGCGTTCCGCACCCCTATGGTCGTCCATGATGCGGATCCCGCGCCAAGTGGATAGTCGCCGCGCAGGTGATTCGTGACGGTACTGGTGCAGAACTTGTGGTGGTTCGTCAGGGATCTTCCTGAGTACGGCTGCTGACAGGATGAAAATAAGATGTCTCGGGCCATGTGGGTGACGGTGGGGACGTACGGGTGAACGGTTCACTCGATACGATGCATGGCGCACTGTTGAACGAGGCTCGGGGGAGCGCTGTGTTCGGAATCGTCAGGCCCTGTACGCACCGGCTCACCGAGGGCCTGAAGACCGAGTGGATGGCCCATCTCTGCGGACTGTGCCTGGCGCTCCGCGGTGACCACGGACAGTTCGCGCGCGTCGTCACCAACTACGACGGCCTGATCGTCTCGGTTCTGACGGAGGCTCAGTCCGAGCGGTCGGCAGGATGGCGCAGGACCGCGGGCCCCTGCCCGCTGCGCGGGATGCGCACCGCGCCCGTGGCGCAGGGCGAGGGTGCGCGCCTCGCGGCCGCCGTCTCCCTGGTACTGGCCTCGGCGAAGGTACGCGACCACGTCGCCGACCGGGACGGGTGGTTGGCCCGCCGTCCCGTGGCCGCCGCGGCCCGCCGCGTCGCCGCCGGCTGGGACCGCGCGGGCGCCCGTACCGGCGCCGCTCTCGGCTTCGATACGGCGGTGCTCGTCGACGCCGTCGACCGGCAGACCGGGATCGAGGCACTCGCGGGGCCCGGAACCCCGCTGCTCACCGTCACCGAGCCGACCGAGACGGCCACCGCTGCAGCCTTCGCCCACACGGCCGTTCTCGCCGGGCGGCCGGGGAACGCGGCACCGCTCGCCGAGGCCGGACGGCTCTTCGGGCGGCTCGCACATCTGCTGGATGCCGTGGAGGACCGGGAAACTGACGCCGCGTCGGGTGCCTGGAACCCTCTCGCCGCCACCGGCACGGACCTGGCGGAGGCGCGACGGCTCTGCGACGACGCGCTGCACGGGATCCGTCTCGCGTTGCGCGACGCGGGTATCGGGGGTGCCGGGGGTCGCCCCCCGGAAAAGCACAGCTCGGACGGAAAACTGGCGCACGTCCTGCTCGCACACGAACTGCAGCGGTCCGTGGACCGGGCCTTCGGCGCGAGCTGTGCGCACCGGACGCCGACGCCCAGCCCCTTCGGACCGCCGCCGCCCGGCTTCGACGAGGAGCCGGAGAAGCCCTCGAAGAAGCGCGGGCTTCTGGCCGGGTGCGCGATGGCCGTCGGGCTGTTCTGCACCTGCCAGGTGTGCTGTGCCAACGACTACGAAGGGCCCTGGTCGCGCAAGAGGCGCGAGGGCTGCTGCAACGGGTGCGACGGCTGCGACTGTCCCTGTGACGGCTGCGACTGCGACGGGTGCGACTGCTGTTGCCCGTGCGACGGTTGCTGACCGGGCGCCTCGGCCGTCGGTCGTATGCAATCCGGATCGGTCCGCAGGCCCGTAACGCACGGACCTGGGCCGACCCGTACATCGTGTTTCGGCCCGGTAAAACAAGCCGATGATCGGGTGACCCTTGGATCGTGAGCCTCGTTGGCCTGGACGCAGAACCATTTCTGCCCAACCGTCACTTGGCTCCCTCCTAAGGGTTATCAGTGGAAGCAGACACATCGACGGCGGTACTCCGCCGTCTCCCAGGCATGCGCCGCGCGACGCTCTCCGGTCCCCGGACCATTCGCGCCCGGCTCCTCCGGATCCTCGTGCTCTCTCTCGTCCTGCTGCTGACGCTGCTCGGCATCTCGGCGGGGCAGCAGATCGGCGGATACCGGAACGCGGCCGCCACCGCACAGAACGCACGGCTCGAAGTGACCCTGCAGGGTCTGGTCCACGAGCTGCAGAAGGAACGTGGACTGACCACCGGTTACGTCGGCGGGGTGGGCCAGTTCCGGGCCAGGATCCCCGCCCAGCGCACGGCCACCGACACCGCTCGGACCGTGCTGGAGCAGGCTCTCACCGGACGGGACGATCCAGCCGCTCGTTCCGTACGCGACGAGATGAGCCGCCTCGACGGGCTCGCCGGAATCCGTAGCTCCGCCGACAACGGCAGTGGCAAGGTCGCCGAGACCTTCGACTACTTCACCTCCACCATCACCGTCCTCAACCGTCTGGGCCTCGGGCTCGACGACGTACGGGACGGACGGCTCCGCAAGGACTACCAGGCGCTCCAAGTGCTCGGTAATTCCAAGGAGTTCATGGGGGAGGAGCGTGCGATCGTCCTCGGGTCCGTCCGTGCCGGACGGTTCCGCGGTGACGACTACAGCCGCTTCATGGAGATCCGCTCCGGACGGCTCGCCGCCCTGGAGTCCTTCCCCCAGTCGGCCACCGCGGCCCAGCAGCACCGGCTCGCCGGTGCGCTCGCCACGCCCGACGCCGTACGGGCACTGGGCTTCGAGTCGGTGGCCGTGCACGGCGGCGGAAAGCTGTCGGAGCGCGACCTCGCGGCGATGGACTGGTGGACCGCGATGACCTCCGCCATCAACGGGCTGCGTACGGTGCAGATCTCGATTGGCGCCGACATCAAGGACCGCGCCGACACGCTGGAGGGCGACGCCCTCCAGCAGCTGCTGATCTTCGCCCTGGTAGCGGTCGGCGCTGTCGCCGCGCTCGGCGGGCTGGCGCTCGGCTGCGTACGGTCGGTGTCCGGGCCGCTCGACAGCCTCGCCCGGCAGGCGCGCGACGTGGCGGGCAGCCGGCTGCCGCAGGCCGTCGCCCGGGTGCAGTCGGCGGGCGGCGATCGGCCGCAGCCGCCGGCGCCGCTGTCCCTTCCCGTCCGTACGGGCGAGGAGGTCAAGCTGGTCGCCGACGCCTTCGACCAGGTCCAGCGGGCCGCCTTCGACCTCGCCACCGAGCAGGCCGTACTGCGCCGGAACGCCACCGACTCGCTCGTCAGCCTCGGCCGGCGCAACCAGAACCTGGTACGCCGTCAGATCAGCTTCATCAACAAGCTGGAGCACGAGGACGCCGACCCGGCGACGCTCGCCAACCTCTTCGAGCTCGACCACCTCGCGACCCGTATGCGGCGCAACGCCGAGAGCCTGCTGGTTCTCGCCGGGGAGTCTTCGCCGCGCACCTGGGCCACTCCGCTCACCGTCACCGATGTGCTGCGGGCCGCGCTCTCCGAGGTGGAGGAGTACCGGCGCGTCACCCTGCGCCGCGTCGAGCCCGCCCACATCAGCGGGTCCGTCGTCTCCGAGATCGCGCACCTCCTCGCCGAACTGGTCGAGAACGCGCTGAGCTTCTCGCCGCCCGATTCGGACGTGGAGGTCGAGGGGCGCCGTACCAGCGCCGGATATCTCATCGCGATCGTCGACCATGGCTTCGGCATGGACGCGCAAGGGCTCGCCGAGGCGAACGTACGGCTCTCGGGCACGGCCAGTTTCATGGCCGAACCCACCAGGTTCCTCGGCCACTTCGTGGTCGGCGCGCTCGCCAGGAAGTGCGGGATCGAGGTACGGCTCGGGGAGGCGCCCGCGGCCGGAGTCGTCGCACGCGTACTGATCCCGGCCACCCTGCTGGCGGAGGAGACAGCAGCGGTGGTGCCCGGTCCGCGGACCGAGGACTCCGCGGCGCCGGGCCCCGTCACGCGTCCCGCAGCTCCTGAAAAGGCGGTGAAGCCGGTGAAACCGGCGAAGGACGAGCGGCCCGCGGCCTCCAACGGCGCGGCCCGTACCCGTAACGGACTCGTCAAGCGGCCCAAGCGCAGCGGCATTCCCTCGGCCGTCAGCGAGAGCGAGGCGCCGCGCTGGCAGCAGGATGCCGAGCCGACGCCCGACCGCAGCCCGGAGGAGATCTCCGGGATGCTCTCGACGCTCCGCAGCTCCCACCTGCGCGGCGGCATCAGCGTCGAGAAGGAGAAAGAGAAGGCCGAGAAAGCCGAGAAGACCGAGAAGGCAGACCGGGCCGAGAAGGACAGTGCCAAGTGACCGTCGATGTGCACAACGACTCGCAAACGTTCAACTGGCTCCTCGCCAACTTCGTCCGGAACACCGACGGCGTGCGCGACGCGGTGGCGGTCTCGTCCGACGGGCTGCTGATCGCGGTCTCCGAAGGACTCGGCCGCACCGACGCCGACCATCTCTCGGCGATCGTCTCGGGACTCTCCAGCCTGGCGCGCAGTGCCTCGCGGCGCTACGAGTTCGACGGCGTGAAGCTGATCATGATCGAGATGGGGCGGGGGTTCCTGCTCGTCTCGGCGATCAGGGACGGCAGCTGTCTGGGCGTACTGGCCGACAGCAGCGGTGAACTCGGCCTGGTCGGCTATGAGATGGCCGTACTCTCCGAGCGCGCGGGCGACCTGCTCAACCCGACGCTCATCGCCGATCTGCGGACGGTGCTGCCACGGTGAGCGAGGATTCCGCCGAGGACGCGCTGTTCGTACGGCCGTTCATCATGACCGGCGGACGGTCGGAGCCCGTGCAGGCGGGGCTCCGGCTCGAGACGCTGGTCGTCGCGGTCGAAGAGGCCCATGTACGGGGCCCTGGGCTGGAGTTCGAACGGCAGCGGATCGTGGCGCTGTGTGCAGAACCCAAGACGGTCGCCGAGGTCGCCGACGGCATCGGAGTGCCGCTCGGGGTCGCCAAGGTACTCATCGCCGACCTGATGGTCGGCGGACTGCTGGCCAGCCGGCAGCCGACGGAGCTTCCGCTCCATGTGCTCGAGAGGATCAGGGACCATGTCCGGGCGCTCTGACAAGTCCGTGCCCTTCGCCGTGAAAATTGTGGTCAGCGGCGGTCTGGGAGTCGGCAAGACGACATTCATCGGTGCGGTCTCGGAGATCGAGCCGCTGGACACCGAGGCGGCGATCACCCAGGTTTCGGTGGGTGTCGACTCCCTCGCGGGAGTGGAGGGCAAGACGACGACCACCGTCGCCCTCGACTTCGGGAGGATCACGCTCGATTCGTCGATCGTGCTCTATCTCTTCGGGACGCCGGGGCAGGACCGGTTCTCCTTCCTCTGGGACGACCTGGTGGAGGGCGCGCTCGGCACGGTGGTCCTCGCGGACACCCGGCGGATCGAGGACTCGTTCCCCGCACTGGACTTCTTCGAGGAGCGCGACGAGCCGTTCGTCCTGGCCGTCAACCGCTTCGACGGAGCCCAGCACTTCGATGTCGAAGAGGTGCGGGAAGCCCTCGGCCTCGGGGACCGGGTCCCGGTCGTCGCGTGCGACGCACGCGACCGCAGCTCCGTACGCGATGTGCTCGCCGCCCTGATGGACCAGGTCATCGGCAAGCACCTCGCGGCACGGACCGGCGGGGGACGGGCCAGGGCGCTGGCCCGTTAGTCCCGCCGCGGGGAAGGGGGGCCGGACCGTCCGTGGGTGCGGGCCGGCCCCCTTCCGCAGCTACGTCACTTGACCTCGGGCGGCGAGATCTGCGACTCCTTGATCGCCGACTCGCTGGTGCGCCACTTCTTCAGGATGCGGTCGTACGTACCGTCCTTGATGAGCTGGTTCACCGCGGCCTGGAAGGCAGGAGCGAGCTTGCTCCCCTTCTTGAAGGCGAAGCCCACGTCCAGCCGGTGGAACTCATTGAGGAACTTGACGCCCTGCTGCTGCTCCACCGCGAACCGCAGTCCGTTGATGGTCGACATCACCACATCACTGCGGCCCTGCTGGAGCGAGATCCACAGTGCGCCCCCGTCGGAGTACGTCTGGACCCTGTACTCCTTCTTTCCGGCCGTCGCGCACACCTTCTTGTTCTTCTCCAGGGTCGCCTCGAAGGTGGTCCCTGCCCCGGTCGCCACGTTCAGCCCGCACAGCTGGACCAGGTCGGTGATCTTCTGAAGCTTGCTGTCCTTGCGGGTGGCGAAGCCCTGGCCGTCGTTGATGTACGTCGCGAAGTCGATGACCTTGCGCCGCTCGTCGGTGACGCCGAAGTTGCCGGTCCCCAGGTCGTACTTGCCACTGCCGAGCGCCGGCAGGATCGCCTCGAAGCTCGCCGCCTCGCGGTGGAGCTTCAGGCCCAGCACCTTGGCGGCAGCGTCGGCGAAGTCGATGTCCTGACCGACGATCGTCTTGCCGTCGGGGAGATAGAGGGCGCCGGGCGGGGTTCCGCCGACCGATGTGGCGATCCGGAGCGTGCCCTGCTCGCGCACGTCGGCGGGCAGCAGCGCCGCCGCGGCCTCGTTCTTCGCGACCGACGTGACCACGTCGTCGGTGGGGATCTTCGCGGCGTCGGCCGCCGGTTTGGCGTCGGCCCCTGTGGTCGCGGGATCGCCCGAGCCACAGGCTGTCAGGGTGAGTGCGGCCGCAGTGATCAGGGCGAAGGCTGCGCCGATTCGGGTGGTGCTGCTCATGGCTGCGGGTTCTCCAGATGTTTCTCGAACGGCAGTGGGCCGATCGACTCCGGATCTGCGGACAGATCGAAGAGCGGACGGTAACCGGCAGCCAGATAGAGGCCCTTGGCCTCGGGCTGACGCGGACCGGTGGTCAGATAGATGCGCCCGTAACCGCGGTCCGCCGCGTCTCTTTCGAGTACGTGCAGAACACGCCGGGCCAGCCCCCGGCGCCGGTGGGCCGAGTGCGTCCAGATGCGTTTCAGCTCGGCGGTCGAGCCGTCGTACTGGCGGTACGCGCCTCCGGCGACGGGCTCCCCGCGCTCCAGGAGCAGCAGGAAGGATCCGCCGGGCGGGGCGAACTCGACCGACGGATAACGCTCCAGGTCGGAGGCGGATCCGTAACGGGTGACGTATTCACGGGCCAGCTCATCGAGGAGCGGGCGGGCCAGGGGGTCGTCGACCGTGGTCCGGTGCACGGACAGCGCGGAACCACGGCTCGGGGAGAGCGTCATGCGCGCCCTTCGTTCGAGCAGGCAGAAGGAAGTCAGGGGAGAGCGAGGGGAGGGTGGTGCGATGCGTGTGAAGGCAGGGAAAAGCGGCGCGAAGGTGCGCGGGGGCAGGGCAGGGAGTCAGCTCAACAGGAAGAGGACCACACTCGACCGAAGTCGATGTGGGAGCGCGTGACCAGCCACTGCTGCGAATGCATGGGCTCAGTGGAACAGGCATCCGTTTCCCCGTCAACCACGCTGAGACGTGATGCTCACCATCCGGACACCCTTGACAGCGGGCCGAAGTGGGGCCGTACTCTCGGAGGCGGATCGTGCTGAGGGGCTCGGTCCACCGTGATTTTCGTGTGAAGGCGTCACCCGTGTTCGATCTCAGCATCCACGGAGCCTTCCTATGTCCGCGTCGCCGGATACCCTCGCCAAACCTTCCCCCGCACCGCCGCCCGCCGAGCTCGACGGCAGCGCGCTGCGCATCGTCCCCGTCCGCAGAACCGGCCAGTGGGCGGCGGCAGTTGCCGTCCTGGTGCTGCTCGCACTGGCCGTCAACTCGGTCGTACGCAACGACGCCTTCCAGTGGGGAGTCGTCGGCGACTACTTCGCCACCACGGCCGTCCTGCGCGGCCTCGGGCTGACCCTCTGGCTCACCGCGCTCGTCATGGCGCTCGGTTTCGTACTCGGCACACTGCTCGCGATCATGCGGCTCTCCGACAACCCCGTTCTGCGCAGCGTCAGTTGGGGTTACGTCTGGCTCTTCAGGTCGACGCCGATCCTGGTCCAGCTGCTGTTCTGGTTCAACATCGGGGCGCTCTATCCGCAGATCCTGGGCGTGAAGACCGTCAATCTGCTCTCCCCGGTCGCCGTCGCCGTCATCGGCCTCACCCTGCACGAGGCCGCGTACGCCGCCGAGGTGGTGCGCGGCGGGATCCTCTCCGTCGAGCGCGGCCAGATCGAGGCCGCCCAGTCGCTGGGGCTCGGGCGGTGGCGCCGGCTGCACAGGATCGTGCTGCCGCAGGCCATGCGCTCCATCGTGCCGCCCGCAGGAAACATGCTGATCGGCACCCTCAAGGGCACCTCGATCGTCTCGATCATCGCCGTCCAGGACCTGCTCTACTCCGTGCAGCTCGTCTACCACCGCACCTACCAGGTCGTCCCGCTGCTGCTCGTCGCCACCCTCTGGTACGTCGCGGTGACCTCCCTGCTCTCCGTCGGCCAGTACTACCTGGAGCGGCACTACGGGCGGGGCACCCGATGAAGCCCTCGGTGGTGATCGTCGGAGCCGGTCCGCGGGGGACCGGCTTCCTGGAGCGGCTCGCCGCCAACTCCGCCGATCTGTACGGGGACCGGGAGCTCGACATCCATCTCGTCGACCCCTTTCCGCCGGGCGGCGGCCGGATATGGCGCGAGGAGCAGTCGCCGCTGCTCTGGATGAACTCCATGGCCGAGGACGTCACCATGTTCACCGACTCCTCGTCCAAGCCCCTCGAAGGCCCGGTGCGCCCCGGACCCACCCTCGCCGAATGGGCCGGGCTCGACGGACAGCACTTCCCCGACCGGCGGGCCCAGGGCGCCTATCTGCGCTGGGTGTACGAGCAGGCCGTCGCCGCGCTCCCGCCGACCGTCACCGTGCGGGTGCACAGGACCAGGGCGCTGCGCGTCAGCGGGCCGCGTGCGGGCCGCCAGCAGGTCTGGCTCGAAGGCCGCGACACACCGCTCGATGCCGACCTGGTGATGCTGACCGTCGGTCACCTCGACGCCGAACTCGATCCGGAACAAGCCCAGTTGGCGGACTTCGCCGAACGGCACGGTCTGATCCATCTGCCGCCGGACTTCACCGCGGACGACGACCGGCTCACCGGCCGGGAGGGCGGAGAGGTCGGAGTCCGCGGTGAAGTCCGGCGGCAGATGGATCAGACCGTGCCGTTCGGCGAAGTCCGCCAACTGGGCTTGTTCCGGATCGAGTTCGGCGTCGAGGTGACCGACGGTCAGCATCACCAGGTCGGCATCGAGCGGTGTGTCGCGGCCTTCGAGCCAGACCTGCTGGCGGCCCGCACGCGGCCCGCTGACGCGCAGCGC
>NZ_JAFLRJ010000005.1 GCF_017315755.1 Streptomyces beijiangensis
CGCGAGAGCAGTCGCGACACGTGCATCTGCGAGATGCCCAGCTCTTCACCGATCTCCGACTGCGTCATGTTGGCGACGAAGCGCAGCGAGAGGATCTTCCGGTCGCGCGCCGGGAGTTCGGCGATCAGCGGCTTGAGCGACTCGACGTACTCGACGCCTTCGAGGTCGTGGTCCTCGTAGCCGATGCGGTCGGCCAGCGCGCCCTCGGAGTCGTCCTCCTCGGGCTGGGAGTCCAGTGAGCTCGCGGTGTACGCGTTGCTCGCCGCCATGCCCTCGACGATCTCTTCCTTCGACAGGTCGAGACGCTCGGCGAGTTCGGCCACTGTGGGGGCGCGGTCGAGCTGCTGCGAGAGTTCGTCACCCGCCTTGGCAAGGTCGAGACGGAGTTCCTGGAGGCGGCGCGGTACGCGTACCGACCACGAGGTGTCGCGGAAGAATCGCTTGATCTCGCCCACGATGGTCGGCATCGCGAACGTCGGGAACTCGACGCCCCGGCTGAGCTCGAAGCGGTCGATCGCCTTGATCAGGCCGATGGTGCCGACCTGGATGATGTCTTCCATCGGTTCGCTGCGGGAGCGGAAGCGCGATGCCGCGAACTTCACCAGGGCGATGTTCAGCTCGACCAGTGTGTTGCGTACGTATGAGTATTCGCGTGTTCCCTCTTCGAGGGAGTCGAGACGCGCGAACAGCGTCTTCGACAGGGCCCTGGCGTCCAGCGGGCCTACTTCGTCGAACGGCACGCTCGGCAGGATCTCCGCGAGGTCCTCGGGGCCGCTCTCGATCGGGTGGGGCATGGGGGTCTGGTGTGACCGCGTTGCCGACGCATCACTGCGGGATTCGTCGAGCCGGGGTGACATGGGTCTCCTCCATCGTTCTCGGCATAGGGCAGCCGGTGCCTTTTCTGTGGTCCGTGAGTGGTGCGGCGCCTCCAAAGCCGTTCGGTGCGATTGGTGTCTCTACTACCCCTACCCGCTTTGCTCAGACACTTGCAAGTGCCAAATGTCCGTATTGGGCTGGCTTGTTGGGGTTGATCGGGTACCGATCGGCGTACGGAAGGCGTAGAGTTCTTCGCACGTCAGCACCAGTTACTACACGGCGAAGAGGACGGACATGGACCGGGGCACGGTCGGCAGCGCGAACCGGGGCCGGCTTCAGGTCGAGAGCCGGACCGAAGGCCTGAGCGAGATCGTGACGCCGGCGGGTGAGCTTGATTACCACACGGCGGATCTGCTCAGCGAACCACTTGCGGCGGCGCTCGACGCCGGCCGCACACGGCTCGTGGTCGATTGCTCACAGCTTGAATTCTGTGATTCAACCGGCCTCAACGTGCTGCTCGGAGCCCGTCTGCGGGCCGAGGCGGGCGGGGGCGGGGTCCACCTTGCCGGGATGCTTCCGGTGGTGGCCAGGGTGTTCGAGATCACTGGAGCCGAGGCGGTTTTCACCATCCACGACTCCCTCGCCGACGCACTCGACGAGTGAAATGAGTGTTGTCACCATTCGGCGGGGCAGGAGCCCCCGAAATGACCCGTGAATCGGTGAGGTGAATCGCTGATGAGCACCACCCGGCAGCATCCGCCGGGCGACCTCGGCCCCGAGCCGGGCGGCGCCGGTGTCGGTGCGGCTTCCGCCGTGCGCACACTGTCGCTGGAGAACGCGAGCGGCGTCGTGCCGCTCGCGCGCGACTTCACCCGTCAGGCGCTGCATGACTGGGGATGGCTGCCCGCTGCCACCGCCGACCGCCGCGCCGCCGCTGAGGACGTACTCCTGGTCGTCTCCGAGTTGGTCACCAATGCCTGCCTCCATGCGGAGGGCCCCGAGGAGCTGCAGGTCTTCTGCGGCCGGAAGGTGCTCCGCCTTGAGGTCACGGACCGCGGTACGGGCCAGCCCGCACCGCGTACCCCGCACCGGTCGGGGCGTCCGGGTGGCCATGGCATGTTCATCGTGGAGCGGCTCTGCCTGGACTGGGGTGTTGTCAGGACACCCGGTCAGCCGGGCAAGACGGTGTGGGCGGAGCTCGCCGCACCCGTGTGACCGCACGAGTATCCGCACATATTTGAAGGTATGGAGAGCGCACCGATCCGGTGCGCTCTTTGTCTTCCCCTCCCAAGGTCTCCGGCGTACCTTGAGCGCCCAATCTGATGTGTCGTCAGTAACTTATGAGGGGAACTCGAGGTGTCGTACCAGAAGCGGACAGCAATGTCGCTGGCAGCTGCGGTCGCGGGCTCGGTGGTGCTGATGGCCGCCCCGGCGGCCCACGCCGACGTCGTGGACGTCAACTACCAGTGCAAGACGCCGATCGGGAACAAGGCCGCGGTGTCGCCCATCGATATCAAGGGCGTGAAGAGCGGCAGCAGTTACAAGCTCACCATGTCCTTCCAGAAAGGCGTCTCCTCCAGCCCCGTCGAGCTCGGCAAGGGCGCGATGAAGCCGAGCGCGGTGCTGAAGCTGGGCGGCGCGGAAAGCGGCACGGTCGAGGTGTCGGGCCCGACGAACTCGGCGGCGATACCCGCCAACTCCCCCATAAAAATAAGCGACTTGTCCGGCACGTACACGCCCAAGAGCAGCGGCAAGGTCACTCTCACCGCCTCGACCCTGACCATCAAGGCGCTCGGTACGACCACGACCTGTAACCCCTCCAACAGCCCGAAGCCGTCCCTGGAACTGACCGTCACGGGATCGGGCGAGACCTCCACCAGCTCATCCGGCGGCGGTTCGCTCCCCAAGACCGGTCCACTGGACTCCGTGGTGGCCCTCGGCACGCTCGGCGGGACGGTCCTGCTGGCGGGCACGGCGGGCGTGCTCTGGCTGACGCGCCGCAACCAGCGGGTCTGACCAGGGAGTTGTCGCTGTGCGTCGTGCCGTGCTCCTGGCGTTGTCCCTCCTGTTCACCCTCGCCGTCACCCCTGCCGTCACCCCTGCTTTCGCCTCCGAACCCCAGTGGACGCTGACTCCCGCCTCCGGCGGCGGGACCAGGCCCAGCAGTGACGGCAGGCCGTACTTCTATCTGGAGGGCGCGCCCGGGACCGTACTGCAGGACACGCTGTCCCTGACGAACCCGGGTGCGAAACCGGTGACGGTACGACTGCGGGGCGCCCAGGGGTACAACACGGCGGCGGGCTCCTTCGCGGTGCGCCCTTTGGCCGACAGCTGGATCACCCCGCTGGTCACCTCGGCGAAGGTCCCGCCGCACACCCGGGCGGACATCCCCTTCAGCATCACGGTCCCGGCCGGGGCGGAGCCTGGCGACCACCCGGCGGCGGTCGTGGCGTCGGCGGGCGGTCGTGAGGTGGGTGTACGGATCCAACTGCGGGTCAGCGGTCCGACGTTGTCGGCGCTGACCGTGGAGGACATCTCGGTGGACAAGTCGGCCGGTCTGATCCGCTACACCCTGGTGAACCGGGGCAACACCACGCTCACCCCGCGTCTGGCGGTCCGGGCGGAGGGCGTGTTCGGCCGCGTACTGAACCGCCCGGCCCGCAACCTCCCGCTGGAACTCCTCCCGGCGCAGCGGGTGGCGCTCACGGAGAAGTGGCCGGACAAGCCGCTGCTGGACTCGGTGGACGTACACCTGACGGCCACGGCGGAGGGCGCGCCCCCGGCCGGCGGCGACGCTTCGGCGACGTTCGTCCCGTGGGGCCTGCTTGCGGGGGCGGGGCTGCTGGTGGCCGGGGCGGCGGCGGGCGCGCACCGGCTCGTACGACGCAGGGGCGGTCCGGACGGAACAGGCGTCATGGAACGGGAATTGGCAGAGACGGGAGCATCAACGTGAGCGGCACCATTCGGCCCACGCCAGGCACAATCAAGGGCTCGCTGCGCGCAGCCGCCGTAACCCTGGCCCTGTTCACCGCGCTGGCAAGCGCCCTGCTGCCCACCGCGACGGCGTCCGCCGCCGACAAGCCCACCGTCACCCTCTCCGCCCCCCAGGCCGGCAAGGGCGGCAACATCACCGTCACCGGCAAGGGCTGGCGCCCCAACGCCCTTCTCATGATGCTGATCTGCGGCCAGTCCGAGCCCAGCAGGGGCGTGATCGGCGGCACCAACTCCTGTGCCAACTCCGACGGCCGAGCCGTCACCACCGACGCCAAGGGCGCCTTCTCCAAGAAGATGCCGGTCTCCGAGCCCCCGAAGCCGTGCCCCTGCGTGGTGCACGTGGCGACGGTCACCGGACAGGCGGCCGCCGAGGACACCGTGTTCAAGGTCGCCGGTCATCCCACCGCCCCGCTCCCCGACCCCGCCGGCGGCGGCAGGCTGGGCGTCCTGGCAGCCACCCGCCTGGACGGCTCCAGCGGAGTCCTGACCTGGTTCGGCGCCCCGCCGACCCGCCGGCTGGTCTTCACGGTCGGCAACCTCGGCTCGGCCCCGGTCAAGGATCCGGTCTTCCAACTCGGCGTCTCGCACGGCGTGTTCGCCCCCCAGTGGGAGGACCAGCAGTGGCACGGCACTATCGAGCCGGGTCAGAAGGCGGAGATCAAGCTGGACGTCCAGCTCGCCGCCGGTGCGCACGGCGACTACCAGGTCGCGATGAAGTACGGCTCCAAGGTGCTCATCGAGCAGCCGTGGGGGGTGGGCCGCCCCTGGGGCGTCACCTTCTTCTGGATCCTGCTCTGCCTGGTCGTGCCGGCGGCCGTCTTCCGTATCGGCATGGCCGTCATCGACCGGGTACGGCCACAGGGCGCGGGCCGCCACAGGACCGTACGACTTTCCGAACTGACCGTGAAAATGCCGCAGTTCCGCACTCCGAAGGAGCAGCGGCAGACACCCGCCGCCTCCTCGCCGGAGGCGACACGTACCACCACGGTTCTGCCGTGGTTCACCCCGGACACCGCACCGTCTGAGACCCATCCGACGACGAAGGGAAACACGTGATCAGCCAACGGAGGATGAGTGCGGCGGGAGTCGCGCTGATGCTCAGCGGCGCGGGGATGCTGCTGGCCGCCAGTCCCGCTCAGGCCGCTGAGGTCGCGTACAAGACCGAGTGCATACCGCCCTCGATCTCCGGTCTGCCGCCCGTGGAGGGCACGACCAAGGTGGAGATCACGGCACCGGCGACGGCGAAAGTCGGCGACGAGGTCGACGTGGTCTGGAAGACGACGCAAGCCGCTTCCAGCAACCCGGACGTCCTCGACCTGGAGAAGGACACGGTCCTGCCGACCGGCACGATCAAGGTGGCGGGGGGCCAGACGGCGGATCTCGCGGTCACGGGCACCCGCACGAACCCGGCGATCCCCAAGAAGAGCCCGATGGTGCTCTCCGACATGAAGGGCAAGCTGAAACTGACGAAGGCGGGCGACGTCACGCTCACCGCCGACAAGTACAACATCAACGTCTCCAAGCCGATCTCGACGGACACCAAGTGCTCCCCGAAGGAGACGGTGAAGTCGTCGGTCACGATCAAGGTGACGGCCGGCGGAGGCGGCACTACGGGCGGCACGACCGGCGGGACCACGGGCGGGACCACCGGAGGAACTACCGGCGGGACCACCGGGGGAACTACGGGCGGGACCACCGGCGGTACGACGGGCGGGACCACCGCCGGCTCGACCACCGGAGGCGGAAGCGGCGGCGCGACCGACTTCCCGGGCAAGACCATCACCACGGGCTTCGCCTGCACCTCACCGGGCCCCGCCAAGATCGACGGCACGGCGACCATCAACGCCAAGGCGAACGGCAGCAGTTACGACCTCACGGTGAAGACGGGCAAGGGCGTCATGAAGAGCCCCGCACCGCTTCCCGCGGGTGCTCTGAAGCCGTCCATGGTGGTCAAGATCGGTGGCGCGGACAGCGGCTCGGTCAAGGTCGTAGGTGCCGCCAACAAGACGGCGCTCGACACGGGTGACGAGGTCTCGCTCAACGACATGACGGGCACCTACAAGCCCGGAGCGGACGGCAAGGCCACGGTCAGCCCCGGCGATCTGACGATCGTCGTCAAGCTGAGCCCCTCGGCCGACCCGATCACGATCCCCTGCAAGGCGACGAAGACCGGCGTCTCCCTGACGCTCGACGTCAAGAAGCAGGCGGGCGGTGTCTCCGGCGCGACGTCGGCGGGCGCCAGCGGCGGCGGCACTGCCTCCGGCGGCCTCGCGGCGACCGGTGCCGATGACCACGGCGCCCTGAAGGCGCTGGGTCTGGTCGCCGGCACGGTGATCCTGCTGGGCGGCGCGGTGTTCACCTTCACACCGTGGCGGAGGCTGCGCGGGATGCGCTGATCCTCGTACGTACGGCAAAGAGCCCCGCACCGGAAACGGTGCGGGGCCCTCCGTCGTGCGGGGGTGAGGTCAGCGGACGTCGCCCATGAGGGACTGCACCTTGTTGCGGTACATGTAGACCGCGAGGGCGGCGACCACGGCGGACGCGGCCTCCAGGGCGACGACGCCCTGACCGTTGAGGTCGACACCGGCGATGGCGAGCAGGCCCGTCACGCTGTCACCGGCAGTGACGGCGAGGAAGAAGACACCCATCATCTGGGAGCCGTACTTCGCCGGCGCCATCTTCGTGGTGAGCGACAGCCCCACCGGGGAGAGGCACAGCTCCGCCACGGTGTGCATCAGGAAGATCAGCACCAGCCACCACATGGTGACCTTCGTGCCGTCGTCCGCCATGCCCATCGGGATGAGGAAGACGAAGAACGAGGCACCGATGCCGAGCAGGCCGAGGGAGAACTTCACGATCGTGCTGGGCTCGCGGTTCCTGCGGGCCAGCGCGATCCACAGGGCGGCGAAGACCGGCGCGAGCAGCATGATGAAGCCGGGGTTCAGCGACTGGAACAGGGTGTTCGGCATCTCCCAGCCGAAGATGGACCGCTCGGTGCTGGTGTCGCCGAAGAGCGACAGGGTGGACGCACCCTGGTCGTAGATCATCCAGAAGATGGCGGCGGCTACGAAGAAGTAGATGAACGCCGTCATCTTGGTCTGCTCTTCGCCGCTGAGGTCCTTGTCCCGCTTGATCTTGACCAGTACGGCGATCGGGATCAGCAGACCGGCGATGGTGATCGGGAGCAGCGCCCAGTTCAGCGTGAGGCGGTAGACGTCGGTGAAGGCCACGACGAGGTAGAACACCGCGATCACGGCGACGGCCGCGAGCACCTTGGTGATGATCCCGCGCTTCTCCGGGGCCGACAGCGGGTTCGGGACCCGGCTGCTCTCCTCGGCGAGGTGGCGGGAGCCGAACATGAACTGGATCGCGCCCAGCGCCATGCCGACCGCGGCCAGGCCGAAGCCCAGGTGCCAGTTGACCTTCTCGCCGAGGATGCCGATGAGGAAGGGCGCGGCGAAGGCGCCGAGGTTGATGCCCATGTAGAAGATCGTGAAGCCGCCGTCGCGACGGGGGTCCTTCGGGTCCTTGTAGAGCTGGCCGACCATCGTGGAGATGTTGGCCTTCAGCAGACCCGAGCCGACCGCGACCAGGATCAGACCGACGAAGAACATCGCCGAGCTCGGTATGGCCAGGCACAGGTGGCCGGCGACGATCACGACGCTCGCGATGCCCACGGTCTTGCGCGCGCCCCAGACACGGTCGCCGAACCAGCCGCCGGGCAGGGCCATGAGGTAGACCATGGCCACGTAGACCGAGTAGATGGCCGTGGCCGCCGCGGCGGTGTAGGCGAGTCCGCCGCCCTGGCTTCCGGTGGCCGCGTCCGCGCCGCCGGAGACGAGATAGAGCACCAGAAGTGCTCGCATGCCGTAGTAGGAGAATCGCTCCCACATCTCGGTCATGAAGAGAGTGGCCAGGCCGCGGGGGTGGCCGAAGAAGGTCGTATCGCCCGAGGGTGCCCCGGGAGTTTCCTTCGTCAGGCTGGTCGCCATGGGTCAATCCTTGCTTGCTAGGGACGCGCCGCCTGGTAGGCGGAAACGCGCCCTGTGGGGGGTGGCCGGCACCGGCATGTGTTCGTCCCCGCCTCACGCCCTGAGGGTTCAGCCGGAATGGGGTCCGACTGAGAGGGAAGACCACACCGGGATCCACGCTCCGCGTTCGGCATCGAATGCGGGGCCCGGCCGATAGGTCATTCACAGTGCAGTAGGACGGCAAGCCGTCCTCGTACAGAAAAAGGGACTCTTGGCGAGTTATAGCCGCCGAAAGTCCCCTGAGTAGTGCTATAGGCGTTGGGACACCATAAAAGTAGTCAAGCGGCATTTGGAAGGACTTGAGATATGGATCACAGGTCCCTACGGAACCAGTGACCCACATTCGAAGGCAAGTGACAGGATCTCATCCCTGACTCGCAGGGTCGGTCGATCACCTCCCGGCCCGGGCCCTGCGCGGACTACCATCACCCCCATGACCCGTGTACTGCTCGCCGAGGATGACGCATCCATCTCGGAGCCCCTGGCCCGCGCCCTGCGTCGGGAGGGTTACGAGGTGGAGGTGCGGGAAGACGGTCCCACCGCGCTCGACGCCGGCCTCCAGGGAGGCGTCGACCTGGTCGTCCTCGACCTGGGCCTTCCCGGAATGGACGGCCTGGAGGTGGCCCGCAGGCTGCGCGCCGAGGGGCACGCCGTGCCCATCCTGGTGCTCACCGCCCGCGCCGACGAGGTCGACACGGTGGTCGGCCTGGACGCCGGCGCCGACGACTACGTCACCAAGCCCTTCCGCCTGGCCGAACTGCTGGCGCGGGTACGCGCCCTGCTGCGGCGCGGTTCCACCGACCCGGCCCCCGCGCCCGCCACCCACGGGGTGCGGATCGACGTCGAGTCGCACCGCGCCTGGATGGGCGACGAGGAACTGCAGCTCACGGCGAAGGAGTTCGACCTGCTCCGGGTACTGGTGCGCGACGCGGGCCGCGTCGTCACCCGTGACCAGCTGATGCGCGAGGTCTGGGACACCACCTGGTGGTCCTCGACCAAGACGCTCGACATGCACATCTCCTGGCTGCGCAAGAAGCTCGGCGATGACGCCGCCAATCCGCGCTACATCGCCACGGTCCGGGGCGTCGGCTTCCGCTTCGAGAAGAGCTGACGTAGACCCACAGCCATGCGCCGCCGACTGATCAACTCCACGCTCGCCGTCGTCCTCGTCGTCATCGCGGTCTTCGGCGTATCGCTCGTCATCGTCGAGACGCGCACCATCAGCAGCAGCGCCCAGGAGAGCGTGGACTCCGAGGCACAGCGCCTCGCGTCCATCGTGGACAGCCGGATGGTCGGCCACGAGAAGGTCTCCACGGAGATACTGCAGGGCCAGATCGACGTCTCCACCCGGTACGCGGTCATCGAGATCCCCGACCGCGCCACCATCCGCATCGGCACCCGGCCCGAGGGCGGTGTCATCCGGGGCACCGCCCAGGGCGAGAGCGGCGAGAGGGTCACCGTCGAGGAGTCCCGCTCCTCCGTCACGCGCGAGGTCGGCAAGACCCTGCTGATCATCGGTGCGGTCGCGCTGCTCGCCATCGTGGCCGCGACGCTCCTCGCCGTACGGCAGGCGAACAAGCTCGTCGCCCCGCTGACCGACCTGGCAGAGACCGCCGAGCGCCTCGGCTCCGGCGATCCGCGTCCGCGCCACAAGCGGTACGCGGTCCCCGAGCTGGACCGGGTCGCCGATGTCCTCGACTCGTCGGCCGAGCGGATCGCCCGCATGCTGACCGCCGAGCGGCGGCTGGCGGCGGACGCCTCGCACCAGCTCCGTACGCCGCTCACGGCCCTCTCCATGCGGCTGGAGGAGATCACCCTCACCGACGATCTGGACACGGTGAAGGAGGAGGCGACGATCGCGCTGACGCAGGTCGAGCGGCTCACCGACGTCGTGGAGCGCCTTCTCACCAACTCCCGCGACCCGCGTACGGGCTCCGCCGTCACCTTCGACCTCGACGAGGTCGTCAAGCAGCAGCTGGAGGAGTGGCGGCCCGCCTACCGGAGCTCGGGGCGGGCGATCGTACGCTCGGGGAAGACCAGCCTGCGGGCCGTCGGGACGCCGGGCGCGGTCGCCCAGGTGATGGCCGCGCTGATCGAGAATTCACTGATGCACGGGGGAGGGACGGTCGCGGTACGGACCCGGGTGACCGGGAACCAGGCCGTGATCGAGGTCACGGACGAGGGTCCGGGCGTCCCGTCGGACCTCGGCGCGCGGATCTTCGAGCGGACGATCAGCGGCCGGAACTCCACCGGTATCGGCCTCGCCGTGGCCCGCGATCTGGCGGAGGCGGACGGCGGGCGCCTGGAGATGCTCCAGCAGAAGCCGCCGGTCTTCGCGCTCTTCCTGAGCCGGGACGGCAAGGGCGTACGCCCCCTGCAGGAACCCGCTCCCGAGCCCGAACCGACGATCAGGTAGGTCAGGTGGACCGGGCGGGCCGGGCGGAGTGGGCCTCGGCCTCGGCCTCGGGACCCTCCAGAAAGGATTCCGCAGTTTCTACGGCCTCGCGCGCAGGCAGCGCCTTGAAGACCCAGGTGCGGTACGACCAGAAGCGGAAGACCGTGCCGATGCCGAGCCCGATGACGTTCTTCGCGACGTTGTCCGCCAGCGTCGAGGTGAACCCGAAGCCGTAGTGCGAGAGCGCGAGGATGCCGTTCTCGATGACCAGTCCGATGCCGCTGAAGAGCAGGAAGAGCATCAGCTCGCGGCTGCGCTTGTTCTTCTCGGTGTGCCGGTAGGTCCAGTAGCGGTTGCCGACGTAGTTCGTGGCGATGGCGACGACCGTGGCGATCACGCCGGAGCGGACAACTGCCAGGTCAAACGCGTGCACGCAGATGTTGAAGACGATCGCGTTGACCACAAAACCGATAGCCCCCACCGCCCCGAACTTGGCGATCTCGCGGGCCAGCAGGTCCAGCCGCGTCCGCAGCGCGCCGCGTTCGCTCATGGTGGGGGCCCCGTCCAGATAGGCAGATGAATGCAGTCAGTCCTCCCATGCTAACCAGCGGCCGAGTCGGAAGGCCGTCCGGACGGCGGATACCCTGGAGTACGTGACGTTCCCGGTAGTCGGCATGGTCGGCGGCGGTCAGCTCGCCCGTATGACCCACGAGGCGGGCATCCCCCTCGGCATCAGATTCAAGCTCCTCAGTGACACCCCTCAGGACTCGGCGGCCCAGGTGGTGAGCGAAGTCGTCATCGGCGACTATCGCGACCTGGACACGCTGCGCGCTTTCGCGCGCGGCTGCGACGTGATCACTTTTGACCACGAGCACGTACCCACCGAGCACCTGCGGGCCCTGGAGGCGGACGGCGTTGTCGTCCGTCCGGGGCCCGATGCGCTGGTGCACGCCCACGACAAGGGGGTGATGCGCGCGAAACTCACCGAGATCGGCGCGCCCTGCCCCCGCCACCGGATCGTGAGCGATCCGGCGGACGCGGCGGCCTTCGCGGAGGAGGTGGGCGGCTTCCCGGTGATCCTCAAGACGGTCCGGGGAGGCTACGACGGCAAGGGCGTGTGGTTCGTCCGTACGCCGGCCGACGCCGAGGACCCCTTCCGGGCGGGCGTGCCCGTCCTCGCGGAGGAGAAGGTCGACTTCGTACGGGAGCTGGCGGCCGATGTCGTCCGCTCCCCGCACGGCCAGGCGGTCGCGTACCCCGTCGTCGAGTCCCAGCAGGTCGACGGCGTCTGCGACACGGTCATCGCCCCGGCGCCCGGCCTCGACGAGGCGCTCTCCGGCGAGGCCCAGCAGCTGGCGCTCCGTATCGCGAACGAACTCGGCGTCGTCGGTCACCTCGCGGTCGAGCTCTTCGAGACCCGCAGCGAGGACGGGACTCCCGGCATTCTCGTCAACGAGCTCGCCATGCGCCCGCACAACTCCGGCCACTGGACGCAGGACGGCGCGATCACCTCGCAGTTCGCCAACCACGTCCGCGCCGTCCTGGACCTCCCGCTGGGCGACCCGCGCCCGAGGGCCAAGTGGACGGTCATGTGCAATGTGCTGGGCGGCGACTACCCGGACATGTACCAGGCCTACCTGCACTGCATGGCCCGCGATCCACAGCTCAAGATCCACATGTACGGCAAGGACGTGAAGCCGGGCCGCAAGGTCGGGCACGTCAACACCTACGGCGACGATCTGGACGACGTGCTGGAGCGCGCCCGTCACGCAGCCGGCTACCTGCGAGGAACGATCACAGAATGACCTCTCCCCTTGTTGGCATCGTCATGGGCTCGGACTCCGACTGGTCCGTGATGGAGGCCGCGGCCCAGGCCCTGGACGAGTTCGAGATCCCGTACGAGGTCGACGTCGTCTCGGCGCACCGGATGCCGCGCGAGATGATCGCGTACGGCGACGAGGCGGCGGGACGCGGCCTCAAGGTGATCATCTCGGGTGCCGGGGGAGCGGCCGCCCTCCCGGGCATGCTGGCCTCCGTCACCCCGTTGCCGGTGATCGGCGTCCCCGTCCCGCTGAAGTACCTCGACGGCATGGACTCCCTCCTCTCCATCGTGCAGATGCCCGCGGGCGTCCCTGTCGCGACGGTCTCGGTCGGCGGCGCGCGCAACGCGGGTCTGCTCGCCGCGCGGATCCTCGCCGTCCAGGACCCCGAACTCATGGTGAAGATGGGGGAGTTCCTGCAGGAGCTGAACGACCAGGCGACGGAGAAGGGCCGGCGGCTGCGCGCGAAGGTCGAGGGCGCGGACTCCTTCGGATTCGGAAAGTAGGCCCGCGATGAGCCGACACCTGACGGCGGCCCTCGAACACCTCGCCACCCACCCGGTCGTCGACGGTCACAACGACCTCCCCTGGGCGCTGCGCAAGCTGGTCCGTTACGACCTGGACAAGCTCGACATCGCACGCGACCAGCAGGGTGCGCTGCACACCGACATCCACCGGCTGCGCAAGGGCGGGGTCGGGGCGCAGTTCTGGTCGGTGTACGTACAGACCGACCTGACCGGCGACGAGGCGGTCAGCGCCACGCTCGAACAGATCGACTGCGTCGGCCAGTTGGTCACCCGCTATCCGAGCGACCTGGTGCGCGCGTGGACGGCCGACGACATGGAGGCGGCCCGCGCGCAGGGCCGTATCGCGTCCCTCATGGGCGCCGAGGGCGGCCACTCGATCAACAACTCCCTCGCCACGCTCCGGGCGTTCCACGCGCTCGGCGTCCGCTACATGACGCTCACCCACAACGACAACACCGCGTGGGCGGACTCGGCGACGGACGTGGAGAAGGCGGGCGGCCTCACGCCCTTCGGCCATGAGGTGGTCAGGGAGATGAACCGCACCGGCATGCTGGTCGACCTCTCCCACGTGGCGGCGACCACGATGCGCGACGCGCTCGCCACCTCGGTGGCGCCGGTGATCTTCTCCCACTCCTCGTCACGCGCGATCTGCGACCACCCGCGCAACATCCCGGACGACGTCCTGGCCCTGCTCCCCGCCAACGGCGGTGTCGCGATGGCCACCTTCGTCCCGAAGTTCGTGCTCCCCGAGGCGGTGGCCTGGACGAACCGCGCGGACGACAACATGCGCGCCCACGGTCTGCACCACCTGGACACGACGCCCGACGCGATGAAGATCCACGCGGACTTCGAGGCGGCCAACCCCCGCCCGATGGCCACGGTCTCCACGATCGCCGACCACCTCGACCACATGCGCGAGGTCGCGGGCGTCGACCACATCGGCATCGGCGGCGACTACGACGGAACGGCCTTCACCCCGGCCGGACTCGAGGACGTCGCGGGCTACCCGAACCTGATCGCGGAGCTCATCGGCCGCGGCTGGTCCACGCCCGACCTGGCGAAGCTCACCTGGCAGAACGCGGTCCGCGCCCTGCGCGCGGCCGAGGACGTGGCCCGCGACCTCCAGTCGCAGCGCGGCCCGTCGAACGCGACGCTGGACCAACTGGACAGCTGAGTAGGGCAGTCGACGGGGGTACGGAACCGAGTTCCGTACCCCCGCAGCGATGTCAGCCGACGCACAGGCAGAACGGGTGCCCCGCAGGATCCCCGTACACCCGCCAGGTGCGCCCCTCCGGCCCCTTTTCGAGCAGTGTCGCGCCCAGGGCGAGCACTTCGGCCTCCGCCGCGTCCAGGTCCACGACGTCCAGGTCGAGGTGGAACTGCTGGGAGGCCTCCGCGGTGGGCCACTTCGGAGGCACGTGACCCGGGGCCTTCTGGAACGAGAGCGCCGTCCCCTCGTACCCCTCGATGTCGATCCATTGGTCGTCCGCGGCCTTGACTCTGCCGCCGAGCACTCCGATGTAGAAGTCGGCGAGTGCGCGCGGGTCGGGACAGTCCAGTACGACGGAGCCGAACTTGGCGACAGCCATGATTTTCTCCCCGGAGAGTGTTACCAGTACCTTCGATCAACCGGTAACCGTTACTGCATGGTGCCGCATAAGAGGTAACGTCGCAACATGAATGACAGAGCTCCCGCACCCGGCGGCCTCGCCCTGATCGAGACGCTGGTGAACACCCTCAGCATCGACACCGGCGACGACCGCCTCGCCGCGGAGTTCTCCCTGACCGGCGCCGCACTCGCCGAGGCCGCGGAACTCCGCGAAGCGCTGCGCGCCGTCTGCCGCGCCCACGCGGGCCATGACGTCCCGGAGGCGGGAGCCGGACTGACACGGCTGCTGTCGGCGGCGCCCCTGCTCCTGACGTTCGACGCCGAGGGCACGGCAGTCCTGACTCCCGCGGACCCGGCCGTGCTCTCGTCCCGTATCGCGGCCGCGATCGCCACGGCCGCGGCGGACGGCACCTGGGCCCGCCTCAAGGCCTGTGAGACCGAGGACTGCCACTGGGCGTACTACGACCGCAGCCCGGCGGGCCGCAGCCGCTGGTGCACGATGGCGGTCTGCGGCAGCCGAGCCAAAATGCGCACCTACCGCGCCCGCAAAGCCCGCTCAAGCCCGAGGGGCAGTTCAAGCCCGACGGGCAATTCAAGCCCGTCCGGCGATTGAGGACATACGCGGCCGAAGGTCGCGTGCCGCCCCCCCTGACTAGGCCCGCGGCCGCCCCATGGCCCGAAACGCCCAGCCCGCCGACCGCCACGCCACCGCGGCCTCTTCTTGACGCCGTCCTCGCACCGTTCGGCGCCGGGGCGCCTCGCGGGCTTCGGGCCGGCTGCGCCGGACTCCGTCCGCCGGTCAGGCCCGAGGCCGCCCCATGGCCCGGAACGTCCAACCCGCTTCCCGCCACGCCACCGCGTCCAGCGCATTGCGCCCGTCCAGCATGATCCGCTCGCCCGCGACCTCGCCCAGCGCCGCCGCGTCCAGCTCCCTGAACTCCTGCCACTCCGTCAGGTGCAGGACGACATCCGCGCCCCGCACCGCGTCCAGCGCGCTGTCCGCGTACGCGAGCGTCGGGAAGAGCCGCCGGGCGTTCTCCATCCCCTTCGGGTCGTACACGGTCACCTGACCGCCTTGCAGATGGATCTGGCCCGCCACATTCAGCGCGGGCGAATCCCGTACGTCGTCCGAGTCCGGCTTGAACGTGGCGCCGAGCACCGCGACCCGCTTCCCCAGGAAGGAGCCGCCGCCCAGCGCCTCGCGTGCCATCTCGACCATGGCCCCGCGCCGCCGCATGTTGACCGAGTCGATCTCGCGCAGGAAGGTCAGTGCCTGGTCGGCGCCGAGCTCCCCGGCGCGCGCCATGAAGGCGCGGATGTCCTTGGGCAGGCAGCCGCCCCCGAAGCCGATCCCGGCCCGCAGGAACTTCTTCCCGATGCGCTCGTCGTGCCCGATGGCCTCGGCGAGCTTGACGACATCGCCGTCGGCGGCCTCGCACACCTCGGCCATCGCGTTGATGAACGAGATCTTGGTCGCCAGGAACGAATTGGCGGCGGTCTTCACGAGCTCGGCCGTCGGGAAGTCGGTCACCACGAACGGCGACCCTTCCCCCACCGGCCCCGCGTAGACCTCACGCAGCAGCTTCTCGGCCCGCTCGCTCTCCACGCCGACCACGATCCGGTCGGGGTGCAGGGTGTCGCTGACGGCGAACCCCTCGCGCAGGAACTCCGGGTTCCAGGCGAGCTCGACGCCCTCGCCGAGCGTCCCGGCCAGCCGTGCCGCGGACCCCACGGGCACGGTGGACTTGCCGACGACCAGCGAGCCGGCCTTCAGGTGCGGTGCCAGCGAGGCGAAGGCGGAATCCACGTACGACATGTCGCACGCGTACTCTCCGTGCTTCTGCGGGGTGTTCACGCACACAAAGTGAACGTCCCCGAACTCCCCGACCTCTTCCCACGAGGTCGTGAACCGCAGCCGCCCGCTGGACCCCTCGATCCCGGCGACGTGCCGCTGCAGGATCTCCTCGAGCCCGGGTTCGTACATGGGCACGCGTGCCTGCGAGAGCAATTCGATCTTCTCGGGTACGACATCGAGCCCGAGCACCTCGAATCCCAGCTCGGCCATGGCCGCGGCGTGCGTCGCACCGAGGTATCCGGTGCCGATCACGGTGATCTTGAGGGCCATGCGGTGCTCCTGGGGCGTGACGTACGGACAAGAGTGCGGGCCCGAGCATATCCGGGCACCTCATGGGACACGTTTCCCGCTGTATCGAAGCTCACGTATCCCCCCACCTTGCGCCCACACTAAAATGAAGTTACTAAACGGTAGTTAACATCCCTGGGGAGTGAACAACCTTGGCAGGTTCGCCCGAATTCGACCTGTACCGCCCGGCCGAGGAGCACGACATGCTCCGCGACGCGATCCGCTCCCTCGCCGAGGCGAAGATCGCCCCCTTCGCGGCGGCCGTCGACGAGGAGGCCCGCTTCCCGCAGGAGGCGCTCGACGCCCTGACCGCGGCCGACCTGCACGCCGTGCACGTCCCCGAGGAGTACGGCGGCACGGGCGCCGACGCGCTCGCCACGGTCATCGTGATCGAGGAGGTGGCCCGCGTCTGCGCCTCCTCCTCTCTCATCCCGGCCGTCAACAAGCTCGGCTCGCTCCCGGTGATCCTCTCCGGCTCCGAGGACCTCAAGAAGAAGTACATGACCCCCCTGGCCAAGGGCGACGGCATGTTCTCCTACTGCCTCTCCGAGCCCGACGCGGGCTCGGACGCGGCCGGCATGAAGACGAAGGCCGTACGCGACGGCGACTTCTGGGTCCTCAACGGCGTGAAGCGCTGGATCACCAACGCGGGTGTCTCCGAGTACTACACGGTCATGGCGGTCACCGACCCCACCAAGCGCTCGAAGGGCATCAGCGCCTTCGTCGTCGAGAAGAGCGACGAGGGAGTCTCCTTCGGCGCCCCGGAGAAGAAGCTCGGCATCAAGGGCTCCCCGACGCGCGAGGTCTACCTCGACAACGTGCGCATCCCCGCCGACCGCATGATCGGCGAGGAGGGCACCGGCTTCGCCACGGCGATGAAGACCCTGGACCACACCCGCATCACCATCGCGGCCCAGGCGCTCGGCATCGCCCAGGGCGCCCTCGACTACGCCAAGGGCTACGCCCAGGAGCGCAAGCAGTTCGGCAAGCCGATCGCGGACTTCCAGGGCATCCAGTTCATGCTCGCCGACATGGCGATGAAGATCGAGGCCGCGCGCCAGCTCACGTACGCGGCAGCCGCCAAGTCGGAGCGCGGTGACAGCGACCTGACCTTCGCGGGCGCGGCGGCCAAGTGCTTCGCCTCGGACGTGGCGATGGAGGTCACCACGGACGCGGTCCAGATCCTCGGCGGGTACGGCTACACGCGTGACTACCCGGTGGAGCGCATGATGCGCGACGCGAAGATCACGCAGATTTATGAAGGAACGAATCAGGTCCAGCGGATCGTCATGGCCCGCAACCTGCCGTAACCGAACGGCGGCACGCAGGGGCGCCCTCCGGGGCGCCCCTTGCCTGTGTCAACGGGCCACCGTGCCGGGCGGGGCTGCCGTCAGCGGGAGTTCGGCCGCTGTCGGCAGGCCCTCCCAGTCGCCCTCCGTCGCCACCGACCAGGCCGCCACCCTGGCCGCCTGGTCGAGGCGCTCCCCGGGGTCGGCGCCCGAAAGCAGCGCCGCCAGGTAGCCCGCCACGAAGGAGTCGCCCGCGCCCACCGGGTCGATCTCCGGGACCGGGACCGCGGAGATACGGGTCGTGCCCGAGGAGTCCGCGGCCACGGCGCCGTCCGCGCCCATGGTGATCACCACCGTCTCGGGACCCAGCTTGCGCAGCTCCTGCGCCAGGGTCTCCGCGGAGTGCGCCCCGGGCTCGTGGCCCAGCAGCAGCTCCGCCTCGTCCTCGCTCGCGAAGAGCAGCGAGATGCGGGGGAGGAGCGGGAGCGTGAAGGCGCGGGCCTCTTCCCAACTCCACAGCCGGTTGCGGTGGTTGAGGTCGTACGAGACCGGGACCGAGGCCGCGTGGGCCCGGTCGATGGCCGTACGTACCGACGCCGCGGCCGTGTCCGAGAGCGCCGGGGTGATGCCCGTGGCGTGGAGGAGGTCCGCGGACTCGATCAGGCCGGCCGGGAGGTCGGCAGGGGTCAGGCGTGAGCCCGCCGAGCCCGCCCGGTAGTAGTGGACACGGCGCAGCGCGGCGGTGCGGCGCTCCTTGAGCATCAGGCCGGTGGGGGCCGCGGGGTCCGCCGTGGCGTGCACCGTGACCGACTCGGCGCGCAGCCGGGAGGTGACCAGTTCGCCCAGCTCGTCCGCCCCGACCCGGCCGATCCAGGCGGCGGGGTGGCCCAGGCGCCGTACACCGATCGCGACCGTCGACTCCGAGCCCGCGACCGCCAGGCCGAGGGTGGAGGCGTGGCGCAGCGGGCCGATGCGGTCGGGGGCGAGTGCGGCCATCGTCTCGCCGAGGGTGACCAGACCGGTGCCGGTCATGAGGCGGCCTCGGCGACGAACTTCCGTGCCCGGACGAGGAGTTCGGCCTGCGAGCCGCCGTCCAGGGCGTCCCCGACGAGCGGGGAACCGACGCCGACCGCGAGTGCTCCGGCGTCCAGGTAGGGGCGTATGTCGGACAGGCCCACTCCGCCCGTCGGGACCAGGGGTATCTCGGGGAGCGGGCCCTGCAGGGCCGCGACCGTACCCGGGCCGAGCGGCTCGGCGGGGAAGAGCTTCACCGCGGTCGCGCCCGTACGCCATGCGGCGAGGGCCTCGGTGGCGGTGAAGCAGCCGGGCAGGGTGCCTATGTTCTTGCCCCTGGCGGCGAGGATCAGGCCGGGCTCGTACACCGGGCTGACGATGAACTGCCCGCCCGCCGCGACGACTTGCTCCACCTGGTGGGACTCGGTGACCGTCCCGACGCCGATCAGACACCCTTCGGGAAGGGGGGAGCGCAGCTCGGCGACGGCCTCCAGCGAGCCGGGGGTCGGCAGGGTGATCTCCACGCAGCGCACCCCCGCCTCGATCAGGGTGCGCACGGTCTCGACGAGCGGGGCGCCGGGGCGCCGGCTGCGCAGGATCGCGACCAGACCGTGGCGCTCGAGGTTCTGGCGCAGGGCCAGATCGCCGGCGGTGGGACGGGTGGGCTGCATCGGGTCGTCGTTCATCTGCTGCTTTCCGGTGGTTCGGGACGCCTGCCTCGGACGGCACGATACGGTCCGGCCCTCCGGCCACCGGAAAGGGGCCCGGAGGGCGGGACCGTCCGGACCCCCGCAGGACATCTCAGGCGCGCGGCCCCGGGTCCGTCGTGCTGGGGCGGCCGTTCTCCAGGTGTCCGGCCCAGCGGCGGCGGAAGGCGCCCGCGTCCTCGCCGGTCACGGTGATGTCGTACCAGCCGTCCCGCCGGTGCACGGGCACCTCGAAGGTGGCCGATGCGCCCGGCCGCAGCCGGTGCTGCTTCGCGCCGGTCGAGCCGTACGCGTCCGTGAGCCTCACGGTGTGCGTGGCACGGCGGTCGTGGTTGCTGACCTTCACGCGCACGGAGCCGTCGGAGCGGTGGTGGGAGGCGGTGGCGCGCAGCGCACCGCCCCGCTCGCCCTCGAACTCGAAGAGGCCGCCGTTGGGTCCGTACGCGGCCAGGTGGTACGCCCCGTCCGCCGGGAGGTCCCAGTGGTCGGTGAGCGTGTCCCTGGCGGAGACGGTGTAGCGGCGGGGCGCGGCGTCGGGCCGCGTACGGTCGTGGACGGCGAAGGCGGCGCCCGCCCTGCCGTGGTTGGCGAGGGCGAGCTCGAAGCGGCCGGTGCGGCCGTGGTGCTCGTTCACGGTGACGTCGTACGGCAGCGGGCGCGCACGCCGTACACCGGGCTCCTGGACGGGCATGCTCTGCGGCAGCGGGACCTGGTAGGGCTTGTGCGCCGAGACGATCGGGGCGGGCACCTGGAAGACGGGCGGCGCCGGGTCGGTGGCGGTGAAGTCGAGCGCCGAGGTGAGGTCGCCGCAGACCGAGCGGCGCCAGGAGCTGATGTTGGGCTCCCGTACGCCGAATCTGGCCTCCAGGAAGCGCACCACCGAGCTGTGGTCGAAGGTCTCCGAACAGACCCAGCCGCCCCTGGACCAGGGCGAGATGACCATCGCGGGGACGCGCGGTCCCAGACCCACCGGCTGCGGTCCGGTCGGTCCCGCCGTGCCCGCCGGGCTCTTCCAGTCGGGGCGCGAGGTCATGTCGAGCATCTCGTCGGGCAGGGAGGCGACGAGGTCGTCGGAGACCATGCCCTGGGCGCCGGGGGCGCTGCTGACGGGCGGCACCGGGGGTACGACGTGGTCGAACAGGCCGTCGTTCTCGTCGTAGTTGACGATCAGGACGGTACGGCCCCACACCTCGGGGTTGGCGGTCAGCGACTCGATGACCCGGTTGATGTAGAACGCGCCGTCGGTCGGCGATGCGGAGGGGTGCTCGGAGTACTTGTACGGCGGCACGATCCAGGTGACCTGGGGCAGCGTCCCTGCCTTCACGTCGGCGGCGAACTCCCGCAGCGTGTGGTCGGTCGCGCCCTTCTCGACCAGCGGGCCGCTCGCGCCCATCGCCGGCTGGAAGTTCTCGAAGAACATCAGCGAGTTGTCGGTGTAGTTGTCCGTCGGGCTGCCGGGGTCGCCGGTGCCGCCCTGGTACAGCTTCCAGCTGACGCCCGCCGCCTCCAGGCGCTCCGCGTAGGTGGTCCAGGTGTAGCCGTTGGTGTCGTTGCGCTCGCCGGTGCCGGGCCCGTTGGGCTTGCGGCCCAGGACGTTGCGGGTGTCCATGGTGCCCGACCAGAGGTAGAGCCGGTTGGGTGCGGTGTCGGCGTGCACCGAGCAGAAGTAGGAGTCGCAGAGGGTGAAGGACTCGGCGAGCGCGAAGTGGTACGCGAGGTCCTGCCGCTTGAGGTGCCCCATGGTCAGGACGTCCTGCTTCTGCGTCACCCAGGAGTCCCAGCGGCCCTCCCGCCAGGCCTGGTGGCCGCTGGCCCAGCCGTGGTCGGTGCCGTCGGCGTACTCGGTGGTCGACTTGGGGTCGATGTACCAGGGCAGCACCTCCGTCTCGGTGTCCGGCAGGCCGCGGGCCTTGTAGCGGCCGGGGACCTTGGTGGTCGCGGCGGGCTGGTGCCAGACGGGCTTGCCGCCGGGCAGCAGGGAGGGCCGGGGGTCGCCGAAGCCGCGTACGCCGCTGAGGGTGCCGAAGTAGTGGTCGAAGGAGCGGTTCTCCTGCATCAGGATCACGACGTGCTCGACGTCCTTGATCGAGCGGTGGCGGGAGATCGCGGGGAGGGCCATCGCCTGGCCTATCGCGCCGGGCAGGGCGTCGAGCCCGGCGGCGGCGACGGCGGATGCCCCACCGATCTGGAGGAGACGGCGGCGGTCGAGGGGAGCCATCGACATGCAACTTTCTGTCGTATGTGCCGTTGTTTCGAACGCAATTGAGCATCAGTGGGGAAGATGTGTGATGCAGGTACCTAAGGCTTGCGGCCGGGTCAACGTCCGGTGAACGCAGCGCGCGACACAGCACGGCGCGGCACGACGCACTGCTGCGTCGTACCGCGCCGGATGTCGCCCGTGCCGCTCTCGGTCAGCTGCCGGAGACCGTCACCTTGTCGTCGTTCTTCAGCTCGTCCATCAGCTGCTTGACCTTGGTCTTGTCCCAGATCACGTTGCCGTTGACGGACTGGCCGGTGAGCGGCATGTTCATCGACTTGCCGTCGCCGCCCGTGACGCCCTTCAGCGCCAGGAACATCGAGGCCAGGTTGTACAGGCTCATGTCCTTGTCGACCGTCACCGTGTCCAGGCCCGCGCTCATCGCCGGGTAGATCGCGAACGGGTTCATCACCGTCGTCGGACTGGCGACCTTCGAGGCGAGCGCCGCCAGGAACTTCTGCTGGTTCTTGGTGCGCTGCAGGTCGCTCGCAGCGAAGGCGTGCCGCGTACGGACGTACGCGAGCGCCTGCTGCCCGTTCAGCGTCTGCTTGCCCGCCTTGAAGTCGGCGCCCGCGTCCTTGTCCTTGAAGCCCTGCGGGAGGTTCATCTCCACGCCGCCGACCGCGTCGACCAGATTGGCGAAGCCGCCGAAGCCGATCTCCGCGTAGTGGTCGATGTGCAGTCCGGTGTTGTACTCCACCGTGCGCACCAGCAGCTCGGGGCCGTCCTCGGCGTACGCCGCGTTCAGCTTCGTCGTACGGCCCGTGTTCGGGTAGGTCTTGCCGGACGTGGAGCCCTTGTACGAGGGGATCGCCACATTCGAGTCGCGCGGCAGCGAGATCAGGGAGTCCCCGTTGTCGCCGGTGTGCAGGATCATCATCGAGTCCGTGCGCTTGCCCTCGGCGGACCCGGTGTGCAGCTTCTTCTTGTCGGCGGCGGTCATGCCCGCGCGGCTGTCGGAGCCGACGATCAGATAGTTGGTGCCCTCGCCGGTGGCGGGCCGCTCGATGACCTTCGACAGGTCGATCTCGCGCTTGAGCTTGGAGTCGGCCCAGAAGTACGTACCGATCGAGACGCACAGGAAGCCGACGACCAGGACCAGCGCGCCGATCTTGATGCGGCGGCGCCAGTTCGGGGCGGCGGAAGGGCTGCGGCGGGGGGCCGGGGGCTGACCGCCCTGGCCCTGGCCGCCGTCGGATCCGTTGCCGCCGTAGACCTGTCCGCTGTTGTATCCGCTGTCGTACGGAGCGGGGGCGCCGTAGCCGTCGTCGTACCCCTGCCCGTGCGGCGGCTGCTGCGCGGGTACAGGCGGCCGGCGCCGCACATGCGGCATCGCCCGTGCGCCTTCCGGCTGCGGGTCGTAGCTGCCGCGTCCGTACCTGTCCCTGTCGCTCATGCGGAACAGTGTGCAGTCATCGGCTGTGTGCTTTACAGGGAGGGTGGGAAATCGGGTCAGTGCTGTTGCAGACCTGATGCAATCGGACAGCGCTTAATCTGGAACGTATGACCGATCTTCCGGGCAAGCCCACCTCAGCGTCCCGAACCACCCTGTCCCACATCATGACCGGCAATGACACCAACCTTCTCGGCACGGTGCACGGCGGCGTGATCATGAAGCTGGTGGACGACGCGGCGGGCGCGGTCGCCGGCCGGCACTCCGGCGGTCCCGCCGTCACCGCGTCCATGGACGAGATGGCGTTCCTGGAGCCGGTCCGCGTGGGCGACCTCGTTCATGTGAAGGCCCAGGTCAACTGGACGGGCCGATCCTCCATGGAGGTGGGCGTACGCGTCCTGGCCGAGCGGTGGAACGAATCCACCCCCGCCACGCAGGTCGGCTCCGCCTATCTGGTCTTCGCCGCCGTCGACGAGGAGGGCAAGCCCCGGACCGTACCGCCCGTGGAGCCCGAGACCGAGCAGGACAAGCGGCGCTACCAGGAGGCCCAGATCCGCCGCACGCACCGCCTCGCCAGGCGGCGCGCGATCCTGGAGCTGCGGGAGCAGCGCGCCGCCGAGGGCTTCGAGGACTGACCGACCCTTCGGTCACGGGCCTACGGGCCTACGGGCCTACGTGCGTACGTGCCTACGGACAGACGACCTGGTCCCCGGTGACCGCACCGAACTCACCCTGATAGGCGTCCTCGGCCCGTACCCGTACGACCTTCTTGAAATCGGACCCCGCCGTCACCTTCAGCGTCCGCCCGAGCCCTTTCACCGGCCGCAGCTCCGCGCCAGGCAGCGCGGCCGCCAGGGACGTCGCCGAGCGGTCCCAGCCCGGGTCGTACTCGATGAAGGTCCGCCGCACGCCGTGCGCCAGCGAGGGGGCCGAGGTGCCGGTCGTACGGAAGCCGGTCGCGTGCAGCTCCTTGTCGACGCGGGCGCCGAGGCCGTCGGACGCGGTGCCGTTGTAGACCTGCACCCTGATCTGCTGCGGCGACACGTCCACGGGCGTGGCCTTCGGCTGCTTGGGCCGGTGCGGGGCGAGCGGTTTGTCGTCGCGCAGCAGCTGGAAGAGCTTCTTGGACTTGGCCTCGTCCCACTTCACGGTCGAACCGATGCCCTTGACGGGGAAGCTGATCTGCCCGATCGGCACGGAAGTGAACTCCGACGAGGCAGGCGTGAAGCCGCGCATCGCCTCGGCGAGCGCCAGCAGCTGCTCCGCCCCGAAGCCCTTGTCGGCCCTGACCGAGCCGAGCATCGCGCCGGTCACCTGACGGAACTTGACCGGGTTGAGGAGCACCCCGTTGCTGCTCGCCTTGGCGATCAGCGAGGCCAGGAAGCGCTGCTGGCGCTGCATCCGGCCGAGGTCGGCCGCCCCGTCGATATGGCGCGACCGTACGTACTGCAGCGCCTGTCCGCCGGTGAGGCTGCTGGTGCCGACCGGCAGATCGAGTCCGGTGTACGTGTCCTTGAGCGGCCGGGCCGTACAGACGTCGACCCCGCCGAGCACGTCCACCGTCTTCATGAAGCTGGTGAAGTCGACCTCCAGATAGTGGTCGATCTTCACCCCGGTCATATGCTCCACGGTCCGCACCGCGAGCGCGGGTCCGCCCTCCGCGTACGCCGCGTTGATCTTGATCGGGTGCATGTTGTGGTGCTTGCCCGTGGACTCGTCGATGTGCTCCGGCGCCTCGGCATAGCTGTCGCGCGGCAGGCTCACCACGCTGGCCCGCGACCGGTCATCCGAGAGGTGCACGATCATGATCGTGTCGGTGCAGTGGCAGGGCGCGCCGCCCAGGTGATAGAGGCGCTTCTGCTCCGGAGTGATCTTGTCGCGGCCGTCGGTGCCGACGAGCAGCAGATTCATCCCCTTGGACTCGTCGGGCCGGTCCTTCATGTCCTTGAAGGGGTCGACCCGGTCGATCCCGGAGTCCACGCTGTTGACGACCGCGTGGCCGACGCCGGACGCGCCCAGGACGAGTACGGACAGTGAGGTGGCCACGCGCAGGCCCCATCGAGGGCGCGCGTCCTGCGTTCGGCGACGGGGCTGTGGCATGTGCGGGCACCTCCGGGGCAGGGGTCGCGAGCACCGTAGGCGTACAAGATCGGATGAGCTGGGCAGCGACCCGGCCGCCGCGCGCCCGGTTCCCCCATTCGCGGTAACGTGAGCACCGATGAACGCCACTCCCGCCCCGCATCCAGCCGTCTCCGTGATCATGCCCGTCCTCAATGAGGAACGGCATCTGCGCAGCTCGGTCCGGCACATCCTCGAGCAGGATTACGACGGCGAGATGGAGGTGGTGATCGCGATCGGACCCTCGTCGGACCGTACGGAGGAGATCGCCGCCGAGCTCGTACGGGAGGACCCCCGGGTCCACACCGTCCCGAACCCCACAGGCCGTACCCCCGCAGCGCTGAACGCGGCCATCAAGGCCTCCCGGCACCCGATCGTGGTGCGGGTCGACGGCCACGGCATGCTCTCGCCGAACTACATCGCCACCGCCGTGCGCCTCCTCGACGAGACCGGCGCGATGAACGTCGGCGGCATCATGCACGCCGAGGGCGAGACGCCCTGGGAGGAAGCGGTCGCGGCCGCGATGACCTCCAAGATCGGCGTCGGCAACGCGGCCTTCCACACGGGCGGCGAGGCGGCCCCGGCCGAGACCGTGTTCCTGGGTGTCTTCCGCCGTGAGGCGCTGGAGCAGCAGGGCGGTTACAACGAGGAGTTCATCCGCGCCCAGGACTGGGAGCTGAACTTCCGTATCCGTGAGGCGGGCGGCCTGATCTGGTTCTCGCCCGAGCTGAAGGTCCAGTACCGCCCGAGGCCGTCGGTGAAGGCCCTCGCCAAGCAGTACAAGGACTACGGCCGCTGGCGCCACGTCGTGGCCCGCTACCACGAGGGCTCGATCAACCTCCGCTACCTCGCCCCGCCGGTCGCGGTCTGCGCGATAGCGGCAGGCATCGTGGTCGGCGCCGCGGTGACCCCCTGGGCCTTCGTGATCCCGGCCGGTTACCTCGCGGCGATCGTCGCGGGCTCGGTCCCGGCCGGCAAGGGCCTGTCCCTGAAGGCCCGCGCGCAGATCCCCGTGGCCCTCGCCACCATGCACATGTCGTGGGGCTACGGCTTCCTGACCAGCCCCCGCGCCCTCGCGAAGAAGGTCATCGCCAGCCGCCGCCCGTCGGTGCGGGCGAGCGTCTGACGGCAGGCAGCGACAGAACCCGAAGGGCCCCTCCGTGGATACGGAGGGGCCCTTCGGACTGTGCCCGCGGCTCCGGAGCCAGAGCCTGAGCCAGAGCTAGAAGCTGTAGCCGGGCTGGATCTTCATGCACTTGACCTCGTCGCCGTTGAGCGCTCGCGCGGAGTCGGGCGTCTTGTCGTCCTGAGCGGTCTTGGGGTACGTGGACCCCGTTCGCCAGTCCGCGCCCACGGTCAGGGTGACCCCCGAGACGTCGGTCGACTTCTTCACCGAACTCAGCGGGATCCCGAGGGACTTGGCGAGCGCCTGGGCGTCCCCCTCCAGTTCCGCGCTGGGGAAGGTGATGACGGTCTTGTCCCGCGGGTCGAGCGTCTTGTCGGACTTCGCCTTCGTGTAGCCCGCCGCGTTCAGCGCCGAGGCCACCGCGGTCGCCCGTCCCTTGGCCGCCAACTGGCCGTCGGTCCCAGTGCCGTTGTGCACCAGGACGCCGGTGTCGCCCGGCGCGGCGGCCGGGTCCTCGGAGACCTTCTGGACCGACTTGTTCTGCGCGGGCTTCCCGTCCAGCGGGATGTCGTCGCGGACCATCGACCACAGCTTCTCGGCGTCGACCGGCTTGGGCTCGACCTTGCCCTGGAACCCCTGCAGCTGGGAGTAGACGTTCGGCATCGTGGTCATGGTGATGCGCTTGGTCGGGACCTTCTTGAGGTCCTCCGCGAGGTCGTAGAGCTTCTTGACCGAACCGATGCCGTCGGGGCCGTCGTCCACGGTGAGCGCGTTGGTGGCCGCCTCGGCGAGGTCCATCAGCTGCCCGGGGTTGGACAGTTTGGTGCCCTTGCGCAACTGGCGGACCATCGAGCTCATGTACTGGTGCTGGGCCTCGGCGCGGCCCAGGTCGGTGCCGTCCTCGAAGCCGTAGCGGGTACGCAGCCACTGCAGCGCCTGGACGCCCTTGATGTTGTGGTTGCCCTTGGTCAGCTTCAGCCCGGAACCGTGGCCGTTGCGGTCGCGCGAGTGGACATTGGCGTCGACGCAGACCGGGACGCCGCCGATGGCGTCCGCCATGGAGACCACACCCGCGAAGTCGATCATCATGAAGTGATCGATGTGGATGTTGGTCACGGACTCCCAGGTGGCGACGGTGCAGCCGGGCCCGCCGCGGCCGAGCGACTCATTGGTCAGGTGCACGCCCGTCGAAGCCGCGTACACCTTCCCCTTCTTGTCGGTGCACTTGGGGATCTTCACCAGGGTGTCGCGCGGCATGCTGACCACCGACATGTTGCTGCGGTCCGCCGAGACGTGCAGCAGCATCTGTACGTCGGCGAGAGGCACGCCCCCGAAGGTGCTCTTCGCCCCGCCGAGCTTCTGGTTCTCCTTGGTGTCGCGCCCGTCCGACCCGATCAGCAGGATGTTCATCGGAGTCTGCCCGGCCGCGTTGGCCTTCGGCTTGGGGGCGGCGCTCTCGCCCAGGTTGAGGGCGTCCTTCTTGATGTTGGCGTTGAGATGGCGGTAGTACGCGTAACCGGCGCCGGCCGTCCCGATTATGAGCAGCGAGACCACCGCCGCCACCCATTTGAGGACGCGGCGTCTGCCCCGTTTCGCGCGTTTGCGCGGCCCGCCCCGGCGGTGGCCGCTGCCCTCGCCGGGCGCGTCCGCGGCCGGTGCGCCGTCGGCGTACAGGCTCTCGTCCCAGCCATGTTGATGAGCGCCCGGGACGCGGG
>NZ_JAFLRJ010000050.1 GCF_017315755.1 Streptomyces beijiangensis
CCCCTTGTACACCCTCTGACCTGGGCACCTTCCCTCATATCCGGGAGAACTGAGGCCTCGCGCCGCGCACCCGGCCCAGTCACACAATTTGTCGGGGCTGTGGACAAAGTCGAGCGCTCGTTGCGTCATGGGACAGTGACTCAACCTGTGCGCATTCTTGTCGTCGGCGGCGGCTACGTAGGTCTGTACACCGCGCTGCGTCTGCAGCGGAAGCTGAAGAGCGGTGAAGCAGAGGTCACCGTCGTCTCTCCCGACCCGTATATGACCTACCAGCCCTTCCTCCCCGAGGCAGCCGCAGGTTCGATCTCGCCGCGCCACGTCGTGGTCCCGCTCCGCAGCGTCCTCGACGGCTGCAAGATCGTCATCGGCGAGGCGGAACGCATCGACCACGCCAAGCGCACCGCCACGGTCACCACCCTCGCCAGCCCCGAGGACGGCACAGGATCCGTCGAGATCGCCTACGACCACCTGGTCCTCGCCCCCGGCTCGGTGTCCCGCACCCTCCCGGTCCCCGGCCTCGCCGAATTCGGCATCGGCTTCAAGACGGTCGAGGAGGCCATCGGCCTGCGCAACCACGTCATCGAGCAGATGGACATCGCGTCCGCCACGCGCGACCCCGCGATCCGTGACGCCGCGCTCACCTTCGTCTTCGTGGGCGGCGGTTACGCGGGCGTCGAAGCCCTCGGCGAACTCGAGGACATGGCCCGTTACGCGGCCCGCTACTACCACAACGTAAAACCCGAGGACATGAAGTGGATCCTCGTCGAGGCGAGCGGCCGCATCCTCCCCGAAGTCGGCGACGAGATGGGCAAGTACGCGATCCGCGAGCTGCGCAACCGCAACATCGACGTACGCCTGGAGACCCGCCTGGACTCCTGCACCGACCGTGTCGCCGTCCTCAGCGACGGCGCCCGCTTCCCCACCCGCACCCTCGTCTGGACGGCCGGCGTCAAACCGCACCCGATCCTGGCCGCGTCGGACCTGCCCCGCAACGAACGCGGCCGGCTGGCCTGCACCGCCCAGCTCACCGTCGAGGGCACCGAGAACGCCTGGGCGGCCGGCGACGCGGCGGCCGTACCCGACCTCACCGCCGAGGCGGGCAAGGAGTGCGCCCCCAACGCCCAGCACGCGGTGCGCCAGGCCAAGGTCCTCGCCGAGAACGTCCTCGCGTCCCTCCGCGGCGAACCCCTCAAGAACTACGAGCACAAGTACGCGGGTTCGGTCGCGTCGCTCGGCCTCCACAAGGGCGTCGCCCATGTCTACGGACGGAAACTCAAGGGCTACCCGGCCTGGTTCATGCACCGCGCCTACCACCTCAGCCGCGTACCGACCTTCAACCGCAAGGCCCGTGTGCTGGCCGAATGGACCCTCGCAGGCCTGTTCAAGCGCGAGATCGTCTCCCTCGGCTCCCTGGAACATCCCCGGGCCGAGTTCGAGTTGGCCGCCGGAGCCGAGCCCCCGAAGCGGCCCTGACCATTGTCAGTGCCGTCGGTCACACTGGACGTGTGACCATAGGTTGGTTCACACCTGCACAGAGTGATCCGTTGCTCCACCGTGGCAAAGACGCCGCAACGACCCGATGAGGCTTGAACCGCAGTGAACTTCACACGCTGGAGCGCCCGGCTCCCCGGAACTCCGCGCCGCGCCGCCGCGCGGGCCGACCGCAGCTCCGTGCCGGCAGCCCGCGGTGAGTACGCACAGCACCCCGATTCCGACGCCGGGCCGCCCCAGGACGAGTTCACCCCCGCGCTCGAAGAACTCTCCGTCCGGGAGATCCTCGGCCACCTCCCCGCCCTCGTCGCCCTGGTGCACGGCCCCGAGCACCGCATCGCGTACGTGAACGATGCCTACGCCACCGCCTTCGGCCCCCGCCCCATCGGCGCGACGGCGGCCGAGGCGCTCCCCGAGCTGGACGAACTGGGCCTGCTGCCCCTCATGGACCAGGTCCTGCGCAGCGGAAAGCCGCGCACGGTCAAGTCCCGCCGCGTGCAGTCCAAGCCGGGCGAGGGCTCGTACACGGTCACCTGCACGCCCTACGGCATGGACGCCGACGGCTCCGCAGCACGGTCCGGCCACACCGGTGTGCTGATCTTCGCGGCGGACGTCACCGACCACGCCGAGGCAGCCGAACGGCTCCGCACCAGCGAGCGCCGTCACCGCGAAACCGCGGTCACGCTGCAACGCTCCCTCCTCCCGCAGGAGTTGGAGCAGCCGGACGACCTGTGCATCGCCGCCACCTACCAGCCGGGCGGCACGGACGCGGCGGTCGGCGGCGACTGGTACGACGTCATCACCCTCGGCGCGGGCCGCACGGCCCTGGTCATCGGCGACGTCATGGGCAGAGGTGTCCGGGCAGCGGCGGTGATGGGCCAGCTCCGTACGGCAGTCCGCGCCTACGCCCGCCTCGACCTGCCGCCCCACGAGGTCCTGCAGCTCCTCGACGGCCTCGCATCGGAGATCGACGCCAGCCAGATCGCCACCTGCATCTACGCGGTCCACGACCCCACCGAAGGGCGCCTGGTCTACTCGTCGGCCGGCCACCTCCCCCTCCTCATCCGCGACGAGGACGGCTCGGTCCGCCGCGCCGACGACCCCGCGGGCCCCCCACTGGGCACCGGCGGCTGGATGCACACCTCGGGCGAGATCGCGCTCCCCCCGGGCTCGACGGCGGTCCTCTACACGGACGGCCTGGTCGAACGCCGAAGCGAGGACATCGACGAGGGGGTCGACGCCCTGGAACGAGCGCTCGCAGGCGCCACCGGCACCCCCCAGACGATCTGCGACCGTCTGATGCGCTCTCTGAACATCACGGCGGAACACGACGACGACGTGGCGGTCCTGGTAGTCCAGCACCCGTCCCGCAAGGGCCCCGCGGCCGAGCTCTTCCACAACGCGGCGCTCGAACTCCTGGGCGGAGTGGAAGCGGCCCCCCGGGCCCGCGCCTTCGCCTCCGGAGTCCTCGCCTCCTGGCGCTTCTCCTCGGAACTCCACGACCTGGGAGTCCTCGCGGCCAGCGAACTGGTGGCGAACTCCCTCCAGCACGGCACCCCGCCCATGCGCCTGCGACTGCGCCGCACGGACCGCCGCCTGATCATCGAAGTGACCGACGGCGACGACCACCTCCCGCGCCGCCGCCACGCGGAACCGGCGGACGAGGCGGGCCGCGGGATCTCGATCATCGCGACCATCGCCTCGTCCTGGGGCTCCCGCCGCACACCGGGCGGCGGCAAGGCGGTCTGGTGCGAGTTCGCCCTGCCGCACTGACCCGGGCTTACGGGGTCGGCACAGCGCGGGCGACCTCGGGCACATTGCCCGCGACGATCCGCGAGGCATGGGCGAGCGACGGCTTGTCCTGTACGGGAGTGAGCCGGCGCCCCAGCCACAGCGCGAGCACGCTGATGCCGAGCGAGCAGACGACGAGCATCCAGATGTACGCGGTGAAGACACCGGCCCCGGCCATCAGCCCGCCCACAGCAGGACCGAGCGCCAGCGCCAGCTGCTTCACCAGCGCGAATGCCGAGTTGTACTGACCGATCATCCGCGCCGGAGCCAGATCGGCGACGAGCGGAGCGACGGTCGGCGACAGCATCGACTCACCGAGCCCGAAGAGCGCGTACGTCGAGATGATCAGCGTGACGGCGATCGCGTGCCCGCCGGCGACCATCCCCGAAGCCCCGGCGGCCAGCCAGGCCACCGTCCAGATCAGCCCGACCAGCGCGACGACGCGGCTGCGCCTGCGCTTCTCGGTCAGCCGAAGCACCACGAACTGAGCGAGGACGATCATCGCCGTGTTGGCGGCGAGGGCGATCCCCAGCGTGGACGGCTGGATGTGCGAGACCTCGGTCGCGTACGCCGAGAGCCCCGACTCGAACTGTCCGTAACAGGCGAAGAACATCACGAAGCCCAGCGCACAGAGCACGACCATCGACCGGTCGGCGAACAGGACCCGCCAACCGCCCCCGGCCTTGGCCTCCACGGGCACGTCGCTGTCACCGCTGCCCGCGCTCCACGAGAACGACGGCAGCCGCACGGTCGCGATGACGGCGCCGAGCACCAGGAACATCGCCGCCTCGATGGAGAAGAGCCGGATGAACGACCCCGGGTCGGAGGTGTCGACGAGGAGCCCGCCGATGAGCCCGCCGATGCCAAGACCCAGGTTGTTGAGGAAGAACTGGGTGGCGAAGGCCCGCGACCTTGTCGTGGTGGTCGAGCACCACACGATCATCGTGGCGAGCGCGGGCTGGATGACGGCGATACCCATCCCCAGGGCGGCCGCGGCAGCGACCAGGACAGGAGCGGTGCTGCCGAGCCCGAGCCCGAGCGATCCGAAGGCGGCGGTGACCGTACCCACGATGGCAACCGGAAGCGGCCCGCGCTGATCGATGAACCGCCCGGTGAAGGGCAGTACCACCAGTGCGGCCAGGGCAAAGGTCATGAGGACCACCCCGGCGGTCCCCGGACCCAGGTCCCGCACCTGGGACACGTAGATGAACGTAAAGGGGACAGTGAAGCCATTGCCGAACGCGCTCAGCGCGTTCCCCAGCTGAATCCGGCGCAGCGCAGCGCCCATCGCGGTGGTCACACTCACCTACCTAGGTTGATCGAGGTTCGACGAAGTACTGAGGCCCAAAGACTTCAACACTAAAATTAGAAGGTCAACAATACACATCGAAGGACTTCGACGCCACCGGGATTCAGTGGGATACTCCCCGACATGCCAGCTGACCCGACAGAGCCGACGCTCGACGAACAGATCGCGGCGTACCAGCGCGAGTTCCGCGACCTCGACCCCCAGGTCGAGAAGGTCGTCTCGGCCCTGGGCCGACTCAACCGCCGGATGAACGTCGCGTACGGCCGCCAGGTAGCCGCACTCGGCATCAGCAACGCCGAGTGGGAGGTCCTCAAGACCCTGGTCCTCGCCGGGGCCCCGTACCGCATGGGCCCGGGCGAGATCGCGAAGCGACTGGGGCTCACCCCGGCGGCCATGACCCACCGCATCGACCGCATGGCGGGCGATGGCCTGGTCACCAGGGACCGCGACGAGAACAACAGGGTCCGCGTCATCGTCGAGCTGACGGATGAGGGCCGTACGAAGTGGCTGGAGGCGATGCGGGCCGCCTCGACGTTCGAGGAAGAGCTCCTCCAGGACCTCTCCAGCAAGGAACGGGGCGCCCTGGGCGAGATGCTGACCCGCCTCCTGCGCCGAGTGGAGGACGCCCAGCCCGATGCGGGCGGCCGGCTCACTGACCTGGACTGATCGAGGCTTGACGCGGCCTGCGGAGCTCTGTAAGGTTCTTCGAGTTGTCACAGAGCCGGAACGGTTCAGCGGCAACCACTCCCGCCGCGTCAGCGGCAACCAAACTCAGCACGATCTCCCGCCGGGGACGATTTCGGCATGCCGGAATTCATACCCGCGACTCGATTATGAGTCACCGGGGAAAAGCGTTAGAGTTTGGGCGTCGGAACGGCCCAACAGCCGGAAAGACAGAGCAGGTTGAAAGTCCAGCCGACTGGGAATCAGGCCCGCGAGGATCTGATAGAGTCGGAATCGCCGGAAAGGGAAACCTGAAAGGCACCGAGGAAATCGGACACGAAAGAGTCTGATAGAGTCGGAAACGCAAGACCGAAGGGAAGCGCCCGGAGGAAAGCCCCAGAAAATGTTCTGTGGGTGAGTACAAAGGAAGCGTCCGTTCCTTGAGAACTCAACAGCGTGCCAAAAGTCAACGCCAGATATGTTGATACCCCGGCCCACCTTTGGTGGGTTGGTGGTTCCTTTGAAAAAGCCCTTCCCTTTGCCGGGAAGGCAACACAGCGAGGACGCAGTGAACAATCGGCCCTATTCCGGCTGGTTGTTCCGCTCTTCCGATGTGGTTGCTCGATTACGAGCAGACATTCACGGAGAGTTTGATC
>NZ_JAFLRJ010000499.1 GCF_017315755.1 Streptomyces beijiangensis
ACCGCCGGTGAAGGCGCCGCCACCACGTGCGCGAACCCGACCCGCACACTGACGGGCGGTTCCAGCGACGTCATCTCCCTCGCCGCGGGCGAGACCGTGCTGCTGACCGGCGGCGCCTTCACCGGCGGTGTCGCGGCGTTCCCGCAGGGGTCCGTCCTCTGTGTCTCGCCGAGCGCCTCCTTCGCTCCCCCGTACGCGAACAACGCCTCCGGCACCCTCGTCGTACAGAGCCAGGGCTCCGCCCAGCTCCCGTGGCTGACCGTCAGCAACGGCTTCCAGCTGATCAACGCGGGCACCACCGAGGGCCAGGGCCTGACCGCCGCGGGGACCGCCCGCCTGGAGAACACCGCGGACGGCACCCTCCGCTTCCCCAGCGGTCTCGCCCTCAACAGCCAGAGCGTGCTGATCAACGCCGGCACGGCCACCACGGGCTCGCTCAACGTCTCCGCCGACAGCACCGTCATCAACACCGGCGCCCTGGCCAGCAACGGCAGCGGCGTCGCCCTGAACGGCGAGCTCGACAACTCGGGGACGCTGACCATCCAGCAGTACCTGACCGCCTCGGCCTCCTCCCGCGTGCGGAACTCCTGCACGATCGCCGTCTCGGCCGGCTGGGCGGCAGCGGGCAGCGCGGTCAACCAGGGCCTGATCACCCTCGGCTCGGACTATCTCAACAACACCGGGACTCTCAGCCAGAGCACCGAGGGCCAGATCAGCGGGGTCTCCTTCGCCAACAGCTCCGACGGCGCCGTCTCCGGATTCGGCGGCTACCGCTTCACCGGCAACACCACCAACTTCGGTACGTTCAGCGGAGATTCGGCCACCAGCCCGATCGCCTTCTACGACACCACCCAGACCGGCACCGGCATCTTCGACACCCCGTCGGGCACCATCACCCACACGGTCCGCACCCCGGTGATCATCGACCCCGACCGCGTCCCGTCCGGCTGCAGCAACCAGCCCGCCGCCGACTCGGCCGACCTGTACGTCTACAAGACGGGCCCCGCCGCCGTCACCATCGGCGGCCAGGTCACCTACACCGTCACCGCCGCCAACATCGGCCCCGACACCGCGGCCGCCGCCACCGTCACCGACACGCTCCCCGCCTCCGGGCTCACCGGCGTCACCGCCTCCGGCGGCGGCACGGTGGACGGCACCACCGTCACCTGGCAGGCCGGCGACATCGAGGCCGGCACAGCCGTGTCGTACACCGTGACGGGTACGGCGACCGCCGTCGGCACCCTCCTCGACATCGCATCCGGTACGAGCACCACCGACGACCCCACGCCGGCCAACAATGACGGTTCCGCCGACCACGCCCGCATCAACACCGTCGTCACCGACCCGATGCCGGTGAACAACCCGCCGGTCATGGCCGACCAGGCCTTCGTGACGCAGGTCGACCGCAAGGTCTTCGGGCAGCTCGCCGCCTCCGACCCCGACACCGGGCAGACGCTGACCTTCTCGCTGCCCGCCGACGCCTCTGAGGGTGCGCTCAATGCGTCGGCCGAACACGGAGAGGTGATGCTGGCGCCGAACGGACTCTTCGAGTACACCCCCGCACCCGGATTCGCCGGCCGGGACGCCTTCCCGGTCCAGGTGTGCGACAACGGCACCCCGGTGCTCTGCGCACAGGCCACCGTGACCGTCACCGTGGAGCCCGTCGCCGTGGACTACACGGTGACGACGGAGAGCGGCATCCCGGAGACCATCGACGTCACACAGAACGACCGAGGAATCACCTCGGCACCCGTGGCCGTCACCCAGCCCACGCACGGCACCCTGACCACCGGCGAGGGCGAAACCTTCCTCTACACCTCGGATGCCGACTACACGGGCCCGGACTCCTACACGTATCGCATCTGCTCGATCAGCGCCCCGGACGTCTGCGACGAGGCCACGGTCCGGATCCTGGTCCTTCCGCGGCGCATCCCGCCGATCGTCGGCGATGTGCACACGACCACCCTTGAGGGCGTGCCGGTCGCCGGGCAGGTCCCGGTCAGCGATCCGCAGGGGGAGCGGGTCGTCACCCGGCTCGGTGTCGCCCCTCCGCACGGGACGGCCACGGTCACGGCGCAGGGCGCGTACGTCTTCACACCCGATGCGGGGTTCACCGGGACGACCTCTTTCACGGTGATCGGCTGCACGATCACCGCCCCGCCGCTGTGCGACACGGGCACCGTGTACATCGAGGTCACGCCGAGCCCGAGCCCCAGCCCGACCCCCACCCC
>NZ_JAFLRJ010000500.1 GCF_017315755.1 Streptomyces beijiangensis
GGCCCGGAAGGCGGCGAGTACGGGTTCGGGGTGGGTGGGCAGCGCGACGGCCGCGGAGGACGCGGAGAGCCGGCCCGAGGCGAGGAGGAGCAGCGCGCGGGGCAGATAGCGGGTCCTGGTCGCCGGATCCCGTACGAGAAGGGCGAGCGCGGGCCCGTGCAGGGTGGTGTGGGTGGTCCGGCCCAGGAGGGCCAGGGCGGCGTACCTGAGCAGCTCGCGGTCGGCGCCGGTGGTCACATGGGGGGCGGCGATCAGCCCGTGCACGGCCGCGGCGAGCAGCCGGTCGGGGCGGTCGTCGTGCGCCCAGCGGTCGACGGCCCGGCAGAGGGCCGGGGTCTCGTCCTCGGCGAGGGCGGC
>NZ_JAFLRJ010000501.1 GCF_017315755.1 Streptomyces beijiangensis
GCCCCGGCCGTCCCCGCCGCAGCATCCTGCTCACGGTGCTCACCGGCATCGTCCTGGTCTACAGCCTGCTGCCGCTCGTGTGGCTCCTGATCAGCGCCACCAAGACCCAGGAGGGCCTGGCCGGTTCGTTCGGGCTGTGGTTCGACGGGGACTTCTCCCTGTGGGACAACATCACCGAGACCTTCACGTACCAGGACGGCGTCTTCGGCCGCTGGTTCCTCAACACCCTGATGTACGTGGTCGTCGGCGCGGGCGGTGCGACTTTCCTCGCGGTCCTCGGCGGTTACGCGCTCGCCAAGTTCACCTTCCCCGGCAAGCGCGCCGTGTTCGCCGTCGTCATCGGTGCCGTCGCGGTGCCGACCACGGCGCTCGCCGTCCCGACGTTCCTGATGTTCAGCAAGATCGGCCTCACGGACACCCCGTGGGCGGTCATCATCCCGTCGCTGATCTCTCCGTTCGGCCTGTACCTGATGTGGGTGTTCGCCACGGAGGCGATCCCCACCGAGCTGATGGAGGCCGCCCGCATCGACGGCGCGAGCGAGCTCCGCACCTTCTTCCAGGTGGCGCTGCCGCTGCTCGCACCCGGCACGGTCACCGTGCTGCTCTTCACCACGGTCACGACCTGGAACAACTACTTCCTGCCGCTGATCATGCTGAAGGACCCCGACTGGTACCCGCTGACCCTCGGCCTCGACGCCTGGAACAAGCAGGCCGCCACGGCCGGCGGCGAGGCCGTCTTCAACCTGGTCGTCACCGGGTCGCTGCTCACCGTCGTGCCGTTGATCGCCGCGTTCCTGCTGCTCCAGAAGTACTGGCAGTCCGGTCTCTCCGCCGGAAGCGTCAAGGAGTAGCGCACCGGCAGTAGTTCGCCACATCCCACCCCGTCCCGCCCCACCACGAAGAAGTGGAA
>NZ_JAFLRJ010000502.1 GCF_017315755.1 Streptomyces beijiangensis
GGCGGATCAGGCCGCCTGCGATTTGCGTTGAGCAACTGGCGCTGGTGAGCGGTGGTCTGGTGCGTGCAGCTGCAAGGCGGAGGAGGGCGACAACGCGGAGCGTTGGCAACTGACGACAACGCCGCAGATGTGCGTGCCAGACCGGCGCGACCGCGGCATGATCCGCCGGACACCCCCTAGCCTGGGGCAGGTGGCACCAGGAGACGATACGTACAAGCGCGCGTTGGCCGAATTCGCTCAGGAGCTTGAGGAGTTGCGGATAGAACACGGCGCGCCGTCGTTCCGGGTGATCGCCGGCCAGGCACCGCCGAGCCGGCCCCTGTCGCCGTCCGCGGTCAGCGAGGTGTTGAGCGGGAAGCGGCTGCCCAGCCGGGATTTCCTCATCGCCCTGGTGAGAACTCTGCTGGCCCACGACGGCGCCCGCCCCGGCCCCGGTGCGCGGCCGGATCCGCGGCTCGACCACTGGCGCACGCGGTGGGAGACGCTGCGGAAGCTCCAGGCCGCCGAGAGGCGTACGCACGGCGCTCCCGAGTACGGGTCCGCCTTCGAGGACGGGCCGGTCGACGACACGGACACGGGTGTGGACGCGGGACAGGGGGAGAGTTCGGTGGTCGAACAGTTCCAGGCACCGGCGGCGGCCGACGGCACGGGCGATGCGCCCGCCATACGCGTCTTCGTCGCCATGCCCGGCTCCACGATGGGTGCCACCGCGGCCTGGTCGGACATCGCGATGATCAAGCGCCGTCTGCTGGAGCCCGTGGCGGAAGGCATCGGGCGGCAGATGGGATGCCGTACCCAACTCGTCATCGAGAAGGAGAAGACCGCGACCGGTGCCATCCACCGGTCCATGTTCGCCGAGGCCATCGACTCCGATGTGTACATCGCGGACCTGAGCGGCGCCAACGCCAATGTCTATCTGGAGCTCGGCGTCCGCTGGGCGCTGAGAGACGGCGTCACCATCCCGATCTGCCAGAACATCGACGACGTACGGTTCAACGTCTCCTCCAGCCGGGTGATCCCCTACGGACCGGGCCCCGACGAGCTCGACGCGTCGATCCGCCAGATCACCGAGGCGGCCGTCTCGGGACTGCGCAGCCCCGAGCGGGTCGACAGCCCGGTGCGTGACGGGGGCGGATTCGTGCTCATCGCCCGTGCCGAGCACGCCCAGTTGCACGAGGAGATCCGCAGGCTGCGCGAGCAGCAGGCGGAGGACCTGGTCGACGCGGCGCTCAAGAGCGAGGGTCTGGCCCGCCGTATCGAGCTCCTCCAGGAGGCCGCGAACCGCAATCCGGCCAGCTGGCGGGCGCACTTCGAGCTCGGGGTCGCGCTGCGCAAGGAGGGCAGGTACGAGGAGGCCGAGGGGCCGTTGCGGGTGTGCGTGGGGCTGAAGGACGACTTCGCCGCCGCCTGGCGGGAGATCGGTCTCACGCTGAGCAAGCGGGGGTTCTCGGACGAGGAGGCGGTCAGGGCGTTCGACCGTGCGGTGGCACTGGACGGCCAGGATTCCGAGACCTGGGCGACGCTCGGAGGCCTGTACCGCAGGCTGGCGCGGAAGGGCGGCAGCCAAGGACGCTTCGAAACCGCCCAGTTGAACCGCGCGCTGACCTGCTACCAGGAGGCGGGCAAGCTCAGCGGCAACGCGACGTATCCGCTGCTGAACCACGCCAGGATCGAATTCCTGCTGACCGGTCTGCGCGGGGCGGACGCCGCGCCGGTTCTGGAACGCTTCCGGACCCTTGAGCATCTCGCCCGGTTCGCGGTGCGGAACACGGCCGAGCCGACCCCCTGGGCGTACTTCGACCTGGCCGACACCCTCCTGCTCACGGGCCGGGGCCCGGAGGGTCTTGCGGAGCTGCGGCGGGGCATCGACCTGATCCCGCAGGGGGAACGGGAAGGGATGCTGACGTCCGTGGCCGAGCCGCTGCAGGACGTGCTGTCGGTCGACGGGCTGCTCACGCAGGAGGCGGCGCACGCGGTGCGTACGGCGATCGAGGAGTGTGTGCGCGCGCTCGGAGGCCCGGACGGAGACGGAGGCTGACGCCTGCGGCCCGCCGGGTTCCTCCGCTACCGGCCGGGCGCCGCCGTCGACGCCCGGGCCATGAGCTCCCCGCGTACCACCGCGACCCCGCCCTCGGGGGGTGCCTCCGCCCCCATCGCGAGGCGTCCGGCCCAGGCCCCCGCCTCGTACAGCGGGAGCCTTACGGTCGTCAGCGCCGGCACCGCGTCGACCGAGAACGGCAGGTCGTCGAAGCCCGCCACCGAGATGTCCTCGGGGATCCGCAGTCCCCGCTCCCGTACCGCCGCGCACGCGCCCAGCGCCACCGTGTCGTTCGCCGCGACGACGGCGGTCAGCCCCGGCTCCCTGTCCAGGAGTTCACGCGTCGCCTCGTACCCCGACCGCCGGTCGTACGGACCGTGCAGCACCAGCCGCGGATCGTCCTTGATGCCCGCCGCGTCCAGTGCCTTGAGGTGTCCTTCGAGCCGGTGTCTGGTGGTCGTCCGCTCCTCGGGGCCTGCGACGTAACCGATCCGGCGGTGTCCCAACTCCAGCAGATGCTGGGCGAGTTGGCGTCCGCCGCCCCGGTTGTCGAAGCTCAGCGTCGCCAGTACGGCGCTTCCGCCGCCCTCCATCGGGGGGCGCCCGCACAGCACCACCCGGGTTCCGGCGTCCGACAGTTTCGCCAGCTTCGCGGAGACCGCGGCGACATGCTCCGGGTCCTCGACCGCCCCGCCCGTCAGTACCACCGCGGCGGCGCGCTGGCGCTGCAGCAGGGTCAGGTAGGTCAGCTCGCGCTCCGGGGATCCGCCCGTGTTGCAGACCACCGCCAGCTTCTCGCCGCCCCCGCGGCCGGTGCCCTCCTGGCCGCCGATCGCCGACTGGGCCGCGCCCGCCATGATCCCGAAGAACGGGTCGGCGATGTCGTTGACCAGGATGCCGACCAGGTCGGAGGTGGCGGCGGCCAGCGAGCTCGCCGTCGCGTTCAGTACGTAGTCCAGCTCGTCCACCGCCCGCAGCACCCGCTCGCGGGTGGAGGCGGCGACCGGATAGTTGCCGTTCAGGACGCGGGAGACCGTCGCCGGGGAGACCCTGGCCCGGGCCGCCACGTCCGCGAGCGTCGTCGTCATCTCTTCCTCCGAGCAACTTGCTGATTGCCACTTGTCCGACCCGTCGGTCGCAGGTTAGCTTCATAGCGTGTAGAAAGCGCTTGCTATCGCTGGTGCGGATGGATTTGCGGGAGAGGGATTTACGTGACACGTAAGACAGTGCGGATCGCCATGAACGGCGTCACCGGCCGAATGGGCTACCGCCAGCACCTGGTCCGTTCCATCCTCGCCATCCGCGAGCAGGGCGGCCTCGACCTCGGCGACGGCACGGTCCTGTGGCCCGAGCCGGTCCTCGTCGGGCGCCGCGAGCACGTACTGAAGGCGATGGCGGAGAAGCACGGCATCGAACACTGGTCCACCGACCTCGACGCCGTACTCGCGGACGACACGATCGACATCTACTTCGACTCCCAGGTCACCTCGGCCCGCGAGGACGCCATCAGGAAGGCGATCGCCGCCGGCAAGCACATCTACACCGAGAAGCCGACCGCCACCGGCCTCGACGGCGCCCTGGAGCTGGCCCGGCTCGCGCAGGCGGCGGGGATCAAGCACGGCGTCGTACAGGACAAGCTCTTCCTCCCGGGTCTGCTCAAGCTCAAGCGCCTCATCGACGGCGGCTTCTTCGGCAAGATCCTCTCCATCCGCGGAGAGTTCGGCTACTGGGTCTTCGAGGGCGACTGGCAGGAGGCGCAGCGCCCCTCCTGGAACTACCGCTCACAGGACGGCGGCGGCATCGTCGTCGACATGTTCCCGCACTGGGAGTACGTCCTGCACGAGCTCTTCGGCCGGGTCACCACCGTCCAGGCGCTCACCGCGACGCACATACCGGAGCGCTGGGACGAGCAGAGCAAGCCGTACGACGCCACGGCCGACGACGCCGCGTACGGCATCTTCCAGCTGGAGGGCGGCGCGATCGCCCAGATCAACTCCTCCTGGACGGTCCGCGTGAACCGCGACGAGCTCGTGGAGTTCCAGGTCGACGGCACCGAGGGATCCGCCGTCGCCGGACTGCGCAACTGCCGCGTCCAGCACCGCAGCTCGACCCCCAAGCCGGTCTGGAACCCCGACCTCGCCGCCACGCACTCCTTCCGCGACCAGTGGCAGGAAGTCCCGGACAACCAGGCCGACGGATTCGACAACGGCTTCAAGGTCCAGTGGGAGCTCTTCCTGCGCCACGTCTTCCTCGACGAGCCCTACCACTGGGACCTCCTGGCCGGCGCCCGCGGCGTCCAGCTCGCCGAGCTCGGCCTCAAGTCCTCGGCCGAGGGCACCCGCCTCGACGTCCCGGAGATCTCGCTGTGAGCCTCCTGCTTCCGCGTGCGGACGGCACCACCTACGCATACGCCCCGCGCACGGCGCCCACCGCCTTCCGGCCGGGCGGCGCGCCCCTCACCTCCCGCACGGTCTTCTCGGCGGCCCACGTCGTCGCCGACCCCTACGCCGACGTGTCACCCGACTCCCCGGCCGCCATCGACTGGGACTCGACCCTCGCCTTCCGCCGGCACCTGTGGTCGCACGGCCTGGGCGTGGCCGAGGCGATGGACACCGCGCAGCGCGGCATGGGCCTGGACTGGCCGAACGCGGCCGAGCTGATCCGCCGCTCGTCCGCCGAGGCGAAGGCCGTCGGCGGCGCGATCGCCTGCGGTGTCGGCACCGACCAGCTCACGCCCGGCGAGGCGACGCTGCACGACGTGATCGAGGCGTACGAGGACCAGCTGACCCTCGTCGAGGAGACGGGCGCCCAGGCCATCCTCATGGCGTCCCGCGCCCTCGCCGCGGCGGCGAAGACCCCCGACGACTACCTGGAGGTCTACGGCCACCTCCTGCGCCAGTGCACGGAACCGGTGATCCTGCACTGGCTCGGCCCGATGTTCGACCCGGCGCTGGAGGGCTACTGGGGTTCGTCCGACCTGGACGCGGCGACGGAGACCTTCCTTGAGGTCATCGCCGCCCACCCCGACAAGGTGGACGGCATCAAGGTCTCGCTCCTCGACGCCAAGCGCGAGGTCGATCTGCGCCGCCGGCTGCCGGACGGGGTCCGCTGCTACACGGGCGACGACTTCAACTACCCCGAGCTGATCGAGGGCGACGACCGTGGCTTCAGTCACGCGCTCCTCGGCATCTTCGACCCGCTCGGCCCGGTCGCCGCCGAGGCGGTGCGCCAGCTGGACCGCGGCGACGAAGCGTCCTTCCGCGACCTCCTCGACCCCACGGTCGCGCTCTCCCGCCACCTCTTCCAGACGCCGACGCGCTTCTACAAGACGGGAGTGGTGTTCCTGGCCTGGCTCGCGGGCCACCAGCAGCACTTCACGATGGTCGGCGGCCTCCAGTCGGCCCGCTCGCTCCCGCACTTCGCGAAGGCGTACGAACTCGCCGACGGCCTGGGCCTGTTCCCCGACCCCGCGGTGGCCGAGTCCCGGATGAAGTCGCTCCTCGACGTGTACGGAGTAGCCCAGTGACGTCCTCGCCCCTGACCCGCTTCTCGATCAACCAGATGACGGTGAAGCAACTGCCGCTCCCCGAACTGGTGGAGGCCTGTGTCGACCTGGGCATCCCGGGCATCGGCCTCTGGCGCGAACCCGTCCAGAACTACGGCGTGGAATCGGCGGCCAAGCTGGTCGGCGACGCGGGCCTGACGGTCACGACGCTCTGCCGGGGCGGCTTCCTCACCGCGATCGACCCCAGGGAACGGGCGGTGGCACTGGCCGACAACCGTACGGCGATCGACGAGGCGGCCACCCTCGGCACGGACACCCTGGTCCTGGTCTCGGGCGGCCTCCCTGCGGGCTCGAAGGACCTCCACGGAGCACGCGAACGCATCGCGGACGCCATCGCCGAACTCGCCCCGTACGCAGGCGAACGCGGTATACGGCTGGCGATCGAACCGCTCCACCCCATGTACGCGGCGGACCGCTGTGTGATCTCCACCCTGACCCAGGCCCTGGACATCGCGGAGCGCTTCCCGGCGGACCAGGTGGGCGTGGCGGTCGACACGTACCACATCTGGTGGGACGACCAGGCGCCCGCGCAGGTGGCAAGGGCGGGCGCGGCAGGCCGTATCCACACCTTCCAACTGGCGGACTGGACCACGCCGTTGCCCGAGGGCGTGCTGAACGGCCGGGGCCAGATCGGCGACGGTGCGATCGATACGCGCGAGTGGCGCGAACGCGTGGACGCGGCGGGCTACACGGGTCCGATCGAGGTGGAGCTCTTCAACGACGTGCTCTGGGCGAGGGACGGCCTGGAACTCCTGAAGGAGACGGCGGAACGGTTCGTCGAGCACGCGCTCTAGTTCTGGGCGTAGATTCGGCCCGGCACCATGGGTGCCGGGCCGAACGTGTTTCCCTGGCCTTGGGGGGCCGAATTGCCGAACTTCTACGTCGAGTTCACTGAGTACCTCGCCGACTTCCTCGACGAGGAACGCAAGGAGCAGAAGGCCGCCGAACGGGCCGGCGCGGCGAGCGAGGCCCGGGAACAGATGCATGCCGCGCGCCGGGCGGCGCACCAGGTGGCGATGGAGGAGCTGGAGCGGCTGCGGGTGTGCGGGCTGATCGCGGCGGCGGAGTACAAGATCCGTCGTGCCCAACTCCGGGAGACGCGGGGCCCGGACCACTCCTGCTGGTGAAGCCGGTCAGGACTCCAGCGGCAGGATGGCGTTCGGCGGCAGCACGGTGTGCTTGAGGTCCGCGGGTACGGGGTGGTTGTGCGACGGGTACTTGGGGCCCTTCGCGCCGCGCCGGTAGACGGCGGTGGAGTGCTCCGGGTTCGTGTCGAACTCGGGGATGACCTTGTCGCCGAACAGTTCGATCATCTCGAGGTGCTCGTCGAAGGTCATGCCGCCGGTCAGGCCGAAGACCAACTGGTCGCAGCCCACGGTCTGGTAGGCGGCGACCTGTTCGCAGACCTCGTCGGGCGTGCCGCACAGCATCAGGCCCGCCTTGATGATCTCGTCGAGGATCTCCTCGCCGCCGAGCTCGCTGAAGGCGATCGGCGGTGTCGGCCACGTCCTCTCGTCCATCGACTTGGGCATGGTGTCGTGGTAGAGGTTCACCAGTGTGACCAGGTAGCCGAGGCCCGCGTGCATGGCTATCTCACGGGCGCGCTTGCGGTCGTTGAGGCAGATGACCGTGTTCGTCATCATGACGTTGTTGTTCTGGTAGTCGCCGAGGATCCGGGCCGGGTTCGCGGCCGCTTCCTTGTACGAGTCGATACGGCCCTTGAGCTCGAAGATCGGCTCGAAATTGAAGGCGATCGCCCCGATGCCGAGCGATCCGGCCTTGGCGAACGACGACGGGTTTCCGCACGCCATCCAGATCGGCGGGTGCGAGTGGCCGTACGGCTTCGGCAGGATGTTGTGCGGGGTCGGCACCGTGAAGTGCTCGCCGTGGAAGGAGTAGTCGTACTGCTCCCACATGCGCACGATCTCGGGCGCCACCTCGTCCCACTCGGCCTTGGTCGTGGCGGTGTCCATGATGTTGAACGAGGCGACCTCGTGGCTGCCCGCGCCCCGGCCCGTGCCCCATTCGAAGCGGCCCTCGGTGATGTGGTCGAGCATCGCGGCGCGCTCGGCGTAACGGACGGGGTGTTCCTTGCGCGGGGAGAGGCTGTTGATGCCGGTGCCGAGGTGGATCCGGTCGGTCTTCGCGGCGACGTAGCCCATGACGACCTCGGGCGCGGACATATGGCTGTACTCGGTCAGTGAGTGGTGCTCACCGAACCAGACGTATTTCCAGTTGTGCTTGTCCGCCTTGATGGCGAGGTCCATCTCCCGCATCAGGGCGAGGTGTTCAGAGGGGCGGTCGTGCGCCGCCCGGCCGGGAATGAATCCATTGAGGAAGAGTCCGAACTCCATGAGGAGCCCTCCTTGTTCATGTCGGTGCGCGGGCCGGCCCCGGTCACCACGGTGTCGATTCAGTGCATGTCGCTCCTTGCGGGTGGGCGGAGGATGCATCAGAAGGCCAGAAGGATCCATGGGTATGACGCAACGAGATCCGAAACAGGAGCGGGATCGTCCTGTCAGGGGACCTTTTCGGACGTGGCGGCCGATTGTCGGCAGCGAAAAGCCCCGGGCGGTGAGCTGCCCGGGGCGGGGGAAAACTGCTGGTGGCCGTGCCTTTGGCGGGGCCACCGCGGCGGGAGCGGCCGTATGACGGCGGGCAGGCTGTGGCGCGTCGCGGCGAGTGTGTGATTGCCCACCGTTTCCGGCGTCCTGCCGGCCGGTCGCCCGGGTCGCCCGGGTCGTCCGGGTCGTCCGGGTCGTCCGGGTCG
>NZ_JAFLRJ010000503.1 GCF_017315755.1 Streptomyces beijiangensis
CCTCGGCGCGGAGTGGTTGCACGTCGACTACGAGGCCGGGTTGGAGCCGTTCTACGCCGCCTGCGGGTTCCGTCCCACCGCGGCCGGTCTCATGCGGCTCCGGGCGTCGCGCGGCGGTCCATAGGGTATGGGCATGAACGCAGACTGGGAGCAGCGCATTGTGGACGCCTACGCGTCCATCGACTCGTACGAGGAGCAGGAATTCCGGGCGGTCATCGACAAGCTCGTGGCCGAGCTCCCGGACGGCAGCCCCGTCGGGATCTTCGAGCGCGGCGGGGCGCTCGACTCGACCGGGCACTCCGACCTCGCCGTGCCGCTGTACAAGGAGGCCCTGGAGCGCGAGGTGCCCGGGATCCGGCGGCGGCGTGCGGTCATCCAGATGGCCAGTTCGCTGCGGAATCTCGGGCGGTCCGACGAGAGCGTCGAGCTGCTCACCGCCGAGTTGGACGCCGGACACGACGAACTGGACGACGCTGTAAGGGCGTTCCTCGCGCTGGCGTTGACCGACGTGGGCCGGGAACGTGAAGCCGTATCGCTCGCCCTCGGCGCACTGGCACCCCATCTGCCGCGCTACCAGCGGTCGTTGGGCAACTACGCGCGTCTGCTGCTGGTCGAGGAGGGCGGCTCATGACGTCACGGCCGCGTACGACCTTCACCGCTGTCGTCCTCGACGCGCCGGACGCCGGGGAGTTGGCGGGGTTCTACCGGCGGTTTCTCGGGTGGGAGGCCGCGCAGGAGGAGCCCGGCTGGGTCAAGCTCGTACCGCCCGGGGGCGGGACCGGCCTTTCCTTTCAGAGCGAGCCCGCCTATCTCCGGCCCGTCTGGCCCGCCGGCCCCCGCGAGCAGCAGATGATGCTGCACCTCGACTTCGAGGTCGACGACCTGGACACCGCCAGTGCCTACGCGGTCGCCGCAGGGGCGACGCTCGCGTCCCAGCAGCCGCAGGACGACGTACGGGTGCATTTCGACCCGGCGGGGCACCCGTTCTGTCTGTGGGTACGGACCTGAGCGCACAGGTCGCCCGGCGGCCCTGAACGCATCGGCCGGGGAACGGCAGTGCGCAACAGGGGCCTCAGTTCCATGTCCACGTCAGCATCGCGAACGTGGCGTCGGCCTTCGCCCCCGACGCCCGGTACACCGCGAGCGCCGGTTCATTGTCCGTGTCCACGCCGACCCACATGTCGTAACAGTCCCGTTCGCGCGCGACCTCGGCCAGCGTCGAGACGAGCGCACGGGCGATCCCGCGCCGGCGGTACGGCTCGGCCACCCCGAGCTCGTACAGGCACATCTCCGTCCCCTTGTCCGGATGGAGCATCTCGATGCCGGTGATGAATCCGGCCGGCAGCCCCTCGATGTACGCGATGAGCATCAGATGGCCCGGCGCCGCCAGGAAGCGCAGGGACCAGTCCCGGCGGGCCGGGCCGTCGAAGAGATGCTCGGCGGCGACGAGTTCGGCGGGATCGCTCGCGCGGCGGATCTCCAGGCGGTTCGACATGGGGCTGCCTCCCTACTCCTGCTGCTGTACGGGGCGACGCGCCCGTACTCCCCGGGTGCTACCGAGAGTTCCACCCGGCGGCAGCTTCGGGTGTCATACCTGCCGCTTAGGGTTCAGATATGAAGCTACGCAAGTCCCGCAGCAGGCGCAGCCGCGTTCTTGTCGGCGCGGCCGCCGCGATCGCCGTCCTGCTGGGGGCGGGGACGTGGACGGCCGTCGCCTCCGACGGGCCCGCCCCGGTCCATCGCGAGGACCGGGTGATGGCGGTGGACGGGGTGTCGCTCGACACCTCGTACTTCACCGCGGGCGGCGGCGGGCGGCGTCCCGCCGTGCTGATCGGGCACGGCTTCGGGGGATCGAAGGCCGATGTGAAGGGGCAGGCCGAGAAGCTCGCACGGGACGGGTACGCGGTGCTGACCTGGTCGGCGCGCGGCTTCGGCAAGTCGACGGGCAAGATCGGGCTCAACGATCCCGCAGGCGAGGTCAAGGACGTCTCGCGGATGATCGACTGGCTCGCGGCGCGGCCCGAGGTGCAGCTGGACAAGGCCGGGGACCCGCGCGTCGGCGTCACCGGCGCCTCGTACGGAGGGGCGGTCTCGCTGCTCGCGGCGGGGTACGACCAGCGGGTGGACGCCATCGCCCCGCAGATCACGTACTGGAACCTCGCGGACGCGCTGTTCCCTGACGGGGTCTTCAAGAAGCTCTGGGCCGGGATCTTCATCAACAGCGGCGGTGGCTGCGCGCACTTCGAGAAGCAGCTCTGCGACATGTACCAGCGGGTGGCGGTGGCCGGTAAGCCGGACGCGGCGGCGACCACGATGCTTGAGGCCCGCAGTCCGTCCGCCGTGGGCAGCCGGATCAAGGTGCCCGCGCTGATCGTGCAGGGGCAGACCGACTCGCTCTTCCCACTGGGGCAGGCCGACGCAGCGGCGAAGGCGATCGGGGCGAACGGCGCACCGGTCGCCGTGGACTGGATCGCGGGCGGGCACGACGGAGGGGACCGCGAGACGAACCGTATCGACGGGCGGATCTCGGACTGGTTCGGGCGGTATCTGAAGGGCGACAAGGGCACCGGCACCGGTCCTGCCTTCCGGGTGACGCGCACCGGCGGGGTCAGTTCGACCGACGGGTCGGCGCAGCTGAGGGGTGCGAGCTCCGGCAGCTACCCGGGGCTGGTGAGCGGCGACCGTACGATCGCGCTCACCGGACGGGAGCAGTCCGTCGAGAACCCTGCGGGGGCGAACCCGCCCGCGATCTCGGCCGTACCGGGCGTGGGGGCGCTGTCACAGCTCTCCGGGCTCGGGGTCGGGCTCTCCCTGGACTTCCCCGGGCAGTACGCGCGCTTCGACTCGGCGCCGCTGAAGGAGAACCTGCGCATCACGGGCACGCCGACCGTCAAGGTCAGGGTGAAGTCCGAAGGCAGCGACGAGACGGTGCTCTTCGGGAAGGTGTACGACGTCGGGCCCGACGGCAAGCAACAGGTACTGCCCAGCCAGCTGGTCGCCCCGGTGCGGATCACGGGGACCTCGGCGGGGAAGACCGTCGAGCTGACGCTGCCCGCCGTCGACCATCAGGTGGACGCCGGGCACCGGCTGCGGCTGGTGTTCGCCTCGACGGACCTCGGGTACGCATCCCCGGCCGCCCCGGCGACGTACAGCATCGCGCTCGACGGAAGCGGCGGTCTGAGCGTGCCCACGGATGTGGCCGTGAAGACGGCGGCCGCCGCGCTGCCCTGGTGGGTCTGGGGGCTGCCCGCCCTGGCGGCGCTGATCGCTGCCGGGCTGCTGGTCTCGCGCCGCAAGACGGTCCCGGCGCCCGATCCCGAGCTGGCGGAAGTGCCGCTGCAGATCACCGACCTGGCGAAGAAGTACTCCAAGTCCTCCGACCGGTACGCGGTGCGCGACCTCTCCTTCCGTGTCGAGAAGGGGCAGGTCCTCGGCCTTCTCGGGCCGAACGGCGCGGGCAAGACCACGACCCTGCGCATGCTGATGGGACTGATCACGCCCGACGGCGGAGACATCCGGGTCTTCGGGCACTCCATCCAGCCGGGCTCACCCGTGCTGTCGCGGGTCGGGGCGTTCGTGGAGGGCGCGGGCTTCCTGCCGCACCTCACCGGCCGCGAGAATCTCGACCTGTACTGGAAGGCCACCGGTCGGCCCGACGAGGACTCGCACGTCGAGGACGCGCTGCGGATCGCCGGTCTCGGCGACGCGCTGGAGCGCGCGGTGCGGACGTACTCGCAGGGCATGCGGCAGCGGCTCGCCATCGCCCAGGCGATGCTCGGCATGCCGGATCTCCTCATCCTGGACGAGCCGACCAACGGACTCGACCCGCCGCAGATCCGCGAGATGCGGGACGTCATGATCCGGTACGCGGCCGAGGGCAGGACCGTGATCGTCTCCAGCCACCTCCTCGCCGAGGTCGAGCAGTCCTGTACGCATCTGGTGGTCATGGACCGGGGCCGGCTCATCCAGGCCGGACCCGTCGCCGAGATCACCGGCAGCGGGGACACGCTGCTGGTCACGGCGGAGACCGGGTTCACGGAGGTGCTGGCCGAGAAGGTGGCCGCGCTGCCCGGGATCGGATCGGCCGTACAGGCCCCAGGGATCGACGGCGGACTGCTGGTACGGCTCGACGGGGCGAGCCCCGCCGCGCTCATCGCCGAACTGGTGCGCCTGGATGTGCCGTTGACCGCGGTGGGCCCGCACCGCCGCCTTGAGGACGCGTTCCTCACCCTGATCGGAGCTGGAGAAATGGCGGGAGGATCCGTATGAGCACGCACCTGAACACCCCTGTGAGCCCCCTGGTGGAGACCGCGCCCGGCTACCGCCCGCGGCACACGCTGCCGCTGCGCGTCGAGGCGATGCGGCAGTGGAAGCGGCGGCGGACCCTGGTCATGGGGGCGGTGCTGGTGGCACTGCCGTTCATCCTGATCGCGGCCTTCGCGATCGGCGGGACACCCAGCGGGCGCGACGGCCGGGTGACCCTGATGGACACCGCGACGGCGTCCGGGGCCAACTTCGCCGCGACCTGCCTCTTCGTCTCGGCGGGATTCCTGCTGGTGGTGCCGGTGGCGCTGTTCTGCGGCGACACCGTGGCCCAGGAGGCGAGCTGGTCCTCGCTGAGGTATCTGCTCGCGGCCCCGGTGCCCCGCGTACGGCTGCTGCTGAGCAAGCTGACGGTGGCGCTGGGCTTCAGCCTGGCGGCGATGGTGCTGCTTCCGCTCGTGGCGCTGATCGCGGGGACCGTCGCGTACGGCTGGGGACCGCTGGAGCTGCCGACCGGCGGCTCCATCACAGCCGGCGATGCGATTCCCCGGCTGGCGATCGTCGTGGCGTTCATCTTCGTCTCGCAACTGGTCACCGCAGCCCTGGCGTTCTGGCTCTCGACGAAGACGGACGCACCGCTGGGTGCGGTCGGCGGCGCGGTCACCGCGTCCAGCACATTGCCCACGATCGTCAGCCCGACCGCGCCGCCGACCGC
>NZ_JAFLRJ010000504.1:0-1641 GCF_017315755.1 Streptomyces beijiangensis
CGCCGTCCCGCAGACACCGCTGCAGGGACTGCCGGACAAGGGAAGCCGTTTCCAGATCGAGTTCACCGGCCAGGGTGACCGTTGCGTGCTTTTTCCGGTCGTGCCGATCGACATTGAGGTGCGACAGGGACATGACGCCTCGGTTCAAAAGACCCGCCGGACAACACCGCGCAGTGTGCTGCCAGTCCGGGCATTCGAGTCGCCGGGGTCTGGGACGTCCTCCCCGCAGCATAGCGCCATACCGGCCCCCTGAACGGGGCAACGCTTTGCCCGCTCCTGCGCTCTTCCCTCCCAGTAAGCCTGTCGGGCCCGCCGTAGATCATTCCAGACGGCAGACTGCCCCCGGCAGTCGCAGGTCGTGGAGAGCGGAGCAGCGCATGGAACGGGCGGCATGGAGTCGCAGGATCTTCCTGGGGGCGGTCGCCGCCGCCGGTGCCGCGGGATGCAGTACGGACGGAACGGGCGGCGGCGGACAGAGCGCGTCGGGGCATCCGGCCACACCCGCCGCGAAGGCGCCCGCCCATGAGAACGACCAGGCCGGGGACGCCGGTTGGCGGCTCAAGGGGCGCGGGGCGCAGCGCGAGATCGAGGGGTACGCGGACCGGGTGAGCGTCGCCCGCGGCGAGCCGTTCCGGCTGCATGTGCACACCACCGCGAAGACCTTCCGCGCCGAGGCGTTCCGGATGGGCTGGTACGGGGGCGCGCTGGCCCGCCGTCAAGGGGCAGCGGCAGCGGCCCGCCTCGGTCCATCCGGCGACGTACACCGTCTCGACGCGCTGGGACGCGGACGCCGAGGTCCCCACCAAGGACTGGCCCGAGGGGTCCTATCTGATCCGGCTGACCGCGGAGAGCGGCGGCCAGCGCTATGTCCCGATCACCGTGCGGTCCGCCTCCACCCACGGCCGGGTCGTCCTCGTCAACGCCGTCGCGACCTGGCAGGCGTACAACACCTGGGGCGGGCACAGCCTCTACAACGGTCCCGGCGGCAAGGGCGACGACGCGACCCGCTCGCGCGCGGTCAGCTGCGACCGGCCGTACCACCGGGACGGGGACGGCCTGTTCCTCACGTACGAACAGCCGGTCGTTGCGCTCGCCGAGCGGATGGGGCTCTCGCCGGCGTACGTCACCAACATGGACATCGAGCGCGACCCGAAGATCCTGGCGGGTGCGACGGCGGTGATCAGTCTCGGGCACGACGAGTACTGGACGCAGCCCATGCGCGACCGGATCACGGCCGCCCGCGACCAGGGCACCAATCTCGCGTTCCTGGGCGCCAACGCCTGCTTCCGGCGCACCCGTCTGGAGCCGACCGCGCTCGGCGCGCACCGCCTGGTCGTCTGCTACAAGAACGACTGGCCGCAGGACCCGGGCCGCCCCGAGGGCGGCTACCCGACGACCAACTTCCGTGAGCCGCCGCACGCCCAACCGGAGAACTCCCTCACGGGCACGCTCTACGAGTCCAATCCGACGACCGCCGACTATGTCGTCACCTCGCCCGGCCACTGGCTGTTCGCGGGGACAGGCGTGCGGCAGGACGAGAAGTTCCCTGGCCTGGTCGGCACGGAGTACGACCGGGCCAACGGTTCGGAGACCACGCCCCGCCCCATCGAGGTGATCTCGCACTCGCCGCTGACCTGCCGC
>NZ_JAFLRJ010000504.1:1650-2489 GCF_017315755.1 Streptomyces beijiangensis
CGGCGGCCCGCACCCACCCCGCGCACGACAACCTGGACCGCTTCCACCCGTACGCGGGCGACCCCACCTGGTCCCGCGAGAACCTCTGGTAGGCCTCGTTACGCGGGCCAGCGCCCGGTGATCCGCCGCACCCCTTCGGCCCCGCCCCGGTCCACGGCCGCCTTCACCACGGAGAAGATCGCCCCGTGGAGGGCGGCCGCGGCCAGCACCTCGTACCACTGGCGCTCGTCGTCGAGGGGATCGGGCGCCTCGCGCCCGTTCCCGACGGCCCGCCAGGCGCGGTCGAAGGCGGCCCCTGCGAGCATGCCGCCCGCTATGCCGAGGACCATCCCCACCGGCCGGTAGCCGAGACTCATCTTCCGCTGCTTAACCTTTGCCATGCTCTCCTCCGGTCAGTTTCGCCAACTGCCCCTGGAACCAGTCGAGTCTGGCCTGCAGCAGTGCCGCCTCGGCAACCAGTTCGGCGGCGGTGACCGCGGATTCCACCTCCGCCTCGGGCGAGGCGACCACCCGCAGCCCCTCACCGCCCCGGCGCGCGAAGTCGGCGAGCGAGAGCGGTGTACGACCACCAGCGCATGCCCCGCACACCGGTTCCAACACCTGCCACCCGGGCCGGCCCCATCCCGCGTCGGCAAGACCGGTCGCGGTGCGCCGGCACGCGCAGGGCCCGACAGTGGCGGCACGGACCCGCTGGCGGGCGTACCGCATCCCGAGCTCGAAGCGGATGTACGCGCCGAGCACCACCACCTCCAGCAGGACGGCCTTGCGGTACTCGGCGGCGCAGAGCAGCGCCTGCGCCTCGCACCGCTCATGCAGACAGTGGAAGCCGCAGTCGCAGA
>NZ_JAFLRJ010000505.1 GCF_017315755.1 Streptomyces beijiangensis
CACTCGCCGCTGACCTGCCGCGGGATCAACTCCTTCGCCAACTCGGCCTACTACACGGCCAAGAGCGGCGCGGGCGTCTTCAACACCGGCACCATGCGCTGGGTCGGCTCGATCAACGGGGACGGCGGGCACGGCATCGACGCCCGTACGGCGAAATTCACCTCGAAGGTGACGGAGAACCTCCTGCACGCCTTCGCGGCGGGC
>NZ_JAFLRJ010000506.1 GCF_017315755.1 Streptomyces beijiangensis
GGCGGCGGACGGGCGTACCGCGGTCTCGGTCATGGTCGAGCCGGACGGGCCGGGGGAACGGTTCGCGCGGTCGCTGGGCTTCGAGGTGGCGCTGCCGCTGGCTTGGTACGTACAGGAGGTGGCGGCCGAGTCGCCGGTACCTCAACTCCCCGACGGTTACCGGCTGGTGGCCTGGCCGGGCGTCGTGCCGGACGCGTACGCGGAGGGTTCGGCGGTGGCGCACGGGGCGATGGGCGACGCGCCGATGGGGGACGTCGAGGAGCAGGCACCGTCCTGGACCGCCGAACAGGTGCGGGCCGTGGCGCGGATCGTGCTCGACCGGGGCGGCCGGATACTGACGGTGGCCGCGCTGGACGGGGACGGCGTGATGGCGGCGTACACGGAGCTGGTGCTGCGGGATCCGGGCGACGTGAGGGCGCTGCAGTACGACACGGTGGTGGTGCCGGGGCACCGGGGGAAGGGCCTGGGCCGCGCGGTGAAGCTCCGGATGCTGGAGGAGGTGCGGCGGGCGGAGCCGGGGGTGCGGCAGATCGGGACGACTGTGGCGGACGACAACGGTCCGATGCGCGTGGTGAACGAGGGGCTGGGGTACGTGCGCGAGCGGGGCCTCGCGGTGTACCAGCTGAAGCTCTAGCGGGGGCGGGCCCCCGCTAGAGCTTCAGCTGGTACAC
>NZ_JAFLRJ010000507.1 GCF_017315755.1 Streptomyces beijiangensis
AGGCGAGTTGATCCTGCGGCCCCGGCTGACGCTCAGCCGGCCGCAGGGGCGTCCGTGCCGAGCCTGCGCGCCAGATCGGCGATCGCCTCGGGGCCGACCCGGCAGCAGCCGCCGATCAGCCGGGCTCCGGCCCGCTCCCACCCCGCCACCCGGTCGGCGGAGAATGTCGCGTCCCCGCGCCACGCCCGCGCATCCGCGTCCCAGCTCTCCCCGCTGTTCGGGTACACCACGACCGGTTTGCCGGTGACGCGGGCCGCCAGTTCCACCGCACGGTCGGCGTCCTGGGGGTCACAGCAGTTCACCCCCACCGCGATCACCTCGTCCGCCTCCGCGGCGAGCGCAAACGCCTCGTCGAGGGGCTGCCCTGCCCGGGTGCGCTCCCCGGCGACGCTGTACGAGAGCCATACGGGCACCCCGAGCCCGCGTACGGCCCTCAGGAGCGCCCGCGCCTCGTCCGCGTCCGGCACGGTCTCCAGCGCCAGTACGTCGGGCCCTGCGGCGGCCAGCACCTCCAGCCGGGGCCGGTGGAAGGCCTCAAGCTCCGCCACGCTCAGCCCGTACCGGCCCCGGTACTCCGAGCCGTCGGCGAGCATCGCCCCGTACGGACCGACGGAGGCGGCCACCCAGAGCGGCCGGTCCGCCGCCGCCCGCCGCGCGGCCTCCCGCGCCAACTCCACGCTGAGGGCGATCAGTTCGGCGGCCCGCCCGCGACCGATCCCGCGCTGCGCGAACCCCTCGAAGGTGGCCTGGTAACTCGATGTGATGGCGACGCTCGCCCCCGCGTCGAAGTAGGCGAGGTGCGCCGCGACGATCGCCTCCGGTTCCTCGGCGAGCAACCGCGCCGACCACAAGCCGTCGCTCAGATCGTGTCCGGCGGACTCGAGCTGGTTGGAGAGGCCGCCGTCCAGGACGACGGTGCCTGCGGCGAGCGCACGGGAGAGCGCCGGTGTGCTGGTCATGTCGCCGACGCTACCTCGGGGAAACCGCAGCGAAACCCGGCCGAACCCGGACCTTCCTACACTTCGGAATCCGAGGTACCGGGGAGAGCGTCGGGGAAGGATGCCTGGGGCCCTGTCGCAGGGAGGCGTCCATGGCACTGATTCTGCCGTTCCGTGCGCAGCAGGATCGTCCGCCCGCGGAGGAGACCGCGCTGCGGTTCCGTACGGTGCACGGCTACCGCCGTGCGTACCGCATGGCGGGGGAGGGCCCGGCCGTCCTGCTGATCCATGGCATCGGCGACTCCTCGTCGAGCTGGGACCGGCTGATCGGGCCGCTCGCCCAGCGGCACACCGTCATCGCCCCCGACCTGCTCGGGCACGGCCACTCGGACAAACCGCGCGCCGACTACTCGGTGGCCGCCTACGCCAACGGGATCCGCGACCTCATCGGCGTGCTCGGCATCGAGCGGGTGACCCTGGTGGGGCACTCCTTCGGCGGCGGGGTCGCGATGCAGTTCGCGTACCAGTTCCCGGAGCGGGTCGACCGCCTGGTCCTGGTGAGCACCGGGGGTGTGGGGAGGCAGGTCACCCCCGTACTGCGGGCGGCGACCCTGCCGGGCGCCGACCTGGTGCTGTCCCTGCTGAAGCTCCCCGGCGCCCGCGCCCAGGTGCGGCTGGCCGTGAAGGTCCTCCAGCTGCTCGACAGCGGGCTCGGTCTCGACGCGCCCGATCTGATCCGGGTGGTCGACGCGCTGCCCGACGCCCGCTCCCGCAGCGCCTTCACCCGCACGCTGCGGGCCGTCGTCGACTGGCGCGGACAGGTCGTCACCATGCTGGACCGCTGCTATCTGTCCCAGGGGATCCCGACGCTGCTGGTGTGGGGCGCACGGGACTCCGTCCTGCCGGTACGGCACGCGCACACGGCGTACGAGGCGATGCCCGGCAGCCGCCTGGCGGTCTTCCAGGCCGCGGGGCACTTCCCGCACCACAGCGAACCGGACCGGTTCCAGACCTTGATCGAGGAGTTCATCGCGGCCACGGCCCCCGGCGACTGGAGCGTGGAGGAGTGGCGGGGGCTGCTGCGGGCGGGCCGCCCCGGCAGCGAGGTGGGGCAGCCGGACGACGCGTTCAACCGCTCCGTGGAGCGCGACTACCGGGAGGCGAGCGAGCGCAGTGCCACCTAGCGAACCTCCTGAGATCGACACCATACGTGTGAGTACAAGCCGTGCTCAGACGCTTGCGCCGTGCTACTGTCGACGTAGTTGCAGTTGTGGTTCCCATAGACTTCAAGTGCCTTGATGGGAGTTCTCCATCAGGCGCTTTTGTTTTTCCGGGGCAATCATCGCGGCGACGCCGGGGCTCGCACAGTGCGGGCTCCGGGGCACAGCCCCGAAGGAGAATTTGACATGGCTACTGGCACCGTGAAGTGGTTCAACGCGGAAAAGGGCTTCGGCTTTATTGAGCAGGAGGGTGGCGGCCCCGACGTCTTCGCCCACTACTCCAACATCGCCACCCAGGGCTTCCGTGAGCTTCAGGAAGGCCAGAAGGTGAACTTCGATGTCACCCAGGGCCAGAAGGGCCCGCAGNNCTTCGGGTGCGGGCCCCAGCTCGTTGTTTCTCCCAGAAAAACCGGTTCGTACTTGCAATTCCCCGGCCATTTGATCGCGGCCCGGAATTCCTCGATACGTGCCATATCGAGGAAGGGTTCTCCGTGAACCGTAATGCTCGCACGAACAACAACCGATATTCAGGCAATTCAGGAAATTCAGGTGCCCGCAAGGGTGGCTCGAGCCGACGCCCCGCCGCACTGCAGGGAGAGTTCGCGCTCCCGGTCAGCGTCACCCCCGCCCTGCCCCCGGCAGAGGCCTTCGCCGACCTGGAC
>NZ_JAFLRJ010000508.1 GCF_017315755.1 Streptomyces beijiangensis
CGGGCTATAAATAGCCCGTCCGGCGGCGGGGTCAGTCCAGCCAGTGCTGGCGGCCCAGGCTGACCAGGCGCAGCTGACGCCGGGCGACATCACGCGCATGCTCTCCGTCGCCCTCCGCCTCCAGCAGCGCCGACGCGGCCATCACCATGTGGTCGACGTACAGGCCGGCGAGCATGAGGAGATCCTCCTCGCTCCACCCCCGCGACTCCGGCTGACGGGCGAACGCGGCCGCCACCTCCTGCGCGAACAGCCGCAGTTGGGTGCCTATGGCCTCCCGCACGGGCTGGACCCCGCCGTGCCGTTCGCGCGCGATGAAGCGGACGTGCGCGGGGTGCGTCCGTACGAGATCCGCGATGAGGCCGACGGTGCGGTCGATGCGTACGACCGCGTCCCCCTCGTCGGCCAGTGCCGTCCCGATCGTGCCGTGCAGCGACCCGAGCGCCTCCTCGACGAGGGCCACACCGAGGTCCGCGGTGTCCCGGAAGTGCCGGTAGAAGGCGGTCGGGGCCACCCCCACCGCGCGCGTCACCTCGCGCAGGCCGAGGCTGCTCAGGCTCTGCTCCTCAAGGAGCGTGAGGGCCTCGTCCAGGAGGGCCTGGCGGGTCTTGAGCTTCTGGGCCTGGCGGACGCCGGTGGCCGCGGTGGAGGTGTGACTCATGCCATTCAGTAAACAACCGTTCTCCGGCGAAGGGAAGCGTAGACTCAGGAATCAGTGAACAGTCGTACCCACAAGTGTTCACCGAAAGGTTGACGACCGATGATTGCCATCGCCGCAGTTCTCCTTCTCCTGGGGATCGTGCTGGGCGCCGTGTCCCATCTGCCGGTCCCGGTCACCGTCCTCGCCACCGTCGTCATCGGCGGCTGGCTGATGATCTTCGCCGTACGCGAGCGCATCGCCCGGACCAAGTGAACGACCGAATGAGCAAGGGAGCCGGAACCATGGAACTCACCGCTTCTGCCCGCACCCGCACGGGCACGCGCGACACCGACGGCATGGCCGTCGCGGCGTTCGTGCTCGGGCTGCTGGGACTGCTCGTGATGAACCTGATCCTGGGGCCCATCGCGATCGTGCTGGCCGGCCTCGCCCTGTGGCGCGGCACCGCCCGCAGGGGCCGGGCCCTGCTCGGACTCGGCCTCGGGGTTGCCGACCTGGTGATCCTGGGCACGCTGGTGACGTCCGACGGCGTGCTCGCCTGGAACTTCTAGCTCCGTTTCACAGGCTCATGACAGCGGGGACTTACGTCCGCGTGATGGCCTCAGGCGTCACCCGACAGACCCTGAGGAGCGAACGATCCATGACGCGTGTACGCCGGGCGGTCCCCGTAGCCGCACTGCTGGCCCTGACCCCGCTGCTGGCCGCGTGCGGCTCCGACTCGAGCGGTTCGTCGTCCGGGAGCGACAGTCAGAACTCCCAGAACTCCCAGAACTCCCAG
>NZ_JAFLRJ010000051.1 GCF_017315755.1 Streptomyces beijiangensis
AGCCCTACCCCCACCCCCGGACCCGTCCTGGTCGCGAGCGACCTCGACCGCACCCTCATCTACTCCCAGGCCGCGCTCGACCTGACCATGCCCGACGAGAAGGCCCCGCGGCTGCTCTGCGTGGAGATCTACGAGGGCAAGCCGCTCTCCTTCATGACGGAGACGGCAGCCGCCCTGCTGCCCGAGCTCGCCGCCCGCACGGTCTTCGTGCCCACCACCACACGCACCCGCAAGCAGTACGAGCGGATCCAACTCCCCGGCCCCCGCCCGGAGTTCGCGATCTGCGCCAACGGCGGCCACCTCCTCGTCGACGGCGTCACCGACCACGACTGGCACCGCCAGGTCACCCGCCGCCTCGGCGACGAGTGCGCCTCGCTCGCCGAGGTCCGCAGCCATCTGCTCTCCGTCACCGACCCCTCCTGGCTCCGCAAGGAGCGCATCGCCGAGGACCTCTTCGCGTATCTCGTCGTCGAGCGCGACCTGCTGCCCGAAGGCTGGGTGAAGGAGCTCTCCGAGTGGTCCGAGGGCCGTGGCTGGACGGTCTCGCTGCAGGGCCGCAAGATCTACGCCGTACCGAAGCCGCTCACCAAGAGCGCGGCCATGCGCGAAGTGGCCCGCCGCACCGGCGCTCAACTCACCCTCGCCGCAGGCGATTCGCTCCTCGATGCGGACCTCCTGCTGGCCGCCGACCACGGCTGGCAGCCGGGCCACGGCGAGCTCGCGGACTCGGGCTGGCGCGCCGACCGGGTCACGCTGCTCGCCGAGCGGGGTGTCGCCGCGGGCGAGGAGATCCTCCGCCGATTCCTGGAGCGCGGCTCTAAAGTCGCCGTATGACCAAGGGAAACAGCACCAAGATCACCGACGAGCTGTACGCGTACATGCTCGACCACAATCCGCCGCTGGACCCCGTGCAGCGCGAGCTCGTCGAGACGACCTACGCCACGTTCCCCGACGAGGCGGGCATGCAGTCGGCGCAGGAACAGGGGCCGCTGCTCGCCTTCCTCGTCCGGCTGACCGGCGCGCGGCACATCGTGGAGGTCGGCACCTTCACCGGCTTCTCCGCGCTCTCCATGGCGCAGGCGCTCCCGGAGGGCGGCAGGCTCATCGCCTGCGACGTCTCGGAGGAGTGGACCGCGTACGGCAGGGAGGCCTGGGCCAGGGCCGGGGTCGCGGACCGTATCGAACTGCGGATCGCACCGGCGCTCGACACCCTGCGCGCGATGCCGGCCGAGCCGCACATCGACCTCGCGTACGTCGACGCGGACAAGGGCAACTACATCCCGTACTGGGAGGAGTTGGTGCCCAGGATGCGGCAGGGCGGACTGATCGTCGCCGACAACGTGCTCTTCCACGGCGCGGTCGTGGACCCGCAGGCATCGGGCAGCGCCGCCGCGATCCAGGGGTTCAACGACCATGTGGCCGCCGACAAGCGGATGGAGAGCGTGCTGCTGGCCATCTCGGACGGCCTCACGCTCTCCCGCAAGCGCTGACTGCCGGCTGCTAGCTGCAGCAGCCCCCGCCGCAGCAGCCTCCTCCGCCACCACCGGAGGGTGCGGGCCCGGCAGCCTTCGTACCGCCGACAGCTACGGCGGACAGCAGTTTGACGGTGTCGTCGTGTCCGGCGGGGCAGGATGCGGGGTCCGACGACCGGACCATCGGACGGTTGACCTCAAAGGTGTCGCCGCAGCTGCGGCAGCGGTACTCGTATCGGGGCATGCGCACAGGCTAGCGGTGCCCCGCGCCCACCGGAATGAATCAGTGGGCGCCGGCGCCCCGGTCCTCGCGGATCTCCGCGACGACGCGCGCCGCCGTCTGCCGTACCGCCTCGGTCTCCGTCAGGAAGTGCCAGTAGTCGGGATGCCGCCCCTCGAGCCCGGCGACCGCCCGGTCGAGGCGCCCCACCGCGTCGTCCAGCGGCCGGGCGTGCCGCGGATCGGGCGTATTGCGCCCGGCCATCGCGAGCCGCTGTGCGTCCCGCAGCGCGAACCGGGTCCGCTGGATCTCCTGCTGCGGGTCCTTGGCCACGGCATTGAGCCGCTCCAGCCGCCCACCGGCGGCGGACACCGCCTCATCGGTCGAATTCAGCAGCGCCCGCACGGTGGTCAGCAACGACGTCGCATCGGGCCACCGCTGCTCGTCCCGCGCTTTGGCAGCCTCCTTGAGCTTCTCCTCCGCCTGCCGCACCGCGGCGGCGGCCTGCTCAGGGACATGCTGCAGGTCCTGCCAGCACGGCAGGGTGAACCGCCGCCGCAACTCGCTCAGCACCGGGTCCACCGTGCCCGCCCGGGTCGTCAACGCCTGCGCACGCGTCCGCAGCGATACGAGCCGACGGTCGATCTCCGCCGCCCTCTCGGGCAGCCGCGCGGCCTCGGTCCGTACCGCTTCGGCATCACGCAGCACCCGGTCCGCGCGCTGCAGCGTGTCGGGCACGCCGTGCTGCCCGGCACCCTGGTTGAGCTTGGTCAGCTCGGGCGCGAGTGCGGCGAGCCGCGCCGCGAGATCGTCGGCCTTCAGCCCGGCAGCCCGTACGGCATCGAGCGCATTGCTCGCACCGAGGAGCGCCTGCCGGGCCCGCTCCACGGCGGGCGCCAGCCGCGCCAGCTGCGTCTCGGCCTTCCCGAGCAGCGGACCGAGCCCCTGCCCGAACCGGTCGAGCTCGCCCTTCACCCGCACCAGATCGTCCTTGGCGCGCGTCAGAGCGGTCCGAGCCGAAGCGGCGACGGACGCCTCCAGATCGTCCCTGTCAAGATCATGAGCATCGACGGCAGTGATGTAGGACGTACTCACCTCATCGATACGCCGCCCGAGCGCGGCGAAGTCCTCGACGGCCTTGCGCGCACCGGGGGAGCTGTCCACCGCGGTGATCGTCTCGATCGAGATCTCAAGATCACGCTGAGCGGTGTCCAGCTCCAGGAAGGCCGCCGCGGCCGCATCCTTCGCGGCCTGCGCGTCGGCCCGCTCGCTCTCGCCCCGCCCGCCGAACCAGCGCCTGGTCCCGCCCCCGGCGAAGGCCGAGGTCATGGCGTAGGCGAGCAGCGGCACCGGCAGAGCCATGACCGCGAAGACGTCGAGGACACCCCGGACGGCAGCACTCGCCCGCACATACGGCTGTCCGATTCTTGCCGGTCCTGCCGCCACTTGCCTCTCCCGTGCTGGTCCGTCCTGCCCGGTACATTCTCCCACCCGGTAAGGACGAACACACGGGCCGGTTAGTTCGCGCTTCGGACGGTGACTTCCCCGTTGTCACTCGTCGCACGCACCACATGGGCACTCGTGTCGCTGCGCGGCACGCTCACATGCACGTCCCCGTTGCTGGTCTTGGTGCTCACCTTGTACGCGATTCCGGCCTGCTGGGGCAGCGCGATCTCCACCGACCCGTTGTTGCTGCTGGTCTCCACCCGGTCGGGCACCGCGGCGAGCGTGAGCCGCACCTCGCCGTTGTCCGACCCGGCGACAACATCCTTCGAGGTGATCCCCTCGGCGACGACCTTCCCGTTGTCACTGTCGAGATCCAGCGTCCCGCTGGAGTCCCGCACGGTCACCCGCCCGTTGTCGGACCGCAGCTTGAGCGCCGTCGAGAACCCGGTGGCGGTGACGCCCCCGTTGTCGTCCCGTACGGTCACCGCCACCCCACGCGGCACCTTGATCTGATGCCGCGCCTCACAGCTGCTGGCCACCGCATCGCAGTTCAGCCGCAGCTTGAGCGTCCCGTCCTTCATCGACCACTTCGCGTTTGGCCCCGACCCCATGAACACCCACCCGTCCACGCGCCGGGTGACCTCGACGTCCTTCACATCGGCGGACACGAGCTCGATCTGCGAATCGTCCGAATCGATGGTCAGCGTCTTCCCACTGAGGGCGAAGGACCTGTGCTCGGCCTTCGCGTCCCCGGCATCCGCACCGCATCCGGTCAGGGCGACGGAGACGAGAACGGCGCCGCCTGCGGCGAGAAGCGTGCGAGTGCGGAGTACCACGGTGATCATTCCCCCAGCTAGAACCTGCCGATGCGCTTACGGTACGAACCGGCCCCCCGTCCGGGCGATCCGGCCGCCCACCGCATCAGGGGTGGGGTTAACCCCCGGCGATCCACCCAACAGGTTTGCGACCTGCCCCCACCAGCCATGTACTCTGTTGCTTCCTCCACGGGTGTGTAGCTCAGGGGTAGAGCGTCGCTCTTACAAAGCGAATGTCGGCGGTTCGAAACCGTCCACGCCCACCAAGGAGAATCAGCAGGTGCGAGCCTGCTTATGGCCCCCCGGTCGTGATCGGCCGGGGGGCCTCTTCGCGTCCAGAGTCCACAAAGAGTCGAACGGCGGGGACGGGCGGACACACGAACGCCCTGCCGACCGCTGCTGCGGGAGCCAGGGCTGCGGCGCGTGAGCTACTGGCGCGGCCCCGTGACGGGGACACCGGCAACGATCAGCCAGGCGTCCTGGCCGTCGACCTCACATCCAGGTGGCGGAGCCGACGACCGAGGCACGTTGAGGCATCACTCAGGCAGAAGGGGGAAATGAGGGCGGCGGCGGGTAACAGGGGCGGGGCTCCTGCCGGGAGAGGGCCAGGCGAAGCAAGGCTGCCAGGGCCCCTGGGCCTGGCAAGGGATGTGACCATCGCTCATGCTGTCCGGGGCTGCCACCGTGCGGTTCCGGGGCCCGTAATGTGCGGCCCCCGCCTGTTCTGCACCTCGTCGGCGGTTCGGAACCGTCCGCGCCCCGTGGTCACGCGCCGCCGTCGTCGCGGATTGCCGAGACGGCACGCGCCAGCAACGACCGCAGCAACTCCCGTTCCGCGGCGCTGAATTCACCTTCAATGCGCCGCTCGATCGCCACGGCGCGCTCGTCGGCGGCCGTGAACGCCTCGCTTCCCTCCCGGGTGAGCCGCGTCTCGAGCACATTGCCGTGCCACGGATGCGGGGTGCGCTCGACGAGGCCGCGCTCCTGCAGGTTTTTCAGCACCACGTTCATGGCCTGCGGGGTCACCAGGCAGGCCCGCGCCAGCGCGGCGGCCGAGATGCCGGGCGATCCGCTGAGGCCGAGCAGTGCCGCGTACTGCGGAACCGTCAGCCCTGCCGGCTTCACCGCGGCGCTCTTGGCGGCGATGAGCTCCTGCTCGGCGCGCTTGATGTCGAGGCCGAGACGGTCCTCGGGGGGCATGGTCACCGCACAAGCATACGAGGCTTGTGCATCATCAAAACATTGATAATGTTCAATGTCATGACGATCCCCGAGAGTCACCTCGACCTGCTGACGCGCCCGCTCTTCGTCCATCTCGCCACCAAGGGCCCGCGCGGAATCCCGCACGTCAACCCTGTCTGGACCATCTGGGACGGCGAGTTCCTGCGCTTCACGACGAGCACCGACCGCCGCAAGCACAAGAACGCCGCCGCCGATCCACAGGTCTCGATCTCCGTGAACGACCCGGACCAGCCGTACCGCTATCTGGAAGTGCGCGGTGTGATCGAGCGCATCGAACCGGACCCCGACGGCGCCTTCTTCGACGTCCTCGCCAAGCGGTACGGCCTGGAGTACGAGGCCCCGGTCGGCGACGCCGAGCGCCGGGTCGTCCTGGTGATGCGCCCGACCCACACCACGTCCCAGTGACCCGGCCGCGTCAGAGCAGGTGACCGCCGCCGTCCACCAGCAGCACCTCACCCGTGATGTACGTCGCGCGCGCCAGGTCGTGGACCGCTTCGGCCACGTCCTCCGCCCTGCCGACCCGGCGCAGTGGGACGGCGGCGGCCACATGGGCCTTCGACTCCTCGGCGCCCTCGACCCCGTCGAACCACGGGGTGTCGATGAATCCGGGGGCGACCGCGTTGACACGGATCTCCGGGCCCAGGGTCTTGGCCAGCAGCAGGGTCATGTGGTTGACCGCCGCCTTGCTCACCGCGTACGGGATCGAGCTGCCGCCAGGCCGCACCCCCGCCTGGGAGGAGATGGTGACAACAGCGCCCGACCCGCCGGCCCTGAGGTGCGGGACGGCCGCCGTGATCGTCTGCCAGACGCCGATGACATTGACGTCGAAGATGTCGCGCCAGACGTCCGGGGACGCTGCCGCAAGGTCGTCGTGCGGGATGAACCGGGTCGTACCGGCACAGGTGACGAGCAGGTCGAGGCGTCCGTACGCCGCGACCGCCTCCTCGACGAGCCGTTGCGCGTCCGCCTGGTCGGCGATGTTCGCCTGTACGTAGACGGCGTCGGGCAGTTCGGCGGCCAGCTTCCGGCCCGCCTCAACCGAGTTGGCGGAGTTGACGACAACACGCATCCCGGCCGCGGCCAGCCGCCGGGCGACCGCCTCGCCGATGCCCGAAGACGACCCCGTGACCAGAGCAACGCTTTGCTCGCTCATGCGCTCTTCCCTCCCAGTAAGCCTGCCGGGCCCGCCATGGATCATTTCAGACGGCGGACTGCCCCCGCCCAGGCCTTCGCGGTCGCGTCGCGCGGTGCAGTGCGGTGCGGCGTACGATCAGGCTCCCTTCGTGCTGGAAGGCGGCCGATCCGTGCCCGTGCCGAGCCTGCTCGCGGTTTTCGCTCACCCGGACGACGAGTCGCTGTCAGCAGGCGGGGTCCTCGCCTGTCACGCGGCTGCGGGTGCGCGTACGGCAGTCGTCACGGCGACCTGGGCCGCAGGCACCCAACGGGCTGGGGAGTTGGCCGAGTCGCTGCGCATCCTCGGCGCGGGCAAGCCGCGGCTGCTCGGCTACGCAGATGCGCGCGTACCGCAGTCGGCGCCGGGCTGCGCACGGTTCTGCGATGCGCCGCTCGACGAGGCGGTACGGCGGCTGGTGGCGCACATCCGGGAATTCCGCCCGGACATCCTGGTCACCCATGACGCCTACGGTGGGCTGCCCGGTCACCCGGATCACGTGCACACCCACCGGGTGACCGTGCTCGCTGCCCACGCGGCCGGGCTGGGCCTGCTCTACCTGGATGCCGGCGCCCCGTGGCAGCCGAACGCCCTGTACCTGGCCACGCACCCGCACTCGACCGTGCCGCTGCTGAGGGAAGTGATCGGCGCGCGCAAGGCGGTCTACAGCGTTCCCGACGAACAGGTCACGGCGACTGTCGATGTCCGCCCTTGGATGGAGCGGAAGATCGCCGCGGTATTGGCGCACCGCTCCGAGGTGGAGCGGGGAGCTCTACCGGGGCTGATCGCCAACCTTGCGCCAGATGCAAGGGAGCGGCTGCTCGCGACCGAGTGGTACATCCGCCACACGCCGGTCACTCCGGCATCCGCCCAGACAGAACTGACCGTCTGACGTCACGACAGAGCGCGCGTGCGACGGCACCACCAGGATGTTCTGGGCAGCCTCGGCCGGCGAGCGGAACAGCTCGACAGCCGAAGGGAGTTGCCTCCCGGTATGCACGACACCTTGCACGCGATGCGGTCTCCGATCCTGGCGATCCGACCGCTGATTCCGGCCGAGCAATCGTCCGGGGGAGTGGTTTGCTCGATGAGTACGAGCGGGGAGTGCCAGAACCTCACGGTGGCCGTCGTCCAGGCTGGCATGCGGGGCTACGATCTCGCCACGCCAATGGGAGGGAAGATCGTCATGGCCATGGGGCTTGCAGGACTGCCAAGCAGTGAGTGGATGATTCGGGACGCGAAGGGCAGGAAGCACAGCTTCGACTCGGAGGAGGAAGCGTTCGGGGAACTCTCCGAGTACGGAGAAGGTGCCACGGTATGGACCCGCGAGGTCTACCGCGCATTCTTTGTCACCAAGTCCGTGGACGGCTGGAAACAGGTCCAGGACCAGCGCAGTTAGTGCCGTGACCGCATAGGTTGTCGGGTTGCCGGGTGGGACGGGTGGCCCGGGGTGCTCCCGCCGCGGCTGAAGCCGATCCGCACCTATGACCGCGGTGTGCTGTCCGAGCGCCATGTGGTGAGACGAGGGTGCCCCGGCAGTTCGGCGCGGCCGGTGACCCACAACAGGGTGAGCCAGGGATCCGTGCCCTCCGGAGCCTCTGGAAACAGACGGGCGAGCACCCGCGAGCAGAGAGCGGAGGGCGGGGTCCAGGCAAGCCCGAAGCCTTCCGCCAGATCGTGCATGTGTACCAGCGTCTCTTGCAACGCCAACGCCGCGAAGCCTTCGGGGTCCGACACCCCGGCGGCGTGGTGGGCGCGGACCCGGGGCGACGTCGTACGCACCATGGCGACCAGCAGCGCGCCGCACGCCTCCAGCACCTGCACCAGGCCGGCCGGACCCGCAGCACGGTCCGCGAAGACGAAGACCGCGGGTCCGCCCGGCCTCTTCTGGCTCAACGCGAAAGGCACATGGGTGTCCAGCGGCGGGCTCTGCGGCCCCAGTTGCACGGCGTAGTACAACAGGTCGTTGGCGAGGTGCTCGGCGGTCTCCCAGCAGTCCCACTCCAGCGAACCGGCCTTACCGCCCCACCCCTCCGCGGGTGCGTCCCGGAGGATGCCCACAGCGAGCCGCACGGCAAGGTCGACGTCGTCGGCGGTGACGGGAGACAAGACTGATCCGGATCCGCTTGATCGAGACATGGCAGCACCGTATCGCGGGGGAAGAGCAGACAAGCGGTTCGGTGAGTTGGACTGCCTGTGCACTGGGCGTGGGAGGCTCGCGCTGTGACGATCACCCTGCATGACTTTGACGGCGAGTACTCGCTGACGGTGGCCTGGTCGCCGATGCTGCGGTAATTGCCACCGGGCACGAGCCAAATGGGTACTTCTGGGAGGGACTTCATCATGCTTCGGTATCGCGACGTCCAGATTTCGCGTCCCTAGCGTGGCGCCGGCAGGCGGCGCGGTTCGATGCGCTCCTCGATCGCGGTGTCTCCCTCGCGTACGACGGAATACGCGCCCTTGCCCGGCAGCTCCGTGACAGCCTCCACCAGCTCGGTGCCCCGGTAGACCAGGCCCACCCCGTCGTCCGTGCAGTGCGTCGTGGGCAGCGTGCCGTCGGCCACCAGCCGGTGGACCAGGGGGCGGCGCCCCTTGTCGCTGTCGTAGTGGACACCGTTCCCGTACGGCAGCAGGCCCAGCGCGCCCGTCAGCGGCCGCAGTTCCGGGCCGAAGGAATCCGTGGCACCGCCCTGGAACCAGCAGATCGACCCCGCGCTGACACCGCTCAGCACCACCCCGGCCTCCCAGGCGCGCCGGAAGACCGCGTCGAGGCCGTGGACGCGCCAGACGGCCAGCAGGTTGGCGACCGAGCCGCCCATGACCCAGACGACGTCCTGTTCGAGTACGGCGCCCTCGACGTCGTCCAGGTTCGGCATCGGGAAGAGGTGCAGCGGTGTGAAGTCGAACCCGGCCACCCGCGCGGCCTCCGACATCCGCGTGGTGAAGTGCTCGGCGTCGCCGATCGCCGTACCGACGTACATGACGCGCGGTCGCCTGCCGTGGACCCCCGACAGATCCACGGCGTGGTGCACCAGCGAGTCGAAGGCCACCATGGTGCGGTGTCCGGGGCGGTGGCCACCGGAGGTGGCGAGGATGGTGGGCTCCGAGGCAGTCATGGTCAGCGACCATATCGAGCTGCGTCCGCAGCCGCGCCGGGGGTACGTTCTGCCGGTCGGCGTACACAACTCCCGGAGGCGAAGCGCGACATGACCCAGGCAATCCGCTGGTCCTATGTGTTTGTCGACCGGCCCCGAGAGCAGTTCGATCTGAGCAGCGAGTTCTGGACGCAGATCACCGCCACCCACCTGTCCGAGCGCCGAGGCGATCAGGGCGAGTTCGCGACGCTGCTGCCGCAGACCGGTGACGCGTGCGTGAAGGTGCAGGGCGTCGAGGCCGGTGGCGGCGCGCATCTGGACCTCGCCGTGGAGGACGTCGACACGTTCGTACGGACAGCAGAGGCGCTCGGTGCCACGGTCGCATATCCCCAGCCCGGATGGGCCGTGATGCGGTCGCCGGGCGGGCAGCTCTTCTGCGTCGTGCCCTGGGAGGGGGAGGCCGTGCGCTCCGGGGCGGTCGAGGGGCCGGAGGGGGCGTACAGCCGCCTCGACCAGATCTGCATCGATCTGGCGCCGGCCTTGTACGACACCGAGGCGGCCTTCTGGGCCGCGCTGACGGGATGGGAGCGGGTGACGGGCTCGCGCCCCGAGTTCCAGCGCGTCGCGCCTACCCCCGACCTGCCGGTCCGCATCCTGCTGCAGCGGCTCGCCGAGGACCGTCCGACCTCCGCCCACCTCGACCTGGCCTGCACGGACGTGGATGCGGTCCGCACCTGGCACGAGAAGCACGGCGCCACGCTCGTACGCCGCTTCGCGCACTGGACCGTGATGCGCGACCCCGCCGGCGCGCTCTACTGCCTCACCTCCCGCGACCCGCACACGGGTAACCCGACGGGGTAGCGCACCGCCGGGGACGGTGGGTGCGGATGTCACACATCCCGCCCTCCTACTGCTCTGAGGATGCAATCGCAGAGCAGAGGAGCACGAAAATGATCTTGATCACCGGGGCCACGGGGCTTGTTGGAAGTCCTCTTGTCGACATCCTTCATACAGAGGGTGCCGATGTACGGGCCGTGAGCCGTGACCCCTCCGCCGCCCGCATGCCGGTCGGCGTGGAGGTCGTCGAGGGCGACCCGTCGCGGCCCGGCACGCTCGCCGCAGCCATGGACGGAGTCACGAGCCTCTTCCTGCACCCGCGTGCTGCGGGGGAGCGCGCGGCCGAGCTGGTCGCACTCGCACGGGAGCGCGGAGTACGGCGAGTGGTGGCGATGGCAGCCCTCAATATCGACGAACCCCTCGCCGACCAGCCGTCCCGCTATCGCGGCGACCGGAACAAGGAGGCGGAGACCGCCGCAGTGGAAAGCGGGCTGGAGTGGGTGAGCCTGCGCCCGGGGACCTTCTCCGTCAGTTCACTGCACGCATGGGGCGGCCAGATCCAGGGAGGCGACGTCGTACGCGGCCCGTACGCGCAATTCGCCGAATCACCGGTTCACGAGCAGGACCTGGCCGCGGTGGCGGCGCGAGCGCTGCTTGGCGACGACCTGGTGGGGCGCCGGCTGGAGCTCACGGGCCCGCAGTCGCTCACCCAGGAGGAGATGGTCGCGGTCATCGGCGATGTGATCGGCCGCCCGTTGCGGTACGAGGAGGTTCCGCCGGAGATCGCCGCGAAGGGGATGGTCCAGCACGGCGTCCCCGAGCCGTTCGTCACGGCCCTGATGGACCGGTACGCCCGGGATCTGGGCCACCCCGCACCGCTCACTGGCGAGGTCGGGACGATCCTCGGGCGCCAGGCGCTCACGTACCGCCAGTGGGTGTCCGAACATGCTGCCGCCTTCCGCCGGGCCTCGAATTGACGTGGAACCGTACGGTCCGTACTGTCCTCCGAGTTGTCACCGAGCCGGAACGGTTCAGCGGCAGCCACTCCCGCCGCGTCAGCGGCAACCAAACTCAGCACGATCTCCCCCGGGGACCATTTCGGCATGCCGGAATTGATAACCGGGACTCGATTATGAGACGCCGGGGGAAAGCGCTAGAGTTTGGGCGTCGGAACGGCCCAACAGCCGCAACGACAACCAAAGTTCGACTGGTGAATCAGGACCGCGAGGATCTGATAGAGTCAGAATCGCCGGAAAGGGAAACCTGAAAGGCACCGAGGAAATCGGACACGAAAGAGTCTGATAGAGTCGGAAACGCAAGACCGAATGGGAAGCGCCCGGAGGAAAGCCTGAGAGGGTGAGTACAAAGGAA
>NZ_JAFLRJ010000509.1 GCF_017315755.1 Streptomyces beijiangensis
GGCTCCGCCCCCGGACCCCCGCTCCTCAATCGCCGGAGGGGCTTGATTTTGCCCGATGCGCGCTTGAATTGCGTGGGCTGTTCATTCCCGCGCGTACAAGCCGGTGGCAGACATATCAAGCCCGTCCGGCGATTGAGGACAGGCGGCCGGAGGTCGCCTACAGCGCGACGAACGTCGCAGTCAGCAGCGCCGCCCCGGCCAACCCCGTAGCCCACGCAGTGCGCGGCATCCGCAACCCGCCCCCGATCACCAGCGCGGCCAGCACCAACGCCCCACCCAGCGGCACCCACGCATGGAGCACCCCCGCCGCCCCCGTCCGCACCACCTGGTCCGTCCCCGGCTTCACCACCACCGGCAGCCGCTCGCCCTTCTTCGCCGCGACCGACCGGTCGATCGTCACGCCACGCGCATGCGGCTCCGAGTCGCCCGAGGGAACGTACGACCCCGTGCACACGTCCTCCCCGCACGCGGACACCGTCATCGTCCCGTGGTCCCGCCCCTTCGCGAGCAGTACGTGCTGCGCCGTCCCCCACGACGACCAGACGCCCGCGACCAGGACCAGCGCGACCACGCCGCCGTACAAAAGGATGGCCAGATTCCGCCTCATGCTCATGCGGCGCGATCCTTGGCCATGGGACTACTCCAGGTCAAGCGCGGCCCACGGCCCTCAGGAGTTGTACGTACCCTGGGCGCGCTCGAGCCCCTCGGCGAGCAGCGCCTCCACCGCGTCCGCGGCCCGGTCCACCAGATAGTCCAGCTCCTTGCGCTCCGCGCCGGAGAAGTCCTTCAGTACGAAGTCGGCGACCTGCATCCGGCCCGGCGGGCGCCCGATGCCGAACCGCAGCCGGTGGTAGTCGGGGCCCAGCGACTTCGTCATGGACTTGAGACCGTTGTGGCCGTTGTCCCCGCCGCCCAGCTTCAGCCGCAGCGTGCCGAAGTCGATGTCCAGCTCGTCGTGGATCGCGACGATGCGGTCGGTGTCCACCTTGTAGAAGTCCCGCAGCGCGGTGACCGGACCGCCCGACAGGTTCATGTACGACAGCGGCTTTGCCAGCACCACACGCCGGTTCAGCGGTCCGGGCGGCCCGATCCGGCCCTCCAGGACCTGCGCACGCGCCTTGTGCGTCTTGAACTTCCCGCCGATCCGCGAAGCCAGCAGGTCGGCGACCATGAAACCGACGTTGTGACGGTTGGCCGCGTACTCGGGACCGGGGTTCCCGAGCCCCACGATCAGCCAGGGCGCGTTGCTGTCCGACATCCGTGCGTTTCTCCTTGTGAGCACCAAAAGCCGGAGAGGCGTTTTCAGCCTCTCCGGCGTTTGAGGAGCGGGGTCCGGGGCGGAGCCCCGGGGATGAGTCAGCGCGAGGCTCAGGCCTCGGTGGTCTCGGCGGTGGTCTCGGCCGCGGCCTCTTCCTGCGTCGAGACGACCTGGAGGACGACCGCGTCCTCGTCGATCGCCAGGACGGTGCCCTCGGGCAGCGTGATGTCCTTGGCGAGGATGGACTGACCGGCGTCCAGGCCCGCGATCGAGACGGTGACCGACTCGGGGATGTGGGTGGCCTCGGCCTCGACGGTCAGGGTGTTGAGGACGTACTCGAGAAGGTTGGCGCCCGGCGCCAGGTCGCCCTCGGCGATGACGGAGACCTCGACGGTGACCTTCTCGCCCTTCTTGACCGCGAGCAGGTCGACGTGGGTCAGGGTGCGGCGGATGGCGTCACGCTGAATGGCCTTGGGGATGACCAGCTCGGTGCGGCCCTCGATGTCCAGGGTCAGCAGGGCGTTGTTGGTCTTGAGCGCCATCATGAGCTGGTGGCCCGGAAGGGAGATGTGAACCGTCTCGGCACCGTGGCCGTAGATGACCGCGGGGACGCGGTTGGCGCGGCGGGTCTGGCGGGCGGCGCCCTTGCCGAAGTCCGTGCGTACTTCAGCGGTGATCTTGATCTCGGCCATGGTGGCACTCCTCGTAGATGATGACGGGTGTCAAAAAAAGAGACGGGTCACCCGGCCACGACAAGCAGCCTGCTACGAACAGCGCGTCGATAACGGAGCCCCGTACTGAAACCAGTACGGCCTCCCTCGCCGAGCAACTCAGTGAGTCTACCCGGCGGGAAGGCCGTACCAGAAATCGATCTTTACCGAGGCCGTGAGGCCGTGAGGCCTTGGTCGCGTTGGTTACGCCTGCTCGTCGAAGAGGCTCGTGACCGAACCGTCCTCGAAGACCTCGCGTACCGCACGCGCGATCGTCGGCGCCATCGACAGCACCGTGATCTTGTCGAGCTCCAGGTCGCCCGGGTCGGGCAGCGTGTTCGTGAAGACGAACTCGCTCACCTTGGAGTTCTTCAGACGGTCCGCGGCGGGACCGGACAGCACGCCGTGCGTGGCCGTCACGATGACGTCCTCCGCACCGTTGGCGAACAGGGCGTCCGCCGCGGCGCAGATCGTGCCACCGGTGTCGATCATGTCGTCGACGAGGACGCAGACGCGGCCCTTCACGTCACCGACGACCTCGTGGACGGTGACCTGGTTGGCGACGTCCTTGTCGCGGCGCTTGTGCACGATCGCGAGGGGCGCGCCCAGGCGGTCGCACCAGCGGTCGGCGACGCGCACGCGGCCGGCGTCCGGGGAGACGACGGTCAGCTTGTCGCGGTCGACCTTCGCGCCCACGTAGTCCGCGAGGAGCGGCAGGGCGAAGAGGTGGTCGACCGGGCCGTCGAAGAAGCCCTGGATCTGGTCGGTGTGCAGATCGATCGTGAGGATGCGGTCGGCGCCCGCGGTCTGCAGCAGGTCGGCGATCAGCCGGGCCGAGATGGGCTCGCGGCCGCGGTGCTTCTTGTCCTGGCGGGCGTAGCCGTAGAACGGCACGATCACCGTGATGGAACGGGCCGAGGCCCGCTTCAGCGCATCGACCATGATGAGCTGTTCCATGATCCACTTGTTGATGGGAGCCGTGTGGCTCTGCATCAGGAAGCAGTCCGCACCGCGGGCCGACTCCTGGAAACGGACGTAGATCTCACCGTTCGCGAAGTCGAAGGCCTTCGTCGGCACGAGGCTGACACCCAGGTGGTGTGCAACCTCCTCGGCCAGCTCGGGGTGGGCGCGGCCGGAGAAGAGCATCATCTTCTTCTCGCCGGTCGTCTTGATCCCGGTCACAGCACAGTCTCCTCAGACGTGTTGGATTGCCGCTGGGCGAGCCAGCCGTGTGCATTTATCACGGTACGCCGAGATCGGCGTACCTGATTCCGGTCAGCTTTTGCCGGACGTCTCCGGGGGAGCGGCCTGGGCCGCCTGGGCGGCCGCACTGCCCGGCCGCTTGCGGGCCACCCAGCCCTCGATATTCCGTTGCTGGCCACGGGCGACGGCCAGCGCACCGGAAGGCACGTCCTTCGTGATCACCGAACCGGCCGCGGTGTAGACACCGTCCCCGACTGTGACAGGTGCCACAAACATGTTGTCCGCGCCGGTCCTGCAGTGCGACCCGATCGTGGAGTGGTGCTTGCTCTCGCCGTCGTAGTTGACGAAGACGGAGGCCGCCCCGATGTTCGTGAAGTCGCCGATGGTCGCGTCCCCGACGTACGAGAGGTGCGGAACCTTCGTCCCCTCGCCGATGGTCGACTTCTTGATCTCGACGTACGCCCCGACCTTCGACTTCAGCCCGAGCTTCGTCCCCGGCCGCAGATAGGCGTACGGACCGACGGAGGCCCCCTCGCCGATCTCGGCCCCGGTCGCCACGGAGTTGTCCACGCGGGCGCCCGCGTGGACGGTGGTGTCGATGAGGCGGGTGTTGGGCCCGACCTCCGCACCCCCGGCGATGTGCGTGGCCCCGAGCAACTGCGTACCCGGGTGCACGAGGGCGTCCTGCCCGAAGGTCACGGTGACGTCGATGAAGGTGGTGGCCGGATCGATCACGGTCACCCCGCCCAGCATGGCCCGCTCCAGCAGCCGTGCGTTCAGCAGGGCGCGCGCCTCGGCGAGTTGGACACGGTTGTTGATGCCGAGGATCTCGCGGTGGTCGGCGGCGACGGACGCCCCGACGCGGTGGCCGGCCTCGCGCAGGATCGACAGCACGTCGGTGAGGTACTCCTCGCCCTGGCTGTTGTCGGTGCGCACCTTGCCCAGCGCGTCGGCGAGCAGCTGCCCGTCGAAGGCGAAGACCCCGGAGTTGATCTCCCGGATCGCCCGCTGGATGTCGGAGGCGTCCTTGTGCTCGACGATCGCGGTGACCGCGCCGGTGTCGAGGTCGCGCACGATCCGTCCGTACCCGGTGGAGTCGGGCACCTCGGCGCTCAGCACCGTGACGGCGTTGGAGTCGGCGGCGTGGGTGGCGACGAGCGCGGTCAGCGTCTCGCCGGTGAGCAGCGGGGTGTCCCCGCAGACGACGACCACGGTGCCTTCGACGTTCCCGCCGAGCTCTTCGAGCGCCATCCGGACGGCGTGTCCGGTGCCGTTCTGCTGGGCCTGGAAAGCGGTGCGTACCTCCGCGTCGATCTCGGCGAGGTGCGCCTGCACCTGCTCGCGTGCGTGGCCGACGACCACGACGAGGTGGTCGGGGTCGAGCTCACGGGAGGCGGCGACGACGTGTCCGACGAGCGAGCGCCCGCTGATCTCGTGCAGGACCTTGGGAGTGGCCGACTTCATGCGGGTGCCCTCACCCGCTGCGAGGACGACGACGGCGGCCGGGGTATTGGCGCTCACGGTGGTGCCCTTCGGCTTCGGGTGGTGGACACCCGAAGGATACCGGGGGGTATCGGGCCGGAAATATGTGCGGGTCCCGGCTGTGAAAGCCAGGACCCGTGAACTGTTGCTCCCCCACCAGGATTTGAACCTGGACGAACGGTACCAAAAACCGCAGTGCTGCCTGATTACACCATGGGGGATGAAACCCGACTGAACCGGACATTGTGCCGGGTTGTCGGATCGGCACGCAACACTATGCCGTACCAACCGCCTTCCACGCGACGGCAGAACTCGGCGCTTCGCCCCGGAGTCTGATCTTCCGGTCCCGCGTCACTTGTGCCCCGTAACCTCCCGCTGGGGAAAAGGTTGGGAGCCCCGCCATGCCCGCCCGTAGGCTGGAAGGCATGACCGTAACGGGGGCGCAGCACCACGACGCCGCGGGGTTGACCTCCCGCGGTTGGTGGTGGTGGGAGCGGCGGCGCAGTGCCGTCCTGGATGTGGGGCTGGGCGTTGTCTCGGCCTTCGAATGTGCGTTGGAAGGCGTGAGTTTTGCGGGGCAGGCGGGGGTGCCTGCGCCTGTCGGGGTGGTTTTCGGCCTGGTCGCGGGTGCCTCGCTGGTGCTGCGCCGGCGGTGGCCGATCGCCGTGGTGCTGGTGTCGATCGCCATCACGCCTGCCCAGATGGGCTATCTGATGGGTCTGGTCGGGCTCTACACGCTCGCCGCATCGGAAGTGCCGCGCAGGCTGACCGGCGTACTGGCAACGATGTCGTTGGTGGGGACGTTCATCGTGACGTCCGTACGGCTGCGGCACGGGGTGGGGACGGACGCCGACGACCCAGGTGCGGTGTTCGTCGTCCTGGTGTCGGTCTTCATGTCGCTGGGGCTGACCGCGCCCCCTGTGCTGTACGGGCTGTACATAGGCGCCCGGCGGCGGCTGATGGAGTCGCTGCGGGAGCGGGCCGACAGCCTGGAGCGGGAGCTGGTGCTCCTGGCCGACCGGGCGGAGGAGCGGGCCGAGTGGGCCCGTACCGAAGAACGGACGCGGATCGCGCGCGAGATGCACGACGTCGTCGCGCACCGGGTGAGTCTGATGGTGGTGCACGCGGCGGCGATCCAGGCCGTGGCGCCCAAGGACCCGGCGAAGGCTTCGAAGAATGCCGCGCTGGTGGGGGACATGGGCCGGCAGGCGCTGACCGAGCTGCGGGAGATGCTCGGGGTGCTGCGGGCCGGGGAGGCCGCGAAGGCGCCGGTGGCGGTGCCGCTGGCGGCCGTACGGGACGCGGCTGCCGCTGCGGCGGCCTCAGCCGGTGAGGACGGGCCCTGTCTCGACGAGCTGGAGACGCTGGTGGGGCAGTCGCGGTCCGCGGGGATGACCGTGGAGTTCGTGGTCGAGGGCGCGGTGCGCAACTATCACGCGCTGGTCGAGCAGACCGCGTACCGGGTCGTGCAGGAAGCCCTGACGAATGTGCACAAGCACGCGGCGGGGGCGAAGACGTGGGTGCGGCTCGCGTACCGGGGGAGCGAGGTCGCCATGCAGGTGGAGAACGGCCCCTCGGACGCGGGGGTCGCCGATGCCGGGCTGCCGAGCGGGGGCAACGGGCTCGTGGGGATGCGGGAGCGGGTGACCGCGCTGGGCGGGGTG
>NZ_JAFLRJ010000510.1 GCF_017315755.1 Streptomyces beijiangensis
CCGCGCACTGGCAGTTCGCCTGGGCGGACGCGCTCCAGCCGCACCTCGAATGGGGCGGAATGCTCAAGGGGTCGGCCATCTCGGTGACGTACGCCCTCATCCTCTTCGCCCTGGCTTTCCGGGGGTTCGCCCGAAAGGACATCGTCTCGTAGCCCGCCCGTGACCGCTGTGTCCGCATCGAGACGCAGCCGCAACTCCTTCGTCGGCTCCATGTCGGTGCCTCGCGAGTCTCATAGACATGAAGCTCAGCGGAAAGACCTACAGGGGCCTGCTGGCCACGATGCTGGCCGGCGGGATGCTGCTC
>NZ_JAFLRJ010000511.1 GCF_017315755.1 Streptomyces beijiangensis
CATGGCACACAACTGGCGCCACGTCGAGCCAATGTGGTGCCAGATGTGCGCCATGTGCTGGGAAAGGGGGCCCGTCGGCATCCTCGGGGGAAAGGACGCCGACGGGCGGAGCTCCGCAAGGGCTCATGACCGTCCGCATCGGAGCTCACGGCCCCGAGCATCCCGCCCCGCTCTCGACGGACACTCGCGCGGCGGTGGAGAACCGGTGCGACCGGCATCGGCGCCGGCCGCGCCGGGGCGGCGTCGTCCGTCGCTCCAACCGGCTTCGAGTGACAGGGCGGAGGCTGGCCGTTGGTTCATCACGGTTCATCACGACGGCCGGAAGGGAAACCCATGACCGCCCTGGACGACAAGCCGGTCAGGCAGCGGCGCGGCACGGTCGCCGAACTCGAGGCCATACGCGACACCGTGCACCGGGGGCCGAGCGAGAAGGCCACGGAGGCGCAGCACGCCAAGGGCAAACTCACGGCCCGGGAACGACTCGGGCTCCTCTTCGACGACGGCCGGTTCACCGAGGTCGAAGGGTTGCGCAGACACCGGGCGAGCGGCTTCGGCCTGGAGGACAAGCGCCCCTACACCGACGGTGTGGTCACCGCCTGGGGGCGGGTGTCCGGACGGGCCGTCTTCGCGTACGCCCATGACTTCAGGATCTTCGGAGGCTCCCTGGGCGAGGCGCACGCCGAGAAGATCCACAAGATCATGGACATGGCCGCCACGGCGGGGGCCCCGATCGTGGGCCTGTGCGACGGCGCAGGGGCGCGTATCCAGGAAGGCGTGACCGCACTCGCCGGATACGGCGGGATCTTCCAGCGCAACGTCCGCAACTCCGGGGTCATCCCGCAGATCAGCGTCATGATGGGCCCCTGCGCGGGCGGGGCGGCCTACTCCCCGGCGCTGACCGACTTCGTGTTCATGGTGCGCGGCACCTCGCAGATGTTCATCACCGGTCCCGACGTGGTGCAGGCCGTCACCGGAGAGCAGATCAGCCACGACGACCTGGGCGGCGCCATCGCCCACACCCGTCTCTCCGGAGTCGCCCAATTCGCCTACGAGGACGAGGAGAGCTGCCTCGCCGACGTCCGCCACCTGCTCTCCTTCCTGCCCGCCAACAACCGCGAGCAGCCGCCGTCGGAGCCCTGCGCCGACCGGCCGGACCGGCTCACCCCGGCCCTGCTCGACGTGGTGCCCTCCGACGCGAAGTGCGCGTACGACGTCCGCCGGGTCATCGAGGAAGTCGTCGACGTGGGCGAGTACTTCGAGGTGCACGAGGCCTGGGCGCCCAACGTGGTCTGCGCCCTGTCGCGCCTGGACGGCCAGGTCGTCGGCATCGTCGCCAACCAGCCGGCCGTGTCCGCAGGGGTCCTCGACATCAAGGGCAGCGAGAAGGCGGCCGGCTTCGTGCAGATGTGCGACTCCTTCAACATCCCGCTCGTGACGCTGGTGGACGTGCCGGGGTTCCTGCCCGGCGTCGGCCAGGAGCACGGGGGCATCATCCGGCACGGCGCGAAGCTGCTGTACGCGTACTGCAACGCGACGGTCCCCCGTATCCAGCTGATCCTGCGCAAGGCGTACGGCGGCGCGTACATCGTCATGGACTCGCGCTCCATCGGCTCCGACGTGTCACTGGCGTGGCCCGGCAACGAGATCGCGGTGATGGGGGCGGAGGGCGCGGCCAACGTCGTCTTCCGCCGCGAGATCGCGGCCGCGTCCGACCCGGAGGCCGCCCGCGAGCAGTACATCAAGGAGTACCGGGACCAGCTCATGCACCCGTACTACGCCGCGGAACGCGGCCTGGTGGACGACGTCATCGACCCCGCGGAGACCCGCGTCAGGCTGATCGACGCGCTCGCCGTGCTGCGCACCAAGTACGTGGCGCAGCCCTCCAGAAAGCACGGGAACCAGCCCCAGTGACGCGCGAGGAACCAGCACCGACAGGAGCCGACACACGTATGTCCGTGGAAACCACTGCCCCCGGCGTGACAGGGGTGCGTGCAGAAGAGGTGCGGAACAAAGAGGCGCGTACCAAAGAGGTGCGTCGGCTGGACCGGGTGATCATCCGGTTCGCGGGTGATTCCGGTGACGGGATGCAGCTCACGGGGGACCGGTTTACTTCGGAGACGGCGTCGTTCGGGAATGATCTGTCGACGCTGCCGAATTTCCCGGCCGAGATCCGGGCGCCCGCGGGAACGCTGCCGGGTGTGTCCAGTTTTCAGCTGCACTTCGCCGACCATGACATCCTCACCCCCGGCGACGCGCCCAACGTGCTGGTCGCGATGAACCCCGCCGCACTGCGGGCGAACATCGAGGATCTGCCGCGCGGGGCCGAGATCATCGTCAACACCGACGAGTTCACCAAGCGGCCGATGGCAAAGGTGGGGTATGCGACCTCACCCCTGGAGGACGGCTCGCTGGAGGCGTATCACGTGCATCCGGTGCCGCTGACGTCGATGACGATCGAGGCGCTGAAGGACTTCGGGCTCTCCCGCAAGGAGGCCGAGCGGTCCAAGAACATGTTCGCGCTGGGGCTGTTGTCGTGGATGTATCACCGGCCGACGGAGGGCACGGAGAAGTTCCTGCGGACCAAGTTCGCCAAGAAGCCGCAGATCGCCGAGGCGAACGTCGCGGCCTTCAGGGCGGGGTGGAACTTCGGCGAGACCACCGAGGACTTCGCCGTCTCCTACGAGGTCGCCCCGGCCACCTCCGCCTTCCCAGCCGGCACCTACCGCAACATCTCGGGGAACCTGGCCCTGTCGCTGGGGCTGATCGCGGCCGGCCGGCAGGCGGATCTCCCGCTGTACCTGGGCTCCTACCCCATCACCCCGGCCTCCGACATCCTCCACGAGCTCTCCAAGCACAAGAATTTCGGGGTGCGGACCTTCCAGGCCGAGGACGAGATCGCGGGCATCGGTGCGGCGCTGGGGGCGGCCTTCGGCGGCTCGCTCGGCGTGACGACCACCTCGGGTCCGGGGGTGGCGCTGAAGTCCGAGGCGATCGGGCTCGCGGTCTCCCTGGAGCTGCCGCTGCTGATCATCGACATCCAGCGGGGCGGGCCCTCGACGGGGTTGCCGACCAAGACGGAGCAGGCGGATCTGCTGCAGGCGATGTACGGGCGCAACGGCGAGGCCCCGGTGCCGGTGATCGCACCGAGGACGCCGGGCGACTGCTTCGACGCGGCGATCGACGCGGTGAGGATCGCGCTGACCTACCGCACCCCGGTCTTCCTGCTGTCGGATGGGTATCTGGCGAACGGCTCCGAGCCGTGGCGGGTGCCGGAGGTGGATGAACTGCCCGATCTGCGGGTGCAGTTCGCCAGTGGCCCCAACCATGAGCTGGCGGACGGCACCGAGGTGTTCTGGCCGTACAAGCGTGACCCGAAGACCCTGGCTCGTCCGTGGGCGGTGCCGGGCACGCCGGGGCTGGAGCACCGGATCGGGGGGATCGAGAAGCAGGACGGCACGGGCAACATCAGCTATGACCCGGCCAACCATGACTTCATGGTCCGCACCCGCCAAGCCAAGATCGACAACATTGAGGTCCCCGACCTTGAGGTCGACGACCCGCACGGCGCCAAAACTCTGGTGCTGGGCTGGGGTTCGACGTTCGGGCCGATCAGCGCGGCCGTGCGCAGGCTGCGGGTGGAGGGCAAGCCGATCGCGCAGGCCCATCTGCGCCACCTCAACCCCTTCCCGAGGAATCTCGGAGAGGTCCTGAAGCGTTACGACAACGTGGTCGTCCCCGAGATGAACCTCGGTCAGCTGGCCACCCTCATCCGTGCGAAGTATCTGGTCGACGCGATCAGTTACAACCAGGTCAACGGCATGCCGTTCAAGGCCGAGCAGCTGGCCACGGCTCTCAAGGAGGCCATTGATGACTGAGGTGATTGAGGCCCTTTCGCTGGTGCCCAAGGCCGAGGCCAAGCAGTCCATGAAGGACTTCAAGTCCGATCAGGAAGTGCGCTGGTGCCCCGGCTGCGGCGACTATGCGGTGCTGGCCGCCGTGCAGGGCTTCATGCCCGAACTCGGCCTGGCGAAGGAGAACATCGTCTTCGTCTCCGGGATCGGCTGCTCCTCCCGCTTCCCGTACTACATGAACACCTACGGGATGCACTCCATCCACGGCCGGGCCCCCGCCATCGCCACCGGACTCGCCTCCTCCCGCCGCGACCTGAGCGTGTGGGTCGTGACGGGTGACGGTGATGCGCTGTCCATCGGCGGCAACCACCTCATCCACGCACTGCGCCGCAACGTGAACCTGAAGATCCTGCTGTTCAACAACCGGATCTACGGGCTGACCAAGGGCCAGTACAGTCCCACCTCCGAGGTCGGCAAGATCACCAAGTCGACCCCGATGGGCTCCCTCGACGCCCCCTTCAACCCCGTCTCCCTGGCCATCGGCGCCGAAGCGAGCTTCGTGGCCCGCACCGTGGATTCGGATCGCAAGCACCTCACCTCGGTGCTGCGGGCGGCGGCCGAGCACCAGGGCACCGCGCTCATCGAGATCTACCAGAACTGCAACATCTTCAACGACGGCGCCTTCGAAGTCCTCAAGGACAAGCAGCAGGCCGAGGAAGCCGTCATCCGCCTCGAACACGGCCAGCCGATCCGTTTCGGCGCCGACAACTCGAAGGGTGTCGTGCGCGACCAGGCCACCGGAGACCTCAAGGTCATCGCGGTCACCCCGGAGAACGCGTCGCAGATCCTCGTCCACGACGCGCACACCACGTCCCCCACCACGGCGTTCGCGCTCTCGCGCCTCGCCGACCCCGACACCCTGCACCACACCCCCATCGGTGTCTTCCGGTCCGTCGACCGCCCCGTCTACGACACCCAGATGTCCGACCAGCTCGAAGCCGCCATCGAGCAGAAAGGCAAAGGCGACCTCGCCACCCTCCTCGCCGGCAACGACACCTGGACCGTCACCGGCTGAGTTCGGACTCCAGCACGGCGGCCAGCCGGCGCACACCCTCGCGGATCCGCTCCGGCGTCGGGTAGCAGTAGGACAACCGCAGCCGGCGGCCGCCGGACTTGTCCGCGTAGAACCCGCTGCCCGACGCGTACGCCACCCGGGCGGCCACCGCGCGCGGCAGCATCGCCTTCGTGTCCACGCCCTCCGGCACCGTCACCCACACGTAGAAGCCGCCGTCCGGCACCGTCCACGTACAACCCGGCGGCATGTACCGCTCCAGTGCGGCGAGCATCGCGTCGCGGCGCTCGCGGTAGTCCTCCCGGAACACGCTGATACGGCCCTGCCAGTCGTGCGTGGCCAGATACCGCGACACGATCATCTGGTTCAGCGTGGGCGGGCAGAGCGTCGCCGACTCCATGGCCAGCACCAGCTTCTCCCGCACCGCGCGCGGCGCCAGCACCCAGCCCACCCGCAGACCGGGTGCGAACGTCTTCGAGAACGAGCCCAGGTACACCACGTTGACCGGGTCCAGCGAGCGCAGCGCCGGGTGGGTGCGGCCGTCGAAGCCGAGCAGCCCGTACGGATTGTCCTCGACCACCAGCACGTCGTACGCCCGGCAGATCTCCACGATCTCCGCCCGCCGACCGGCCGCCAGCGTCACACCGGACGGGTTGTGGAAGTTCGGGATCGTGTAGAGCAGCTTCACGCGCTGCCCGGCGTTCGCGGCCTCCCGCAGTGCTGCCCGCAACTCCTGCGGCACCATGCCGTGTTCGTCCATCGCCACGTGCACCACCTGCGCCTGGTACGCGGCGAACGAGCCGAGCGCACCGACGTACGACGGGCCCTCGGCCACCACCACGTCGCCCGGGTCGCAGAACAGCCGGGTCACCAGGTCGAGGCCCATCTGCGAACCGACCGTCACCACGACGTCGTCCGGGTGCGCGGTGATGCCCTCCAGCGCCATCACGTCGCAGATCTGTTCCCGCAGCAGCGGCAGGCCGTGTGCCGACGCGTACTGCAGCGCCGTCAGGCCGTCCTCCGCGATGATCCGCGCGACCTGGGCCGAGAGCGTGCCGAGCGGCAGCGCGGCCAGGTTCGGCATGCCGCCGGCCAGCGAGACCACCTCCGGCCTGCCGGCGACCGAGAACAGCGCCCGGATCTCCGAGGCCGTCATGCCCGCGGTGCGCACGGCGTACCGGTCCCGGTGCGGGTCGGGGACGTACGGGGGCACGGGCACGGTCATGAACGCTTCCGTGGGCTCCGCCGGAGCCCCTGGCGCAGCAGTCGCAGCCGGTGCCGGGAGTGGCGCCGTACGAGCTGGGCGATCGGGGCGCCCGCCCTGGTGCTGCCCCCGCCCGCGAAGGAATCCGAGGGGGCCGGACGACGGGACATGGCTCTCCAGTGGGTTGCACCCGGCGCGTCAGGGGCGGGCGGGGGCGCCGGTGTGGGAGCCACGATGGACGACCGCGAACGAGGAGCACTCGAAGAGTGACGGAAGATCAATGGACAGTTCTCCTGCACTCGGTCCGTCCTCGAGCGGGAATCGAGAGCGAGGGAACATAGATGGACGGTGGAGCAGGTCATACCGGTAGACCGAGACCCCACAGGAGCCGGATCAGTATGAGCAGCAGTCCGAGCGCACGCACCGGGGAACCCCACGGCGAACCAACCGGAGGACCCGCCGGAGGACCCGCCGGAGGACCCGCCGGCGGCCCCACCGACGATTCTTTCCATGTCTTCGACACGACGCTGCGCGACGGCGCGCAGCGCGAGGGCATCAACCTCACGGTCGCGGACAAGCTGAGCATCGCACGGCACCTGGACGACTTCGGCGTGGGCTTCATCGAGGGCGGCTGGCCGGGGGCCAACCCGCGCGACACCGAGTTCTTCGCCCGCGCGCAGCAGGAGATCACCCTCCGCCACGCGCAGCTCGTGGCCTTCGGCGCCACCCGCAGGGCCGGTGCCAGAGCCGCCGACGACCTTCAGGTCAAGGCGCTCGTGGAGTCGGGGGCCCCGGTGATCACGCTGGTCGCCAAGTCGCACGACCGCCATGTCGAACTGGCCCTGCGCACCACCCTGGACGAGAACCTCGCGATGGTCCGCGACTCTGTCTCGTACCTCGTCTCCAAGGGCCGCCGCGTCTTTGTCGACTGC
>NZ_JAFLRJ010000512.1 GCF_017315755.1 Streptomyces beijiangensis
GCGGAAGGCGAGCAGGAAGGCCCCGATGAGGACGGCCGCCGCGCAGAAGGCGGCGATACGGGTCTGGGCCACCGAAACCGAGCCGAGGGTGAGGACCCGGTCGCCCCAGGGGTCACCGAGCGTCAGGACGTCCGTGCCGATCCGCCGGGTCAGTTCGGTGGTCAGCAGGATGTCGACGCCGATCGTGACGATCGCCAGCACGCTGGAGTCGCTGCCCCGGTAGCGGCGCATGACCAGGAATTCGACCGCCGCACCGACCAGGGCGGCTCCCCCGATACCGACGGCGAGCGCGAACCAGAAGCCGAGGTCCTCGTGGAGCCTCGCGGTGATGTATCCGCCCGCCAGGAGCAGCGACGCATGGGCGAAGTTGACCACCTCGGTGGCCTTGAAGATGACGACGAAGCCGAGCGCGATCAGGGCGTAGACCGATCCGACCGAGACGCCGTTGATGAGGAGTTCGAGGAACGTGGTCACGTCGCGGCCCCCAGATAGGCCTGGATCACGGCCGGATCGC
>NZ_JAFLRJ010000513.1:0-1412 GCF_017315755.1 Streptomyces beijiangensis
CAGCGCACCCTGTTCGCCCGCCGCAGGCCCCCGCTCCGTACCGAAGCGGCGCAACCCTCCGCACCCGTCGCCGAAATCACCTCCCTCTCAGTCCGCCGCGACCGCGTCGAAGCCCTGCGCCGGGTCAGCCTCTCCGTGGCCCCCGGCGAGACCATCGCCCTGATGGGACGCAACGGCGCAGGCAAGTCCACTCTCCTGTCGACCCTCGTCGGCCTGGTCGAGCCCACCACCGGCAGCGTCCGCGTCGGCGGGCTCCCGCCGCACCGCACACAGCCGCGCGAGATGGTGCGCCGCGTCGGGCTCGTACCGCAGGAGCCGCGCGATCTGCTGTACGCCGACACCGTCGCCGCCGAGTGCACCGCCGCCGACCACGACGCGGACGCCCCGGCCGGCACCTGCCGCGCCCTGGTCACCGAGCTCCTCCCCGGTGTCCCCGACGACACCCACCCGCGCGACCTCTCCGAGGGCCAGCGACTCACCCTCGCGCTCGCGATCGTGCTGACCGCGCGCCCGCCCCTGCTCCTCCTCGACGAACCGACCCGCGGCCTCGACTACGCGGCCAAGTCCCGCCTTGTCACCCGGCTGCGCGCGCTCGCCGCCGAGGGACACGCCATCGTGATGGCCACCCATGACGTGGAGCTGGCCGCCGAACTGGCGCACCGGGTGGTGATCCTCGCCGACGGCGAGGTCGTCGCGGACGGCCCGACCGCCGAGGTCGTCGTCTCCTCGCCCGCCTTCGCACCCCAGGTCGCCAAGATCCTCGCGCCGCAGGAGTGGCTCACGGTGCCGCAGGTCGCCACCGCGCTGGAGGATCTGGGATGAGCCCGGCCCCCATCCGCTTCGGCCCGCGTTCCCTCGCCGCCGTACTGCTCGTCTCCGCGATCGGCGCCATGGCCTTCCTCTGGCCGCTCTTCGCCGACCCCGGCTCGGACGTCGTCGCGCACAGCGGTGACGCCCCCTGGCTCTTCGCGCTGCTGCTCCCGCTGATGCTGGCCGTGGTCCTGGCCACGCTCGCCGACACCGGTCTCGGCCCGAAGGCCGTCGCCATGCTCGGGGTCCTCGCGGCGGTGGGCGCGGCGCTGCGCCCGCTCGGCGCGGGCACGGCGGGCATCGAGCCGATGTTCTTCCTGATGGTGATCGCGGGACGGGCGCTGGGCCCGGGCTTCGGCTTCACGCTGGGCTCGCTCACGATGTTCGCGTCGGCGCTGCTGACGGGCGGCGTCGGGCCGTGGATGCCGTTCCAGATGCTCACCATGGGGTGGGTGACGATGGGCGCGGGCCTGCTGCCGCGGGCCGGGGGCCGCACCGAGCTGTGGCTGCTCGCGGCGTACGGGGCGGTGGCCGGGTTCGCGTACGGCTTCGTCATGAACCTCTGGGGCTGGCCGGTGGTGACCGGCCAGTCGACCGCGCTG
>NZ_JAFLRJ010000513.1:1455-1884 GCF_017315755.1 Streptomyces beijiangensis
CCCGGCGCGCGGCCTTCGAGACCCAGGTCACTTTCGGGGCCGCCGGGGAGTGAGGTCGCCCACAGGTCTTTGGTCCTGTACGAGGCCGCCTAGTAGCTCCTGGGCGCCACCCGGCGGGGCCAGGGCCCCGGGCACTTCGGGGAAGCGTGCGAGCCGCGCTAGTAACAGGGCCCATTGCGGCGCCCCCGTACCCCTGCTCTATTGGAGGACGTCGCAGGGCTCCCGTCCCCCCTCCCCCTCGTGTCCCTCCCGTACCAACGGACCGAGCGGTCGAGACCCGCCCGCGGCCTTCCCGTCCCCGACGTAAGGCTTCTCTGTGTCTCGCATGTCGCTGCCCATCCGTCCCTCCGTCCGCCGCCGGACCGGTGCCGCGGGCGCCGCCGTCCTGCTCGGTGTGCTGGGACTGACGATGGCGACGACGCCCGCCGA
>NZ_JAFLRJ010000514.1 GCF_017315755.1 Streptomyces beijiangensis
GCGTCGAAGGCCTGCCTGCGGAAGGTGGCGTTCCCGCCGAGGACGTGGCGGACCCGCACCTTGCCCGGGGGCAGTCCTCGGTACGTACAGCCGACGACCCAGTCGAACTCCTCGGGGAACCATGCCGGCCTGGGTTTCAGGCCGCAGGCCGGCCTGGTTCCCCGAGGAGTTCGACTGGGTCGTCGGCTGTACGTACCGAGGACTGCCCCCGGGCAAGGTGCGGGTCCGCAACGTCCTCGGCGGGAACGCCTCCTTCCGCAGGGAGGCCTTCGACGCGGCGGGCGGATTCGCCACCGGGATCGGCAGGGACGGCGACAAGCGGCCGCTGGGCTGCGAGGAGACCGAGCTCTGCATCCGGCTCGCCAAGGCGCTGCCCGACGCGGTGCTGCTGATCGACGACCGTGCGGTCATCCACCACAAGGTGCCGCTCGTGCGGGAGCGCTTCGGGTACTTCAGGACCCGGGCGTACGCGGAAGGCCTCTCCAAGGCGCTGGTGGCGCGAAGTGTCGGTGCGGACAAGGGACTTGAGTCCGAGCGCCGGTACACCACCCGTGTCCTGCCCGC
>NZ_JAFLRJ010000515.1 GCF_017315755.1 Streptomyces beijiangensis
CCCCCCGGCACCCCGCCCTGGTGGCCGGCCCTGGTCCCGTACGTCCACCAGCTGCACGCCTCCTGGTACGCCTTCCGCGCCTTCGGCCGCACCCGCCACCCGCGCCTGCGCGTCTGCTTCGCGGCGCTCGCGGGCCTGGCCCCGCTCCACAGCGAGCGCCTGGCGGCCCGCGGCGGCGGCCGGGGCGAGATCGACTTCGACGTGTTCTACGAGACGTCCTCGTACGGCACCCGGGCGGTGGACACCCTCGTCCGCACCACCGGGATCGACGTGATCGTCTCCGGCAGCGACCGCCCGTACGCCCTGCCCACCACCCCCGACCTCGGCGCGGAGGCCGCACTCCACGCCCTGCGCACCACGAACCCGTCCCGCCTCCTGAAAGGAGCGACCTCATGACGTCGTACACCGCGGCCCTCCCCGCCCGCACCCTCGAGAAGCACGAACTCCACACCCTGGTGGACGACTTGGCGACCCGCACCGCCCTCTGGCGCCCCCACGTCGCCTTCTCCGACACCGAACGGCACTTCGCCTCCCTCCACCGCGACGAGTACGTGGACATCTGGCTGCTCTGCTGGACCCGCCAGAACGACACCGGCTGGCACGACCACGACCTCTCGTCGGGCGCGGTCCGCGTGGTCCAGGGCGTACTCACCGAATCGAACCCGCGGATAGGCGGCCGGCACCTCGCCACAGCCGTCTCGGCAGGCGAGTCCTTCCACTTCGGCCCCGACCACATCCACCGCCTCACCGGCGCGACGGACGACGCGGTCTCGATCCACGCGTACTCGCCGCCGCTCTGGCGCCTGGGCCAGTACGACATCACCGACGACGGCCTGATGCGCCGCATCTCGGTCTCGTACGCGGACGAACTGCGCCCCCTGGACACCTCGGCGGCCTGACGCCCATCGGCTATGACGGCAGCCATGGGACACCGCCCGCCCCTCCCCCGCACCCTTGAACCCGCAATCCACTGCCCAGGCCAAGGTCGCCACGCCCTGAAAACCTCGAAGTAACAGACAATTCACCCGCACCTATTGACCTTCCATTCATCACACCCGACTCTGCATAGATCAATGCATGGGATACCCACGGGGTACGAGAGGGAGGCAACGCATGCCAGGTCTGGTGGAGCAGCGCTCAATCGATGTGGTCCCGGACGCCGAGCGGCACGGCACCGCCTTCTCCCAGTTCACGCTCTGGCTGGGCGCGAACCTCCAGATCACCGCGGTCGTCACCGGTGCGCTCGCGGTCGTCTTCGGCGGCAACGCCTTCTGGTCGGTCATCGGCCTGCTGCTCGGCAACCTGATCGGCGGCGCCGTCATGTCGCTGCACTCGGCGCAGGGCCCGCGCCTCGGCCTGCCCCAGATGATCAGCTCCCGCGCCCAGTTCGGGGTCAAGGGGGCGGTGGTCCCGCTCCTCCTCGTGGTCGTGATGTACGTGGGCTTCTTCGCCAGCGGGAGTGTCCTGGCGGGCCAGGCGGTCGCGAAGCTCACGCACCTCGACGACACCACCGGCATCATCATCTTCGCCGTGATCACGGCCGTCATGGCAGCGATCGGCTACCGGGTCATCCACATACTCGGCCGCGCGGCGAGCGTCATCTGCGCGATCGCCTTCATCTACCTGGGCATACGCCTGCTGGACCGGATCGACCTCTCCGCCACGCTCCACGACCACGCGTTCTCCTTCCCGCTCTTCCTCCTCGCGGTCTCGCTCTCGGCCTCCTGGCAGCTGGCGTTCGGCCCGTACGTGGCGGACTACTCCCGCTACCTCCCCCGTGACACCTCCGCCCGCGCCACCTTCTGGTGGACGCTCGGCGGCACCACGCTCGGCTCGCAGTGGTCGATGACGTTCGGCGTCCTGGTCGCGGCGACCTCGGGCGGCGCCTTCCTCGACAGCCAGGTCGGTTACGTGGTCGCGCTCGGCGGCACCGGTCTCATCGCCTCCGCGCTCTACTTCGTCATCGCGCTCGGCAAGCTCACGATCAACGTCCTGAACACCTACGGCGGCTTCATGTCGATGGTGACCGGCGTCAGCGGCTTCCGGGCCCAGAAAACCCTCACCGCGCGCGGCCGTTCGGCGTACATCGCCCTGATCATGGTGGCGGGCACGGCGGTCGCCCTGGCCGGCAAGGACAGCTTCCTGTCCTCCTTCAAGGACTTCCTGCTCTTCCTGCTGACCTTCTTCACGCCGTGGTCGGCGATCAACCTGGTCGACTACTACCTGATCTCCCGCGAGCGCTACGACATCCCGGCCCTCTTCGACCCCCGCGGCCGTTACGGCGCCTGGCGCTGGGACGCCCTGCTGGTCTACGGGATCGGCCTGCTGGCCCAGTTCCCCTTCCTGGCGACGTCGTTCTACACGGGCCCCCTGGTGGACCCCCTGGGCGGAGCGGACATCTCCTGGCTGGTGGGCCTGCTGATCCCCGCAGCGCTCTACTGGCTGCTGGCCCGCCGCAACACGGACCACATCCCGGCCGCCACGATCCTCACCCCGGCCCCGGCCCCGGACTCGGCCCCTGAGCGGACCCCGGCGGCCTGACCCCAAAGCCGCTCACCCGTGCCGCGTCGTCACCTCCGCCGGTTCCGTGTCCCCCGCGATGCGCCGGCGGCGGCGGTGCTTCAGCAGGGCCCAGGGGGCGTGGGCGCCCGTGACCTCGGTGCCCGCCTCGGCGGCCGCCGCGGAGGCCGCCTTCGCCACCGGGAGGATGTCCTCGTCGCGGGACGCGTCCAGGTGGTCGGTCTCCGGCCAGAGGCCCATCACCGCGCAGAGCGTGGGCAGGACCGCCATCGCCGCCGTCGCGTAGCCCTCCGCCGACGGGTGGTAGTTGTCCGGGCCGAAGAGTTCGCGCGGATTCGCCGCGAATTCGGGGCCCAGGAGCTCGCCGAGCGATACCGTACGGCCGCCCTGCTCGATCACTCCGATCGTCTGGGCCGCCGCCAGCTGGCGCGAGACCCTGCGGGCCAGCCAGCGCAGCGGCTGGTAGACCTGCTCGACCGTGCCCAGGTCGGGGCAGGTGCCGACCACGACTTCCGCCCCGGCCGTGCGCAGACGGCGTACCGCCGTGGCCAGATGGCGTACCGACTGCGTCGGCGGCAGCCGGTGCGTGACGTCATTGGCGCCGATCATGATCACGCAGACCTCGGGCATACGGACCTGATCCGCGAGCAGCACCGTCACCTGACGGTCCAGGTCGTCCGACATCGCGCCGGGGAGCGCCACATTCCGCAGGTCCACGGGTCGCTCGGCCACCGCGGCGAGCCCCGAGGCCAGCAGCGCGGCCGGGGTCTGGCCCGCCCTCCGTACCCCCTGTCCCGCCGCCGTCGAGTCGCCGAGCATCGCGAACCGCAGCGGCGGGACAGGGGGTACGGAG
>NZ_JAFLRJ010000516.1 GCF_017315755.1 Streptomyces beijiangensis
CAACCCGGAGATCCTCGCCGGCGCCCTGCACGCCGCCGAGCACGCCTCCATCGGGATGCTTCCGCTCTTCGCCACCTGCGACCGCTGGGACATCGGCGGCGTCTCGATCCCCCTCCATCCCGACACCCTCCTCCCCACGGTCTTCGTGTACGACGGCCATCCCGGCGGCGCCGGATTCGCCGAACGCGCCTTCCACACGGCCCGCGAGTGGCTCACCGCGACCCGTGAGGCCATCGCCTCCTGCGAATGCGACGCCGGCTGCCCCTCCTGCATCCAGTCCCCGAAGTGCGGCAACGGCAACGACCCTCTGCACAAGCGGGGCGCCATCCGCCTCCTCACGGAACTGCTCCGGGAGGCCCCGCCCGCGCCCTGACCTCGGGCGT
>NZ_JAFLRJ010000517.1 GCF_017315755.1 Streptomyces beijiangensis
AGCGCCGAGACGCCCTCCTGGATACGGGCACCGGCGCCGTCGTTCAGCGAGACCAGCGGCGCACCCGCCGAGATCGCCATGTCCATGATCTTGTGGATCTTCGTGGCGTGGGCCTCGCCCAGAGCGCCGCCGAAGATCCGGAAGTCATGCGCGTAGACGAAGACCGTACGGCCCTCGACCGTGCCCCACCCGGTGATCACACCATCGGTGTACGGCTTCTTCGCCTCCAGGCCGAACCCGGTCGCCCGGTGCCGGCGCAACTGCTCGACCTCCCTGAACGACCCCGCATCCACCAGCAGCGCGATCCGCTCGCGCGCCGTCAGCTTGCCCTTCGC
>NZ_JAFLRJ010000052.1 GCF_017315755.1 Streptomyces beijiangensis
CCGCCGAAGCGCTGGGCGAACCGTCCGAAGGCCCCCGGCCGGTTCCAGGTGCGGAACTCCTCCGCCGCACGACCCCCGGCCCGCTCCAGCCGCTGCTCCGCCGAGGCGACGTCCTCGGCGGGAAGTGCCCGTACGACCGGCCGCAGCACCTCCTCCAGGAGCGCGGTCCGCGTCGCGTCCCAGGCCGCACCCGCACCCGAGTGACCGTTCCACGAGACGAAGCAGTCGGCGACGTATCCGGGAGACAGCTGCAGCCGGTCGCGCACGGCCTCATCCCGCGCCGTCCGCCCGTACGCCGCGATCAGATCCGCGTCGCCGCTGTGCGTCAGCGCGAACAGTTCGCCGTCCGGCGGGTCGTCGGAGAGCAGCCGGCGAACCAGTGACCGCAGCGTCCGCTCCAGCACGGCGGGCTCCAGCGGCTCGGCGGCCGACCGCAGCCGCAGCACCCGCCCCGTCCAGCCGTCGGGAGCCGTGCCCTCGTCCAGCTGCCCCGCGAAATCGAGGAGCAGCAGCGCCCCGCGCACCCGGGCGTCGAGCTCCCCGGTGAAACGCCGCAGCAGATCACGGGCGAGCGCCGGAACGTCCCCGTCCGTCAGGGAACCCTCCAGCGCGGCCCTGACCAGCACCGTCCACGTACCCGCGATGCGATGTGCGTCCGAACCGGCCTCGTCCAGCAGCAGCCGCGCCTCACCCGCACCGGGCACCACCCCGTCCCACACAAGCCCCATCGCGGTCCGCAGCACCAGCGGCTCCGCGAACGGCGAGATCCCCGAAGCACGCAGCACCGAACGCAAGGTGGACATCCGGTCCCCGGTACCGACCCGCGACGCCTCCGCGCACATCCGCAGATGCGGCAGCGCCTGCATCCCGGTGAAAGGCAGCGCGGTGCACTCCAGCATCCGGGCCGCAGCCGGCGGGTCCTCCGAAGCGAGCGCGTCCAACTGCTCCAGGAGCGCGGCCCGCAGCTCGAACTGCTCCTCCAGACCCGTCCGTACGGTCACGGAGTACACCCCGTCCGGATCGGCGAGCAGCGCCCGGGAGAGCCGGTGCGCCAGCTCGGGCAGCAGATCCGCGCAGTCCACATCAAGGGTGTCCGCGACCCGCAGCAGCTCCAGCGGCCGGTCCGTACCGTCCGCACCCCGCACCCCCTCGCGCACCGCGGGACCGAGATCGGCCGCGAGCCGCTCCCGCAGCCCGTCGGTGAGCGATGCCCGCCGTACGGGAGAGAGCCCGGCAGCCCCCGCCGCATGGACCGCCCCGGCCAGCAGCAGCGCGGCGAGCGGCTCGGTCACCGCGACAGGGACCCTGCCGTCGAGCACGCCGAAGAGCCGCCCCAGGGCCGCCGACTCCTCGGCCGTACGGTCCTCGGCAGGAGCGCACACCGTGACGACGAGCAGCGCCAGCTGCTCCTCGTCCAGTACGTCGGTCCGCCCACGCAGCCAATTCACCCCGGCCGCACGGCTGTTGGCGGGCAGAGCGATCCCCGCCCTGAGCGCGAAGGCAGCCAGCGGCCCGGCCTCGAAAGGACCGTCCGACACAGCGGCCGCGGCCTTGAACAGCTCCGGCGCCCGCCCCAGCCACACCCGCGCCGCGGTGTGCGCCCACGCATCCGCGGTCCCGTCGACGGGACCCGCCCGCCCGGTGCAGTGGTGCATCCGGAAGCGGTGGTCGTGCCCGCGCATCGCCTGGGCGTCGTCCGGCAGCACCCCGATGATCTGCTGCCCGGCCTGCTGCGGACGCCGTGTGTACGTGATGAACGTCAGCCGGTGGGCGCTCTCGCGCGGCAGCACCGTGCTCCCCAGCGCCACCCACTGCGCCACATCCGCACTGCGCTGCTCCACCAGCACGATCTGCGGAGCGGCCGGGTCCTCGCACAGCCGCCGCAGATCACCGAAGAAGCCCGCAAGCCACGCCCCGCGCGCGGCGGCGAAATCGGCCAGCCCGTCCCGGTCGAACAGCCCCGACGGCGCCAGCTTCTCCAGCGGCGCGGGCACCCCGCCCTCCGGAGTGCGCACCGCCCACTGCGAGGAGTCCCAGGCGGTGATGGGCAGCACCCCGCCGGGCAGCCGCGCACCGTCCGGCAGATGCACGGCGTGGGCATGGAAATTGCCCCACCGCCCGCTGTGGTCGGCGCCCGTGTAAACGGTCCTGGCGAGCAGCCGCCCCCCGTCGGAGAGCACGCTGTGACTCAACACCTGCGGAAAATCGGCGAGTTGATCCGCGCGCGGCCGGGACGGCGCATCGCGCGGCGGCTCGTACCCGATCAACTGCTCGGCCTCGGTCAGCAGCGAATCCGGCAGCCCGGGCGAGACCGCGGTGAAACGGAAACCCTCCCCGTCGGGCCCGGGCGGGGCCGAGGTGTAGTGAAGCTGCGCCAGGCTCATGGCCCCGGCCCCTTTCCTGCCCGCAGGCTCATGTGCCTCGGCTGCCGCCTCTTGCCGGCCCCATCCCAGCAGAACCCCGCCCGACACGAGATGCTTTCCTCAATGTCTGACGTGCCGGAATGGAACCCACAATGATGCTGCGCTGTGCCGTACTGGACGACTTCCAGAAGGTCGCCACCACGCTGGCGGACTGGACCTCACTGACCGACAGCGTAGAGGTGGTGTCCTTCGCCGAACACTTCGCCTCCGAGGACGAACTGGCCGCCGCACTGACCGGGTTCGACATCGTGGTGACCCTGCGCGAGCGCGTCCTCTTCCCGGCCTCGCTCTTCGCCCGGCTGCCCCGGCTGCAACTGCTGATCGCCTCCGGAATGCGTAACTCGGTGATCGACTACGCGGCGGCCAGGACCCACTCCGTCACGGTCTGCGGCACGGACAGCTCCGGCACCCCGCCGGTGGAACTCACCTGGGCCCTGCTCCTCGGCCTGGCCCGCTCGATCGTCCCCGAGTCCACCGCCCTGCGCGCCGGAGGCCCGTGGCAGAGCACGGTCGGCGCGGACCTGGCAGGACAGCGCCTGGGGATTCTCGGCCTGGGCCGGATCGGCAGCAAGGTGGCGAGGATCGGCCAGGCCTTCGGCATGGAGATCACCGCCTGGAGCCAGAACCTGACGAAGGAACACGCGGACGAGGCAGACGCGACGCTCGCACCGTCCCTGTCGGAAGCGCTCGCTACCAGCGACTTCGTCACGATCCACCTGGCCCTGAGCGACCGCACCCGAGGCCTTCTGGGCGCCCGCGAACTGTCCCTCCTCAAACCGACCGCGTACCTGATCAACACCTCACGCGCCGCGATCGTCGACCAGCCCGCACTCATCGACACCCTGCGCGCGGGCCGCATCGCGGGAGCGGCGCTCGATGTGTACGACACCGAGCCGCTCCCCGCCGAGCACGAACTCCGCACGGTCCCGCGCCTGCTCGCGACCCCTCACCTCGGCTATGTCTCCGAGCAGAACTACCGCACGTACTACACGCAGGCGGTGGAGAACATCGAGGCGTATCTGAAGGGCACCCCGATCCGCCGCATCGACACAGCCCCCACCCCCTGACCCCTACAGCCTCTAACCGCCGAACCGCTTCCGGTACGCGGACGGACTGAGCCCCGTCTCGCGCCGCATCAGGGCCCGCAGATTGGCCCCGCTCCCCAGCCCACTGCGGTACGCGACGACATCGAGCCGATCCTCACCCCGCTCGATGAGCCGGCAGGCAAGGGCGACCCGCTCCCCGGTGAGCCAGGCCAGCGGCGTAGTACCGATCTGCGCCCGGAAGCGCCGGTGCAAGGTGGCCGGGCTGACCGCGGCCCGAGCGGCGACATCGGCCACCGTCAAGGTCTCCCCGAGCCGCTCCTGAGCCCAGGCGAGCACCGGCGCCAGGGACTCATCAGGAACGTCGGGCACGGGCCGCTCCACGAACTGCCGCTGCCCACCGTCCCGATGCGCCGCGAACACCAGCCGCCGGCTCACCGAATTGGCGACCTCCGCACCATGGTCACGCCGCACCAGGTGCAACCCGAGATCGAGCGCGGCAGAACTGCCGGCGGCGGTGAGGATGTCCCCGTCGTCCACGAAGAGCACATCGGCCTCGAGCCGTACGTCAGGGAAGCGGGCCCGGAAGGAGTCGGCCCACTGCCAGTGCGCGGTCGCCCGCCGCCCGTCCAGTACCCCGGCCTCGGCAAGGGTGAAGGCCCCACTGCAGAACCCCACGAGCCGGGCCCCCCGAGCATGAGCCCGCCGCACGGCGTCCAGCACCGCCGGCCGCCGTGGGACATCGGTGTCCGGCCGGTTGGGCACGATCAGGGTGTCCGCACGGTCGGCCGCCTCAAGTCCGGCGACACCGGTCAACGTGAAGAACCCGTCCCGCATAAGGGTGCGCGGCTCCGGCGAACAGAGCACGAAGTCGTACAGCTCGCGCCCGAGCTCCGGCCGCCGCAGCCCGAACACCTCGGTCGCGCAGCCGAGCTCAAAGGGATTCGAGTTCTCGTCGACGATCACGACGACGCGATGCAGTTGCGAGGATCCTTGCGGCATATGCGATTTCTAGCACTCGTGCCCCGACCGCGCACGCCCCAGGATTGCCGTATGCCCAACGACCCGATCGCTCTCCACGAGGCCCTGACCACCTTCGACGCGTTGTGGAGCCCCCGCATCGTCAGCCGCGTCAACGATTACGACGTACGCATCGCCAAGGTCGAGGGCGAGCACGTCTGGCACGTCCACGACCACACGGACGAGTTCTTCCTGGTCCTGGACGGCGAACTTCACATCGGCCTGCGCGAGCCAACGGGGGAGCGGACGGTCACACTGCCCAAGGGATCGGTCTTTACGGTCCCCAGAGGTACGGAGCACAAGCCGCACGCCCCCACCGGCGCCGCGATCCTCATGTTCGAGCCCTCCGGCACCCTCACGGTCGGCGACCGGCACGACGAGGTCCCGGACCACGTGGATGTGACGACGGGTCACCGAGTTGACGCGGAACTGCCGAGTCCGTAGTGTCCTCCGAGTTGCCACGGAACCTCATCGGTTCCACGGCAACCACTCCCGCCGCGAAAGCGGCAAACAAACTCGACACGATCCCTCGCCGGGGACAATTTCGGCATGCCGAAATTGATAACCGGGACTCGATTATGAGTCGCCGGGGGAAAGCGCTAGAGTTTGAGCGTCGGAACGGCCCAACAGCCGGAAAGACACAGCAGGTTGAAAGTCCCGCTGACTGGGAATCAGGCCCGAAAGGATCTGATAGAGTCGGAAACGCAAGACCGAATGGGAAGCGCCCGGAGGGCCCAGTGAAATGGGACCAAAGGAAGCGTCCGTTCCTT
>NZ_JAFLRJ010000518.1 GCF_017315755.1 Streptomyces beijiangensis
TGGTGCGGGCGCTCGCCGAGGTGAGTCCTCCCGCCCTGGCGCGCCGGGCGGCCGATCTCGTACGGGAGTACGTCGACCGGCACCCGGATGGTGCCGCCCATGCGGCGGCTTTCGTGGAACGGCGTCTGGAGCAAGGCCCCGCGGCCCGCGCGGTCCTCTTTCCGCTGGTCACCGGCCTGGTGCGGGGGAACCCGCCCCAGGTGCGGGCCGTCCTCGCGCCCGTACTCGCCGCGCCCGGCAGCCGGGTCTCACGGGCGATGCGGGCCGAGCTCCTGGACGTACTCCTCGATCACGAGCGGTACGCGGGCTGCGA
>NZ_JAFLRJ010000519.1 GCF_017315755.1 Streptomyces beijiangensis
CGGCCGAGGGCCTGCAGGCCCATCTCGACCTCCAGGGCGGACAGCCGCACGGCGTCATGCTGCCCATCCACTGGGGCACCTTCAACCTCGCGCCGCACGCCTGGTCGGACCCCGGTGAGGGGACTCTCGCGGCGGGCGCGCGCACCGGATCGCGGATCGCACTGCCGCATCCCGGCCAGCCCTTCGAGCCTGCTTCCGACGCCGTTCCCGACGCTCCGTGGTGGCGCTCCGTCG
>NZ_JAFLRJ010000520.1 GCF_017315755.1 Streptomyces beijiangensis
GGCCCTGTCCCCGAACCCGCCCCCGGGTCCGCTGTCGTGGAGAACCTCCTGCTCTCCGTGGACCCGTACCACCGCGAGCTGATGGAGGAGGGCGGCTGGGACCTCGGCGCCCCGCTCGAAGGCCGCGCCCTGGGCCGCGTCATCGCCTCCCGCGACCCCGCGCTGGCCGAGGGGGACCTCGTCTTCCACCGGTACGGCTGGCGCACCCACTCCGTGGTGACCCTCGGCACGGACGGCACGCGCAGGATCCCCACGTACGAGGGCGTGCCCCTCGCCGCCCACCTGAGCATCCTCGGCGGCACCGGGCTCACCGCCTATGTCGCCCTCACCCGCACCCTGCGCCTGCAGCCCGGCGAGGATCTCTTCATCTCCGCCGCCGCGATCGCCCGGCTCCTCGGCGCCGGGCGGATCGTCGGGAGCACGGGTTCAGCGGCGAAGGTGAAGGCCTTGACCGAAGACCTCGGCTTCGACGCCGCGTTCAACTATCGCGACGGGCCGGTCGGCGAGCTCCTCGCGCAGGCGGCGCCGGACGGCATCGACGCGTACGTCGACAACGTCGGCGGCGACCACCTCAGCGGTGCGCTCTCCGTCCTGCGCGAGCACGGCAGGATCGCCTGGGTCGGCGCGGTCGCCCAGTACAACGACCCCGCCAACCCTCCCGCTGCCCCGCACAACCTCTACGACATCGTCCACAAGAGCCTGCGCCTGGAGGGCGTCCTGGTCAGGAACTACCGGGACGTCCAGGGCGAGTTGGAGGAGTTCCTCGTACCCCACCTCCAGAGCGGCCGCATCTCCCCCGACGTCACGGTCGCGCACGGCTTCGAGCGCACCGTGGACGCATTCCTGGGAATGCTGCGCGGCGAGAACACCGGAAAGATCCTCGTCGAGCTCTGAACCGGGCGGGCGAGCGAGCGAGCGGCTCAGGATTCCCCGGCCGCCGCCTTCAGCAGGATCTGCGCCAGCTCGTGCGGCTGCGAGAACATCGGCCAGTGCCCGGTGTCCATCCGGACCAGCTCCCAGCGCCCCTCGCTGCCTGCCAGCAGCTTGGCCGCGTCGTCGCTCGGCTCGCCCCCGTCGAGCAGGCATTTGATGTACGTCGCAGGGAGCGCGCCCAACGGCCGCTCCAGCACGGCCGGTTCGGTCACCGTGGCGCCCGGCTGCGGTGTCGCGCCGGCCACGATCCGGGCGATCTGCTCGTCGGTGAGCCCCTGCCCCTCGAAGTCCTCAGCGGCCAACGGCACCCAGAATCCGCCGTTCGCCGCCAGCTCCGCCTCGAACTTCTCCTGGCCCTGCCACCACCCGAGAGAGAACGACTCCCCGTCCGTCGGCACATTGGAGTCGACGAAGACCACCCTGGCCAGCCGGTCGCCGATCCGCTCGGCCGCCTGGCCGACCGGGACGCCCGCGTAGCTGTGTCCGACCAGGACGACATCACGAAGATCGAGACGCTCCACCTCGTCCACGATGTCCCGGACGTGCGTCTGCTGCCCCGCCCCCTGCACATCCCGCTTCTCCGCGATCCCGGAGAGCGTCAGCGGATGGGCACCGTGCCCGGCCGCACGCAGCTCGGGCACCACCTCGTCCCACGCCCATGCCCCGAGCCACGCGCCTGCCACCATCACGAATTGAGTCATGCCGTCACCGTAGGGCGAGGGTCTGACAACGGGCTCCGATCAGGGCAGTTGCGGGGTGAAGTCCTGCAGACCCAGCACCCGGAGCAGTTGGAGCCGCTCGTACGTCTGCGTGCCCGGCCGGGCCGAATGCACGATCAGATTCTGACCGCGCTCGGCCACGGCCAGCACCTCGCAGTCCAGCTCCAGGAGCCCCACCACCGGGTGGATGAAGCGCTTGACCGCCGACCGGCGCACCGCCACCTCGTGCTCCTCCCAGAGCGCCGCGAACTCCTCACTGGTGGCGCACAGTTCGGCCACGAGGCCGACCGGTCCCGGGTCCTGAGGCCGTGCGGCGAGCACCGCCCGCAGCTGCGCGACATGCGAGCGGGCGTGCCCCTCCTGGTCCTCGACCGGCGCGATCGCGCGGGCCGCGGGATCGGTGAAGTACGCGCGGATGATGTTGCGCCCCGGCCCGTTCTCCCCCGAAAGCGCCATCGCCATCGCGTTCATGGCGAGCACCTCGCCCCAGTCGCTCATCACCTGCGCGGGCGCGTCGTGCAGCCGGTCGAGGATCATCATCAGCCCAGGCCGCACATGCAGCGAGGAGCTCGTCTCGCGCGGCGGCTCCTCCCCGGTGAGGTGGAAGAGATGGTCGCGTTCGTCCTCGCTCAGGCGCAGGGCGCGCGCCAGCGCGGTGAGCATCTGGCGCGAGGGGTGGGAGCCGCGGGCCTGCTCCAGGCGGGTGTAGTAGTCCACCGACATGCCGGTGAGCTGGGCGACCTCCTCGCGCCGCAGTCCTTGCGTACGGCGGCGGGCACCGGCGGTGAGACCCACGGCCGAGGGTTCCAGGCGGGCGCGGCAGCGGCGCAGGAAGTGCGCGAGTTCATCTCGGTCCATGTATCCACCATGGCCCTGAACAGCGGTTTTATCCAGGGAGTGCCAGTCCCCGGATAAGCGCGTCTCTCCCGCCGCACCCCGTCCTGGCGCACGGTGGTGTCATCACGACGAAGGGAAACGATCATGTTGATTCTGGTGACCGGGGCGACCGGACAGGTCGGACGGCGCTTCGTGCCGAGGCTGCTGCAGCGGCAGCGCGGCGACGGCGACACGGTGCGCGTTCTCGTACGGGACGAGGAGCGCGGGGCGCCGTTCGCCGCGCTCGGTGCGCAGGTCGCGGTCGGCGAGCTGCGCGAGGCGGAGGATGTGCGCAAGGCGCTGGTGGGTGTGGACGCGGTGGTGAACATCGCCGCCGCCTTCCGCGGGGTGCCCGACGAGGAGGCGTGGGCGGTCAACCGCGATGCGGCGATCGCGCTGGGGCACGCGGCCGTGGAGGCGGGCGTCGGCCGTTTCGTACAGGTGTCGACGAACCTCGTGTACGGCGCCGGGCGCGGCCGTCCGCTGGTCGAGGACGACGTGCCGGTGCCCGGCGGGGAGATGTGGGGCGCCTACCCGGCCTCGAAGGCGGAGGCCGAGACGGCGCTCCTTGCGATCGAGGGTCTCGACGTACGCATCGGCCGGCTCTCGTTCGTGTACGGCGAGGGCGATCCGCACCTCGCGAACGTGATGACGTGGGCGGCGAACTGGGCGGCGACCCAGCGCCTGGCGATGGTCCACCACGCCGATGTGGCGCAAGGCCTGCTCCGGCTGCTGTACGCGGAGGGGATCGCGGGCCGTGCGTACAACATCGTGGACGACGCCCCGGTGACAGCGGTCGACCTGCACCAGCTCAACGGGGTGCCGCTCCCGGAAGGCATCGCCGAACGCCACGACCCGGACCCGTGGCACGGCCTCTCCTCCTCGCAGCGGATCCGCGACGAGCTCGGCTTCCGGCCGCTGTATCCGTCGGTGTGGACGGCGCTCGACGCGGGCGTGCTCTGACCAGGGCCTACAGCACATCCCCGTCGCGCCAGTCGAAGAGCAGGGGGTGCGCCGGGTCGCCGACGAGCGGGCGGACATACGTCGCCCCCTCCTCCTCCGGCAGCGGTACGACGCCGTCGGCGCCCAGCGCCCCGAGCCGCCCGGGCCACACCTGCCAGCCCCGTCCGGCATAGAGCCCGGCGCCCTCCTCCGAGGCGGAGAGGGCGCCGAACTCGTACGCACTGTCGATGACGTGCTCCAGCGCCTCCATGACCCGGCCGCCCAGGCCCTGCCTGTGGCGGTCGGCGCGTACCGCCACCGCCTCCACGTATCCGACGCGGTACGAGCGGCCCGCGTGCAGCACCCGGCGCTGGATCACGCTGCCGTGGGCGGCGATCCCGGCCTCGTCCCTGATGACGGCGTGCATACCGCCGAGGCCGTGGTCCCAGTCCGCGTCGCTGAATCCGCCGTCGAAAGCGGTGTTCAACAGGGCTCGGATCCCGGTGAGTTCGGTGCTGCTGAGCGCTGAGGTGTGCACGGTGGTGATCACGGGTCCACGGTACTCAGATCCGTTCTGAGTACGCGTGCCGATCCGCCCGGCGCGCGTCCGCAGCAGAGTGACACCCATGAACGGCCTCTACGCCTTCAAGCCCTGGTACGCCGCCCGCCTCTCCGGCATCCGCGGAGCGCTCGCCCGCCGCGAGGTGTCGCCCGACACCCTCACCGCGGCGGGCGTGGTGTCCGCCGCGGGTGCGGCAGTCGCGCTCGCCGCCCTGCCCGCCCCGTACGCCGCACTGCCCGTCGCCGTCCTTCTCGCGGCCCGGCTCGCCTTCGCCAACCTCGACGGGGCACTCGCCCGCGACACCGGCCGCACCACCAGGCGTGGTGCCGTGCTCAATGAACTCGGCGACCGCGCGGCCGACTTGATCGTCCTGGCGGGCTTCGTCGCGCTGGCCCCGCTCTGGCTGGTGGCCGTCGCCGCACTCGCCGCGACGCTCCCCTCCTGGGTCTCCCTGGCAGGTGCGGCGGCGGGCGCCCCGCGCCGCAACGGCGGCCCGGTCGGCAAGACGGAACGCTGCCTCCTCGTGGCCATCGCGGCCGCCACCGGCTGGGCGGTCCCGGTGCTGGCTGTCGTCGCGGCCGGCTCGGCGCTCACCGCTGTCCTCCGGCTGGCCTGGCTGTGGCGGGAGTTGGACCGATGAGCGCCGTCGTGGTGGTCGCCGGGACGCTCGGCGTGAGCGGGGTCGCCGTCGCGTCGCTGCCCGCCAAGGTCCGGATGCGGGCGGAGCTGCGGAGGCGCTGGCGGACCTGGGCGCTGGCCGCCCCGGTGTATCTGGGGGCGCTGTACCTGGGCGCCGCCGGGGCGTTCGCGCTGGCGGCGGCGCTCGGGCTGATCGCGGTGGCGGAGTACGTACGGATGACGGACCTGACCCGTACGGACTTCGCGGTGCTCGCGGCGGGGTCGGTGGCTCTCCCCGTACTGGCCTGGCAGGCGCCTGACCTGCTCGACCTGAGGTCGGCGGCGCTGCTCCTCCTGGCGGCCGCACTGCCCTCACTCCTCTCCGGGGACAGCGAGCGCGGCTTCACGCGCACGGCCCGCACCCTCTTCGCCCTCCTCTGGATTCCCGTGGCCCTGACCGGACTTGTGGCTCTCGGCCACCGGACCGCGATCGCGGTCGGCCTGGCGGTGGCGCTGGGCGATGTGGGGGCCTGGTGCGGTGGTACGGCACTGGGCAGGCGGGGCCCGCTCGCACGACCGCTGTCCGCGCTCTCCCCGAACAAGACCTGGGCGGGCGTACTGGGCGCGGCGGCCGCAACTGCCCTCGCCCTGTGGGCAGTCGGCTCCTTCACCCCGGCCCTCTGGGCCGCGGTGCTGCTCGGCTGCGTCTGCGGCGATCTCATCGAGTCGATGGTCAAGCGCGAGGCGGGCGTGAAGGACGCGGGCAGCTGGCTGCCCGGCTTCGGCGGCCTGCTCGACCGTATCGACTCACTCCTGGTGGCCCTGCTCCTCGCGATGGCGGTGACGCTGTGACAACGGCTCTCGTACGGACGACCCACGCACCCCACCGCCTGCCCGCCTTCCTGCGCCGGGCCCTGTGGATGCTGGTCCTCACGCTCACCGGCGGGGTGGAGCGGCGCGGCCGTCTGCCGCGCGGGGGCTGTGTGGTGGTGGCCAACCACTCCTCGCACGCCGACACGGCCGCCCTCCTCGCCGCACTCGACGCGCGCCACGCGCCCGCGATCGGCGCGGCGGCCGACTACTGGTTCGCGTCCCCGTGGCGCAGCCGGCTCTGCTCGCGCCTGGCGGCGGGCTTCCCCGTGCGCCGTACGGGCGGCGGCCTGGACGACCTCCTCGCCATGACGGACCATCTGCGGGCGGGCCGAGCGGTGGTGCTCTTCCCGGAGGGCACGCGCGGCCGTGACGGGGAGGTCGGCTCCTTCCACCGGGGTGCGCTGCTGCTCGCGGAGCGGGCCGGGGTCCCGCTGGTCCCGGTCGGCATCGGCGGCACGGACCGCCTGCTGCCCAAGCACGGCCGGCTGCGGCACTCGTTCGTACGGGTACAGATCGGCGCCCCGCTGCCCGCCACGGCTTCCCCCGAAGAGGCCCGCGACGCGGTGGCCGCGCTCACGGCCCGTACGAAATCCGAACCCCTCCGCGACTCGCGCACCCGCCACCGGGTGGCAGCGGTCGTCGTCTCCCGCTGGGCGCTCCCGCTCGCCTTCGTCTGGGCCTTCGCGGAAGCCCTGAGCTGGCCGCTGATGCCGGAACTGCTCCTCGCGGCGGTGTGCGTGGCAGTGCCACGCGCCGCCCTGAAACTCTCCCTCACGGCCCTGGCAGGCAGCCTGGCGGGCAGCCTCCTCGCTCTCCAACTGGCCACCTCCGGTGCCCACTTGCCCGCCCCGCTCACCACACCGCGGATGCACGCGGAGGTCCGCAGCGAACTCGCCCTCGAAGGTGCATCCGCGATCCGCCACCAGCCGTGGAACGGCATCCCCTTCAAGGTGTACGCAGCCGAGGCGGGCCGCGCCGGAACACCTGCCTCCGACTGGCTGCCCACGGCGGCGAAGGCGCGCGGCGCCCGCACGCTCTCCGTCGGGCTGCTCTTCGCCGCGTTCGGCCTGCTGATGCGCCGGTACCGCCACCTCTACGGCCGGTACCTGCTGCTCCTGGGATCGGGCTTCGCCACGGCTCTGACGCTGATCGTGACGGGCTGGAGCTGACCCCGCACCTGACCCCGCATCCCACCCCCCGCCACCAATTGATCCGACCTATCTGCCGCACTGGGTCTTGACGGCCCCTCAACTCCCCTCCATTCTCCCAGTCATCGGACGAATCGATCCAGTCGAGCCTGGGAGCCCTTTGTGGCGCTACTGCACCGGATCCGCCTCCTCACCCTCATCCTCTGCGCGGCACTCGCCGCCACCCTGCTCACATCCGTCAC
>NZ_JAFLRJ010000521.1 GCF_017315755.1 Streptomyces beijiangensis
GGGCGCGACGGCGGACAAGGCGCTGAACGGCGGCTGGACGGGCACAGGCCAATATGTCGCGGAGTACGCCAAGGACGAGCGCGCCGATCTGAAGAAGGCGCTCGCCGATGCGTCCGTACGGCATATCGCGGCGCGCGGCTGGACGATGCCGGACGGCACGACGTCCCGGATCTACCTGCTGCAGTTCAAGTCGGCGGCGTTCGCCCAGGAGTACAAGGACGACACCGTGAGCGTCGGCTTCGACGGCGGTACGCCGCTGAACGAGGCCCCCGAGGTCGCGCTCGACGACCACTGGTCCGAAGGCGGCTCGGTGGAGGACACCACGTCGTACGTCTACGCCGAGGCCAAGCCCTACGGCGCCCGTCAGCTCCGGCAGGCCTATGTCCTGGCCGGGGACACCGTGGCGCTGGTCATCCAGTCGCACAAGGGAGCGACGGCGAAGGTGCCCTTCGAGCAGACGGTGATCCTGCAGACGCAGCTGCTCGGCTGAGTGCGGCAGACCTCATCGAGAGGGCCGGGCCCCAGCCGGATAAGCTAAGGAGGGTGGCGAAGATCTTGGCTGGGCTCGCGGGGCCTGGCACGCGCATCTGCGGCGTTGCCGAAACGCCCTAGTAGCTCCGCTACGAGGGCGCTCCGGCGCCTTGCAGCTGCACGCACCAGGCCCCGCTCCCTGATCCAGCCAAGATCTTCGCCACCCTCCTGGCCCGGCCCTACCTGCCCACCCCGCTCATGCAAGGAGCACCCCGTGCTTGAGGTTTTCTTCGAAACCCTGCTGGTCCTGGTCTGCGTCGGCGTCCTCGCCTTCGCCGGTCTGACCGTGAAGAAGCTCTACCAGGGTCAGCGCTAGTCTTCCCCGCCTTCTCCGCCTCCCCGGGCATCCCCTCACAGATCGTCTGAGCCGCCTCATGATCCAGATTCCCTCGGACCTGAACCCGAGCCTCCTCCCGCTCGCCTTCCTCCTCGGCACCTGGGAGGGCGTGGGCGTCGCCGACTTCCCCGGTGATGAGAAGTGCAACTTCGGGCAGTCCGTCACCTTCTCGCAGGACGGCCGGGACTTCCTGGAGTACGTCTCCCACAGCTGGGTGCTCGACGCCGAAGGGAACCAGGTCAGGCCGCTGGAGTCCGAGTCCGGTTTCTGGCGCGTCGACGCCGACCGCAAGGTCGAGGTCGTCATGGTCCGTGACCAGGGCATCGTCGAGATCTGGTACGGCGACCTCGGCGCGAAGAAGCCGCAGATCGACCTCGTCACGGACGCCGTGGCGCGGACGGCGGCCTCGGGTCCGTACAGCGGCGGAAAGCGGCTCTACGGCTATGTGAACAGCGATCTGATGTGGGTCGGCGAGAAGTCCACCCCGGACGTCGAGCTCCGTCCTTACATGTCGGCGCACCTGAAGAAGGTCGTCTCCCCCGAGGAGGTCGCGGAGATGGCGCGCGGTCTCGGGGACCTCCCGGACGACGGGATCGCCTTCTTCAAGTAGTCCAGGCAGCCACGTGCGGGCACGTGGCATTCGCCCGCGCCCTCCTACACTGGGGGCGTGGTGAGAACCGACTGGCAGAGCGACCTCCGCGGGCGCGGGTACCGGCTGACCCCTCAGCGGCAGCTGGTGCTGGAGGCTGTCGATGTGCTGGAGCACGCGTCGCCCGACGAGATCCTCACCCAGGTGCGGAAGACGGCGGGCGGCGTCAACATCTCGACCGTGTACCGGACGCTGGAGCTCCTGGAGGAGCTCGAGCTGGTCTCGCACGCGCATCTGGGGCACGGGGCGCCGACATACCACCTCGCCGACCGGCACCACCACATCCATCTGGTCTGCCGGGACTGCGCGAACGTGATCGAGGCGGATGTGGACGTGGCCGCCGATTTCACGGCGAAGCTGCGCGAGACATTCGGGTTCGATACGGACATGAAGCACTTCGCCATCTTCGGGCGCTGTCAGAAATGCTCGGTGAAGCCCGTCGGCGAAGCCGACTGATTTATGCCGCGACCACCGAGTCGTAGGCTGGGGACATGCCGTCATCCTCACCGACCAGCCCCCTGTTGTTCCAGCCCGGTGCCGTCGCCGCCGAAGGCCGCGACGAGAACGTCGCCGCGCACTACGGTGACCTGTTCCGCGAACAACGTGCGCTCGCGGAGGGCCAAGGCCTCGTTGATCTTTCGCAGCGCGGTGTCGTCACCGTCAGCGGCGCCGACCGGCTGAGCTGGCTGCATCTGCTGCTCACCCAGCATGTGAGCGAGCTGCCCGTCGGGCAGGCGACCGAAGCGCTGATCCTCTCCGCCAACGGGCACATCGAGCACGCGCTCTATCTCGTCGACGACGGCGAGACGGTCTGGGCGCACGTCGAGCCGGGCACGCAGGACGACCTCGTCGCGTACCTGGAGAAGATGAAGTTCTACAACCGGGTCGAAGTCGCCGACCGCACCGGGGAGTTCGCGGTGGTGCACCTGCCCGCCGGGTCCATCGCCGAGGTGCCGGACGGTGTGGTCGTACGGGAGACGGCATACGGGCGCGACCTCTTCCTGCCGAGGGCCGATCTGGAGGCGTACGCGGCGAAGAGCGGCCCCCTCGCCGGGTTCCTCGCGTACGAGGCCCTGCGCATCGAGCAGCACCGGCCGCGCGTCGGCCTGGAGACCGACCACCGGACCATTCCGCACGAGCTGGGCTGGATCGGCTCGGCCGTCCATCTGCAGAAGGGCTGCTACCGGGGGCAGGAGACGGTCGCCCGTGTCCACAACCTGGGGAAGCCGCCGCGGCGCCTGGTCTTCCTGCACCTGGACGGCAGCGAGGTGCTGCTGCCCGGGCACGGAACGCCGGTGCGGCTGGCAGCCGACGGCGAGGAGGGCCGGCAGCTCGGCTTCATCACCTCGTCGGCCCGCCATCACGAGCTGGGGCCGATCGCGCTGGCTCTGGTGAAGCGCAATGTGCCGGTGGACGCGGAGCTGCTGGCGGGGAACACCGCGGCGGCCCAGGAGGTCGTGGTCGAGCCGTAACGGCAGCCTCCTGGAGACTCAGATCTCCAGTTGCACCGTGAACGGGCCGTTGTTGGTGAGCGAGACGCGCATGTCCGCCCCGAAGCGGCCCGTTTCGACGTGTGCGCCCAGTGCGCGCAGCTGCGCCACCACCTCGTCGACGAGCGGCTCGGCGATGTCGCCGGGGGCGGCCGCGTTCCAGGTGGGGCGGCGGCCCTTGCGGGCGTCCCCGTAGAGCGTGAACTGGGAAATCACCAGCAACGGCGCATTTGTGTCGGAGCAGGACTTTTCACCCTCAAGGATGCGTACCGACCAGAGTTTGCGGGCGAGCTGCCCCGCCTTCTCGGCGGTGTCCCCCTGGGTAATTCCCACAAGTACACACAAACCCTCACCAACGATCTCGCCGACCGTCTCGCCTGCGACGACGACGCTCGCGCCGTCCACCCTCTGCACCACTGCACGCATACGGATCAGGCTATCTGGGGCTGAACGGGTGCAGACCGCCTGCATGGGCACTGTCTTGAGTGGCACCATGCACACAGGCGGTGCGGGCAGCACCGGTCGAGGGGACGGAACACGCACATGAGTTCATTTGGCACTGGGCAGCCGTCCGGTCCCGTACCGGTGGCGCAGGTCTCTCTCGCGCGTACGCCGGTGCAGCGCACCCGAGAGGCTCCCCTCCCCGCTGCGCCGGCCCACGACCTGATCACCCTGCGGCTGCCGGCGCTGCGGGTGCTGCGCAGGGACGCCCAGCGGGACGAGGCCGATCTCAGTTATGTACGGCGGATGCTGCACGGCCGCATCGACATCCTGCGGGCCGAGCTGGCCAGGCGGCTCGACCCGGAGTCCCCGGTCGTCGACCGGCTCTCCGAGATCCTGACCGACGCCCCCTCGTCGCACCGGTCGTCCGCCCGCCATGTGACGCTCTCGACGCCCCGCAGCGACGAGTACCGGCAGCTGGCCGCCGACATGCTCGCCGAGGTCGAGCTGTCGGACCTCGACGCCCGGACGGACGAAGAGCTGCACACCGGAATGGGACGGCTGATCCGCTACGAACAGCAGGTCTCCCGCCGCCGCCACCTCCTCCAGCGCACCGCGGACGATTGCAGCGCGGAGATCGCCCGCAGGTACCGTGACGGAGAAGCGCAAGTAGACGACCTGCTCACCTGAGGCGATCCCTTCCGGGGGCGGGTCCCCTGCCCCCGGAAGGCCCCTTCATGAGCACCACATCCCCGATAGCCCAGGCCCCGGCTCCGGCTCCGGCCCCCGTACTGGCCGAGGTCGTGCGGTCCGGCTTCGTCGAGGGCCGTCACCGGGGGTCGCTGGTGGTTCTCGCGGCCGACGGGAGCGTGGAGTACGCGATGGGGGATCCGGAAATGCCGGTCTTCCCGCGCTCCTGCAACAAGCCGATGCAGGCCGCCGCCGTACTGCGGGCCGGGCTCGACCTGTCGGGGGAGCGGCTGGCGCTGGCCGCCGCGAGCCACTCGGGTGAGGACTTCCACCTCGATCTCGTACGGAAGATGCTCGCCGAGCACGGGCTGACCGAGGACGATCTGCAGTGCCCGGCCGACCTACCGCTCGACCCGGTCGAGGCGGAGGCCTACCTGGCGTCGGGGCAGGTGCGGGGGCGGGTCGCGATGAACTGCTCGGGCAAGCACACGGCGATGGTCGCGGTCTGCGCGCTGAACGGCTGGGACCCGGCGACCTATCTGGACCCGGAGCACCCGCTGCAGAAGATCGTCCTCTCGGTGGTCGAGGAGGCGGCGGGCGAGCGGGTCACCGCGGTCGGCACGGACGGGTGCGGGGCGCCGCTGATGGCGGTCAGCCTGGTGGGTCTGGCCCGGGCGTTCCGGTCCTTCGTCCTGGCGCCCGAGGGCTCGGCGGAGCGGCGGGTCGCGGACGCGATGCGGGCGTACCCGGAGTACGTGGCCGGGACGCGGCGTCCCGACACATGGCTGATGCGGGGGGTACCGGGGGTGCTCTCGAAGATGGGCGCTGAGGCGGTCCAGGCGGTGGCACTGCCGGACGGCCGGGCGCTGGCCTTCAAGGTGGACGACGGCGGGACGCGGGTGCTGGGGCCGGTGCTGGCGCGGGTGCTGTGGGGGATGGGAGTGTCGGGGCCTGTGCTGGAGCGGGTGGGGGATGTGCCGCTGCTGGGCGGGGCGGAGCGCGTCGGCGAGATCCGGGCGGCGTTCTGACCCCACCGGGGTCG
>NZ_JAFLRJ010000522.1 GCF_017315755.1 Streptomyces beijiangensis
ACAGGGCAGGCCCCCGGCGCTGTGTGCCGGGGGCCTGGCCTGTGTTCGGGGTGTTGCGGGGTGGCTCAGTAGCGGTAGTGGTCCGACTTGTACGGGCCCTCTACCTCTACGCCGATGTACGACGCCTGCTCCGGGCGGAGCGTCGTGAGCCTGACGCCGAGGGCGTCCAGGTGGAGGCGGGCGACCTTCTCGTCGAGGTGCTTGGGGAGCACGTAGACGTCGGTCGGGTACTCGGACGGCTTGGTGAACAGCTCGATCTGGGCCAGGGTCTGGTCCGCGAAGGAGTTGGACATCACGAACGAGGGGTGGCCCGTCGCATTGCCCAGGTTCAGGAGACGGCCCTCGGAGAGGACGATCAGGACCTTGCCGTCCTCGAACTTCCAGGTGTGGACCTGGGGCTTGACCTCGTCCTTGACGATTCCCGGGATCTTGGCCAGGCCGGCCATGTCGATCTCGTTGTCGAAGTGGCCGATGTTCCCGACGATCGCCTGGTGCTTCATCTTGGCCATGTCGGCGGCCATGATGATGTCCTTGTTGCCCGTCGTGGTGACGAAGATGTCGGCGATCGCGACCACGTCGTCGAGCGTCGCGACCTGGTAGCCGTCCATCGCCGCCTGGAGCGCGCAGATCGGGTCGATCTCCGTGATGATCACGCGGGCGCCCTGGCCGCGGAGGGACTCCGCACAGCCCTTGCCCACGTCGCCGTAGCCGCAGACGACCGCGACCTTGCCGCCGATGAGGACGTCGGTGGCGCGGTTGATGCCGTCGATCAGGGAGTGGCGGCAGCCGTACTTGTTGTCGAACTTCGACTTGGTGACCGCGTCGTTGACGTTGATCGCCGGGAAGAGCAGCTGGCCGTCACGCATCATCTCGTACAGACGGTGGACACCCGTGGTGGTCTCCTCCGTCACGCCGCGGATCTCGGACGCGAGCTTGGTCCACTTCTGACCGTCCTCGCCGAGGGTGCGGTTGAGGAGCGTGAGGATGTACGCGTACTCCTCGGAGTCCGCGGTCGACGGGTCCGGGGCCTTGCCGGCCTTCTCGAACTCCACGCCCTTGTGGACCAGGAGCGTGGCGTCTCCGCCGTCGTCCAGGATCATGTTCGGGCCGCCGGTGGGGGTGTTCGGCCAGGTCAGCGCCTGCTCCGTGCACCACCAGTACTCCTCCAGGCTCTCGCCCTTCCAGGCGAAGACCGGGACGCCCGCGGGGGCTTCCGGGGTACCCGTCGGGCCCACCGCGATGGCGGCGGCGGCGTGGTCCTGGGTGGAGAAGATGTTGCAGGAGGCCCAGCGGACGTCGGCGCCGAGGGCGACCAGCGTCTCGATCAGGACCGCGGTCTGCACGGTCATGTGCAGGGAACCGGTGATGCGGGCGCCGGCGAGCGGCTGCGTCGCCGCGTACTCCTTGCGGATCGACATCAGGCCGGGCATCTCGTGCTCGGCGAGCGTGATCTCCTTGCGGCCGAAGACGGCCAGGGAGAGGTCGGCGACCTTGAAGTCCTGTGCTGTGGCGACAGTCGTCATGCGAGCTGCTCCTCGTGGGGCTGGTCGAGGGTGGTTGCTTCCGGATGGCTGTGCTCTGCGGACGCGGGCGTACGGGCATAGGAGTGCCCGGGCGGTCGTGCACGCAGTGCGCAGTCCGTCGGAGGCCCTCTCTCCCTCGGACGGACCGCAGTACGGACCGCCCGACCGCCATCAGCAGCGACGTCTGGCTCTGGTCACGAATCTACACCGATCGGCCCAGTGGACCCCAGTCCGGATGGGCAGAGGCTCTGTCCGGTGGGGTGTTGACGGTCCGCGTCAGTGCGTGGGCTCGGGGCTGGGGCCGCCCGGCGTCGCGGCCGGGTTGTTGCCGGCGGCCGCTGCCGAGTCGCTGTAGATGTCCGGCTCCAGGTAGATCACGCGGGCGATCGGGACGGCTTCGCGGATCCGGGACTCCGCCGCGTTGATCGCCGCTGCGACCTCCGCCGCCGAGTCGTCGTGCTGGACCGCGATCTTGGCTGCGACCAGGAGTTCCTCGGGGCCGAGGTGGAGTGTGCGCATGTGGATGACCGAGGTGACGGTGTCGTGGTCGACGATCGCCTGCTTGATCTTGTCGACTTCCTCGATGCCCGCGGACTCGCCCAGGAGCAGCGACTTCGTCTCCGCCGCCAGGACGATCGCGATCAGGATCAGCAGGATACCGATGCAGAGCGTGCCGATGCCGTCCCAGATGCCCTCGTCGGTGATGACGGCGAGGCCGACGCCGCCCAGGGCCAGGACCAGGCCGATCAGGGCGCCGAAGTCCTCGAGGAGTACGACGGGGAGCTCGGGGGCCTTCGCGCGGCGGATGAACTGGGACCAGGAGAGGGAACCGCGGGTCGCGTTGGACTCGTTGATCGCGGTACGGAAGGAGAAGCCCTCCGCGATGATCGCGAAGACCAGGACGCCGACCGGCCAGTACCAGTTGTCGAGGGAGTGCGGGTGCTTGATCTTCTCGTAGCCCTCGTAGACCGCGAACATGCCGCCGACGGAGAACAGGACGATGGAGACCAGGAAGGCGTAGACGTAACGCTCGCGGCCGTAGCCGAAGGGGTGCTCCGGTGTGGCTTCGCGCTTGGCCTTCTTGCCGCCGAGCAGGAGCAGGCCCTGGTTTCCCGAGTCGGCGAGCGAGTGGACGCTCTCCGCGAGCATCGACGACGAGCCACTGAAGAGGAACGCCACGAACTTCGCTACCGCGATCGCGAGGTTGGCGCCGAGCGCCGCCACAATCGCCTTGGTTCCGCCTGACGCGCTCATGAGTGGGCCGGGTCCCTTCGTAGGTGCTGGCTGCAGGCCTGTTCGGCCGCACATTGTTGCATCAGGCCACCACTGTGGCGCGGAAGACCGTCCCGGGACCGGTGAGCGTTGCCTTCTCGCCCGCGGGTACGAAGACCGACTGGCCGGGGGTGAGGGGGAATTCGCCCGCGGTGGGGGTGCCTGCGGTGCAGAGCAGGATCTGGGGAGTGGTGGAGGGCAGTTCCACGGGGGCCGCGTCCTCGGGCAGGGCGTAGCGGGAGAGGCGGAACTCGTCGATGGGGGTCTCGTAGAGCTCTTCGCCCGTCTCGGACCCCGCCGCGGCAGCGGCTGATGTCACAGCCGGGCGCAGGACGCCAGGGCCCGTCGCCTCGAAGCGGACGATCTTGAGGAGTTCGGGGACGTCGACGTGCTTGGGCGTGAGGCCGCAGCGCAGGACGTTGTCGGAGTTCGCCATGATCTCCACGCCCATGCCGTCGAGGTAGGCGTGCGGTACGCCGGCGCCGAGGAACAGTGCCTCGCCGGGCTGCAGTTGTACGTAGTTGAGCAGCATTGCGGCGATGACGCCGGGGTCGCCGGGGTAGTGGCGGGCGATCTGCGCGTACGGGGCATGGGCGCCGCCGAGGCGTTCCGCCGCCGCTGCCGCTTCGGTGACCGTGGCGCGCATCTCGGCGGGGTCGGCTGACAGGACCGCCGTGAGGACCTCGCGCAGCGCCGCCTCTTCGGGGCGGGCGCGCAGGATATCCACGTACGGCTTGAGGGAGTCCACTTCGAGGGCGGCCAGCTGGTCCGCGGCCTCGGCCGGGGCGCGGAAGCCGCAGAGGCCGTCGAAAGGGGTGAGCGCGCAGATCAGCTCGGGCTTGTGGTTGGCGTCCTTGTAGTTGCGGTGCGGGGCGTCGATGGGGACCCCGGCGCGCTCCTCGGCCTCGTAACCCTGCTGTGCCTGCGCGAGGTCGGGGTGGACCTGGAGGGAGAGCGGGGCGCCGGCCGCGAGGATCTTGAGGAGGAAGGGGAGGCGGGGGCCGAACTTCGCTACCGCCGCTGTGCCGAGCTCGGCCTCCGGGTCCGCGGCGATCAGCTCGGAGAGCGGCTGGGCGCCCTGGCCGCGGTCCAGGCGCGAGGGAGCTCCGGGGTGGGCGCCCATCCACATCTCTGCCTGGGGTTCGCCGGTGGGGGCGGTGGCGAGGAGGGCCGGGATGGCGGTCGTGGAGCCCCAGGCGTACGGGCGCACGGTGTTGGCGAGGCGGTCCATGGAAGCTCTCTCTGGGG
>NZ_JAFLRJ010000523.1 GCF_017315755.1 Streptomyces beijiangensis
CAGCATCTGTACGTCGGCGAGCGGCTTGCGGGTCGCGTCGCCCTTCGCCCCGCCCAGTTTCTGGTTGGCCTCGGAGGCGCGGCTGTCGGAGCCGAGCAGCAGGATGTTGAGCGGGGTCTGGCCCGCGGCGTTGGCCTCGGTCTTCTTGGCCTTGGTGGCGGAGAGGTTGAGCGTGTCCTTCTTCAGGTTGCCGTTCAGGTGCGCGTAGTACGCCCAGCCGGCCCCCGCCCCGCCCAGCAAGCACAGCGTCGTCCCGGTGGCGATCCAGCGCCCGACGCGCCGCTTGCGCTTCTTGCGCCGGCCGCCCTTCGTCCGCCTCGTACGCGATTCACCGCTAGGCCGCATCGGCCCTCCCACTTCTCTGCTGGATCCGCGGGAAGTCTTGGCCACTCACCTGTCGATGGGCTGTGGATCCTCCCGTACCCCCTCGTCGAATCGTTTCGACATTCAACCTTCCAGATAGCCAAGTGGGCTGCACGGCCCTTGACGCCCACCTGTCCGGAACCGTCAAATTCTGTTTACCGACGTGGAGTTGTGATGCCTTGTGGGGCCTCACGACTCGCCGCTTGGCGCGTGCATGCCATTTCTTATTCGAAAGGGGATCGCCGTGGCGGTCACTCGCAGGTCATTGCTGCTCGCAGGTGCCACCACCCCGGCGGCCGTCG
>NZ_JAFLRJ010000524.1 GCF_017315755.1 Streptomyces beijiangensis
ACTTCAGAGGATCCGCACCCATCTGCGTTCTCCCTCACCTCAACTGCGTTAGCAGACTGAAGAGTTCGGGAGCCCCGCCCTACCCAATCTGACAAAATAGCCTTAGAATGTCAGGATGTCAGAATTGGCGTCCTCCAAGCGTGCGCGGATTGTGACCGCCGCCCTCGGGGTCTTCGGCAGATACGGCTACCGCCGCACCTCCATGGACCTCATCGCCCAGGCGGCACACATGTCCCGGCCGGCTGNNACGAGGTGGATCAGCCGGCCGCAGAACGGCTCTACCGAGTCCTCGCCGTCAAACTCGACCTGCTCGCCGGCACTGTCGAGGCCGCCCACCGGGCCGAGCTGTTCGCCGAGGCAGCGCAGATCGCCCCAGCGGTGATCGATTCCTTCGAGCAGCGCTACCGCGACGTGATCGAGACCGTACTCACCGACTGCGCCGACGAACTCGACCTGCTCGACCTCGCCCTGCCCGCCCGAGACACCGCAGAACTGCTCCTTCACGCACTGGCCGGGATGACCCAGACATCGCACGGGCCCGAGATCCTGCACGCCCGGCTGCACCAACTCACCGAACTGACCGTCCGCGGTCTCACCAGCAATACCCAGGAGACCTGACCGTGCAGACCCTCGCCTTAAGCTTCCTCGCCGGAATCTTCGCAGCGAACGCCACCCCGCACTTCATCAAGGGCATCACCAAGGAACATTTCCCAACCCCGTTCGGCAGCGGCCCCCTTATCAACTTGCTTGCCGGGTGGGCGATGTACGGCATCGCCGCACTGCTGGCCATCGCCGCCCACATATCCACCC
>NZ_JAFLRJ010000525.1 GCF_017315755.1 Streptomyces beijiangensis
TCAGTCGCAGGACGGGCTTGATTTTTCAAGCCCGTCCGGCGACTGAGGACAAGCGGGGGTCACGCAAAGAGGGCCCGCACCAAAAAAGGTGCGGGCCCTCTAGCCGTCTGCCAAGACAGTGGCGTCAGCGCTTGTGCTGCGCGTCCGCCACCGTGACCTCGACGCGCTGGAACTCCTTGAGCTCGCTGTAGCCCGTCGTCGCCATCGAGCGCCGCAGCGCGCCGAAGAAGTTCATCGACCCGTCCGGCGTGTGCGAGGGACCGGTCAGGATCTCCTCGGTCGTGCCGACGATGCCCAGGTCGACGAGCTTTCCGCGCGGTACGTCCTCGTGCACGGCCTCCATGCCCCAGTGGTGGCCCTTGCCGGGCGCGTCCGTGGCGCGCGCCAGCGGGGAGCCGATCATCACCGAGTCGGCACCGCAGGCGATCGCCTTCGGGAGGTCGCCGGACCAGCCGACGCCACCGTCCGCGATGACGTGCACATACCGGCCGCCGGACTCGTCCATGTAGTCACGGCGCGCGGCGGCCACATCGGCCACAGCGGTCGCCATCGGCACCTGGATGCCCAGCACGTTACGAGTGGTGTGCGCGGCGCCGCCGCCGAAGCCGACGAGCACGCCTGCCGCGCCCGTACGCATCAGGTGCAGGGCGGCGGTGTAGGTCGCGCACCCGCCCACGATCACCGGGACGTCCAGCTCGTAGATGAACTGCTTCAGGTTGAGCGGCTCGGCCGCACCCGAGACATGCTCGGCCGAAACAGTGGTCCCACGGATGACGAAGATGTCCACGCCCGCGTCCACCACGGCCTTGGAGAACTGCGCGGTGCGCTGCGGGGAGAGCGCGGCGGCGGTGACCACACCCGAGTCGCGCACCTCCTTGATGCGCTGCCCGATCAGGTCTTCCTTGATCGGAGCGGCGTAAATCTCCTGGAGGCGACGGGTCGCGTTCTCCTCGTCGAGCTCGTCGGCGATCTCGTCCAGCAGGGGCTGCGGGTCCTCGTACCGGGTCCACAGGCCCTCGAGGTTCAGTACGCCGAGGCCGCCCATCTCCCCGATGCGGATCGCCGTCTGCGGCGAGACGACGGAGTCCATCGGAGCCGCCAGGAACGGAAGCTCGAAGCGGTAGGCGTCGATCTGCCAGGCGATCGAGACCTCCTTCGGGTCCCGGGTGCGCCGGCTCGGCACGATGGCGATGTCGTCGAACGCGTACGCCCTGCGGCCGCGCTTGCCGCGCCCGATCTCGATCTCAGTCACGATGGTGTGGCCTTTCCTCTACGTCTGCCGTTCCAGTATCCCCGACGCGCGCGCGGAAGCCCGCGGGCCGTCCGGCCCGCGGGCTTCCGCATACGTCACCTGCTGCTAGCGCCGGGTGTAGTTCGGCGCCTCGACCGTCATCTGGATGTCGTGCGGGTGGCTCTCCTTGAGGCCCGCCGAGGTGATCCGGACGAACTTGCCCTTGCGCTCCATCTCCTCGACGGAGGCAGCGCCGACGTACCCCATCGTCTGGCGCAGTCCGCCGACCAGCTGGTGCAGCACATTGGCGAGCGGGCCGCGGTAGGGCACCTGGCCCTCGATGCCCTCGGGGACGAGCTTGTCGTCGGAGGACACCTCGGCCTGGAAGTAACGGTCCTTCGAGTACGAGCGGCCCTGGCCGCGCGACTGCATGGCGCCCAGCGAGCCCATGCCGCGGTACGACTTGAACTGCTTGCCGTTGATGAACTGCAGCTCGCCCGGGGACTCCTCGCAGCCCGCGAGCAGCGAGCCGAGCATCACGCTGTCGGCGCCGGCGGCGAGCGCCTTGCCGATGTCGCCCGAGTACTGCAGGCCGCCGTCGCCGATGACCGGGACGCCCGCAGCACGGGCGGCCAGCGCAGCCTCATAGATCGCGGTGACCTGCGGGACGCCGATGCCGGCGACCACACGGGTGGTACAGATCGAGCCGGGCCCGACACCGACCTTGACCGCGTCCACACCGGCGTCGATCAGGGCCTGGGCGCCGTCGCGGGTCGCGACGTTGCCGCCGATGACATCCACGTTGACAGCCGACTTGATCTTCGCCATCCAGTTGAGGGCGTTGCTGTTGTGGCCGTGCGAGGTGTCGACGATGAGGAAGTCCACACCGGCACCGGCGAGCGCCTGGGCGCGGTCCAGCGCCTCGGGGCTCGCGCCGACCGCCGCGCCGACGAGGAGGCGGCCCTCGCCGTCCTTGGCCGCGTTCGGGTACTGCTCGGCCTTCTTGAAGTCCTTGACCGTGATGAGGCCCTTGAGAATGCCCGCGGCGTCGACCAGCGGAAGCTTCTCGATCTTGTGGCGGCGCAGCAGCTCCATGGCGTCCACGCCGGAGATGCCGACCCGGCCCGTGACCAGCGGCATCGGCGTCATGACCTCGCGCACCTGGCGCGCACGGTCCGACTCGAAGGCCATGTCGCGGTTGGTGACGATGCCGAGCAGCTTGCCCGACGGATCGACGACCGGGACGCCACTGATGCGGAACTTGGCGCAGAGCGCGTCGGCCTCGCCGAGCGTGGCGTCCGGGGAGACCGTGATCGGGTCGGTGACCATGCCGGACTCGGACCGCTTCACCAGGTCGACCTGGTTGACCTGGTCCTCGACGGACAGATTGCGGTGCAGTACGCCGACGCCGCCCTGACGGGCCATGGCGATGGCCATCCGGGCCTCGGTCACCTTGTCCATCGCGGCGGACAGCAGCGGGATGTTCACACGTACGTTCCGCGAGATGAGCGACGAGGTGTCGACCGCGTTGGGCAGCACTTCAGATGCGCCCGGCAGCAGCAGCACGTCGTCGTATGTCAGCCCGAGCGTCGCGAATTTCTCGGGCACTCCGTCGACGTTTGCAGTCATGACACCTTCCCCAAATGGCCTTGATCGGTGCGGATGTCCATGCTAACGGGCTCCGGGGGTGTCACATTCCACGATCAAGATCACTGGTGGACCCTGGCCAGAAAAATCCTAGAGAGCCCTACTGCTCCGCCAGAGCCCTCAGCCTGCTGAGTGCCCGGTGCTGTGCGACCCGCACGGCTCCCGGGGACATTCCCAGCATCTGTCCGGTCTCCTCCGCGGTGAGACCGACAGCGACCCGCAGCACCAGCAGTTCGCGCTGGTTGTCGGGAAGATTGGCGAGGAGCTTCTTCGCCCACGCGGCGTCGCTGCTCAGCAGCGCCCGCTCCTCGGGTCCCAGCGAGTCGTCGGGCCGCTCCGGCATCTCGTCGGAGGGCACTGCGGTCGATCCGGGGTGGCGCATGGCCGCGCGCTGCAGGTCGGCGACCTTGTGCGTGGCGATCGCGAAGACGAAGGCCTCGAAGGGGCGGCCGGTGTCCTTGTAGCGGGGCAGCGCCATCAGTACGGCGACGCAGACTTCCTGCGCGAGGTCCTCCACGAAGTGACGAGCATCACCGGGCAGCCGGTTGAGCCGGGTGCGGCAGTAGCGCAGCGCGAGGGGATGGACGTGCGCCAGGAGATCGTGGGTGGCCCGCTCGTCGCCCTCGACGGCACGGTGGACGAGGGCACCGATCGGCGCCTGTCCACCCGCAGCCTCGTCGTCGCGCATCGGACCATGGTGCACGGGTGCGGAATCATCCGCTGCACCGCGTCCGTGGTTGTGCACCGAAGCGTTATGAGCAGGTGCGCCGGAACTCATCTCCTGCGCCCTCCCCTCTCGCTGGCCCTGCCCGCTCGACTCGTCCCCGAGGAACTCCACACCCCCAAGGATGCGGCATCGCGCGCGAAACGTGGTGCGCGAGCGTCCGCGACCCCCTCCGCAGAGGAAGGGAGGGGGTGCGAACGGCGGGGCGGCAGCCCCGCGCACCTGCGCATTCAGCGCACCAGACCCCAGCGGAATCCGAGCGCGACGGCGTGCGCGCGGTCCGAGGCGCCGAGCTTTTTGAACAGTCGGCGCGCGTGGGTCTTGACCGTGTCCTCGGAGAGGAACAGCTCGCGGCCGATCTCGGCGTTGGAGCGTCCGTGGCTCATGCCTTCGAGCACCTGGATCTCCCGCGCGGTGAGTGTGGGCGCCGCGCCCATCTCCGCCGAGCGCAGCCGCCTCGGGGCGAGCCGCCACGTCGGGTCGGCGAGCGCCTGGGTCACCGTCGCGCGCAGTTCGGCACGCGACGCGTCCTTGTGCAGATAGCCGCGGGCCCCGGCGGCGACCGCCAGCGCGACACCGTCCAGATCCTCCGCGACGGTCAGCATGATGATCCGTGCGCCGGGGTCTGCCGAGAGCAGCCGGCGCACTGTCTCGACGCCGCCCAGTCCGGGCATGCGTACGTCCATCAGAATCAGATCCGAACGGTCGGCACCCCAGCGGCGGAGCACTTCCTCACCGTTGGCGGCCGTCGTCACGCGCTCTACACCGGGCACGGTCGCGACCGCGCGGCGAAGCGCCTCTCGGGCAAGCGGGGAGTCGTCGCAGACGAGGACGGATGTCATGGCCGCCCTCCGCAGCTGATGCGCGTCACCTTGAGCCTCCAGGCTGAATACAAATCGTCACCTGTGCGGTCGACACGCTCGGACACCTGCCCGAGCGCTTGTACTTTCAACCGCCACACACACTCAACGACGGTCACTCGAAAGAGTTACGGGTCGGACGGCCGCCTTCGGCACTCTACGTGAGGGGGCGATTGCAGAGGAGCGCATCACAACTCGTCCACATCCCGGTCGGAGCAATGCCCTATTTGGCGGCTTTTCTTCCATTTTGCTGGTGTCTGTGACTAGATTCATATGTGAGTCATATTTACATCTACTTACACCGTAGATGTACGTCACGGATCCCAGCGGAACTCAAGGGGACAAGCAATGGCAGATTTTTCCCGCCTTCCCGGGCCCAACGCCGACCTCTGGGACTGGCAGCTGCTCGCAGCCTGCCGAGGAGTCGACAGCTCCCTCTTCTTCCACCCGGAGGGCGAACGGGGCGCTGCGCGCAGCGCCC
>NZ_JAFLRJ010000526.1 GCF_017315755.1 Streptomyces beijiangensis
GGCCTCCCCCCGCCAGTACCCCGCCGCATGCTTCAGCGGCAGGAAATGCCCCTTCACATGCACCCGCATGACCGCGTCCCAGTCGTCCTCGTCCAGATTGACCAGCATCCGGTCGCGCAGGAAACCGGCGTTGTTGACCAGGGTGTCGAGCCGTCCGTACGTATCGACGGCCGCGGCCACCAGCGAGGCCGCACCCGCACCCGTGGCCACATCGCCCCCGTGCGCCACAGCCTCGCCGCCCAGCGCGACGATCTCCTCGACGACCGCGTCCGCCGGCCCCCCGGACGCGCCCGCTCCGTCCAGACCCACCCCCAGATCGTTGACCACGACCCGGGCGCCCTCCGCCGCGAAGGCCAGCGCGTGAGCGCGTCCAAGACCCCGCCCCGCACCCGTGACCACGACGACACGCCCCTCGCACAGTCCGGTCATCTCATGTCTCCTTATTGGCAGTTGAAGCATCCAGAAAGGCGGGCCGCTCGCCGCCCCCGTGCACCAGCAGCGAGGCCCCGCTCACATAGGCCGCCCGCTCCGACGCGAGGAACACCACCGCGTCCCCCACGTCCGACGGCTCCGCCAGCCGTCCGAGCGGTACGGTCCGCCCCACGGCCGCGATCCCCGCCTCGTCCCCGTAGTGCAGATGCGACAACTCGGTCCGCACCATCCCCAACACCACGGTGTTCACCCGCACTTCGGGCGCCCACTCCACCGCCATGGACCGCGCCAGATTCTCCAGCCCCGCCTTGGCCGCCCCATAGGCCGCTGTCCCCGGCGAGGGCCGCCCCCCGCTCACGCTCCCGATCATCACCACGCACCCGTGCGCGTCCCGCAGATATCCGTACGCGGCCAGCGAAGCGGTCATCGGCGCGAGCAGGTTCAGTTCCACGACCCGCGCATGGCGCTCGGCCTCGCCCTCCCCGAGCAGCCGGTACGGCGTCCCGCCGGCGTTGTTGACGAGCACATCGAGCCGCCCGTACCGCCCGGCCACCCCGCCGAAGAAGTCCCGCACGGCCCCCGCGTCCCGCAGATCGACCGGCACGAACTCCACTCCGTCCAAAGGCACTTCGGGTGGCCGGGCGGTACGGGC
>NZ_JAFLRJ010000527.1 GCF_017315755.1 Streptomyces beijiangensis
TCGAGCAGGGGAGACCCCATCGCCCGCTCCCCTCCCGCACCCCTGCCGCAGCAGCCAGAAAGCCCGCAGCTCAGGCCATTGAGGGGCCCGCGCCACTCGTCGTCCACGTCGCGGCGCTGGGTGGCGGACTTGCCCTGGTGGGTCTCGGTTTGGGCTTCCTCGGAATGCGCCTGCGCAGGCCGTAGCGGCTTGCATCCACCTACATACTCGGTATACATACTCAGTATGTCGATCCGCCACGGGCTACTCGCCCTCCTGGAGCGGGGGCCGCGCTACGGCTCCCAGCTCCGCAGCGAATTCGAGTCCCGTACCGGTTCCACCTGGCCACTCAACGTCGGCCAGGTCTATACGACCCTCAGCCGTCTGGAGCGCGACGGGATGGTCGTGCAGGACGGTGAGGACACGGCCGGCCATGCGCTGTACGTCATCACCGGCGAGGGGCGCCAGGAGCTGAAGAGCTGGTACGAGGCGCCCGTCGACCGCACCAGCCCGGCCCGCGACGAGCTGTCGATCAAGCTCGCGATGGCGGTCG
>NZ_JAFLRJ010000053.1 GCF_017315755.1 Streptomyces beijiangensis
CAGCTTCGCCGCCGCGGCGGCCCTCACCTTCCGCTGCGCCGAACCGCCCTCCCCCTCCCGAACCGTCACCGGCTCCTCGCACCCGGTCCCGGCCGCCCCGGCCCCCAGCCCCTGGCGCGACCGCAGGTACCTCCTCTTCACCGCCACCGAGGCGGCGCTCTTCCTCGACGACGCCGTACTGCAGGTCGGCATGCCCCTGTGGATCGTCCACGCCACCGACGTACCGCACGGCATGGTCCCGCTTCTCATGGTCCTCAACTGCGTCCTGGTCGTCCTCTGCCAGGTCCCGCTGTCCCGCTTCGGGAGCACACCGGAGAAGGCCTGCGCTCTGCTTCTCCCGCTCGTCGCCTGCTTCGTCGCAGGCTGCGCGGCCATGACCGTCTCGACCGCGGGTGGCACGGGGCTGGCGATCGCCGCCCTCACGTGCGCGGCCGTCGCCTTCACCTTCGCGGAGATACTCCACTCCATCGCCTCGTGGGAGCTCTCCGTGGCGCTCGCCCCCGGCGACGCCCAGGGCGCCTATCTCGGAGTGCACGGCCTGTCCTCCTCGGCCCAGCGCAGTGGGGGCCCGCTGCTGGTCACCGCGGTCATCGCCGCGGGCCCCTTCGCCTGGCCGCTGTTGGGCGCGGGGGTGATCGCGATGGTCGCGGCCCAGCGCCGTCTCGTACGGAACCGGCTGCCGCAACGGGCACTGTCAGTGGCCCCGGTTACGGTGAGTGAGCATTGATCGCAGCGCACAGGGGGAGACATGGCGCAGACGAACAACACGACGAACCGCACGACGAACCGCACGAAGAACCGCACGACGCAGCGGTCCAGGTCCCTGCGGCGCGCACTGCGCCGTGAAGTGCCCAGCACCGTGGGCCTGCTGGCGGACGAGCAGGACTTCGCGGCGATGCGGTGCTACGACACCTTCGCCTTCGACGACCACCAGGTCTATCTCGACCAGATCGACGGCCTGCTGAGGTCCCTCACCTCGCAGGGCGTGCACACCACGGTCGCCCTCTTCGATCCGGCGGAGTACGCGGACTTCTGCGAGGCGTCCGGCCTCGACCCGGACTCCGCCGACAGCCGGACGCGCTTCACGGCGGACATCGCATCGGCCGGCGCCTGCGTCCTGTACGGCGGCCAGTCCATCGAGCACCTCGTTCCCCAGCTCATCAACGAAGCGGTGAACCAGGCAACCTGGGAGTACGCGACGATGCTCCTTGCCGGGCTGGGGGAGTGCGCAGACTGCGGCGCCGACGTCGGCCAGTCGGCGTTCGCCCAGGCCTCCCGTAGGTTGCTGCACCTGCTCGAAGGTGCGGGCCCCGGCGTCCACCATCTCGTATGCAGCGTGCCCACGGAGGACGAACCGCTCCTGGCCGTCCTCCACGCGGAACGGCTCACGGGACAGCCTGCCCGGCTCGACCACGCGGAGGGAGCCGCGTTCATCACGGTCCTCGCTGCGGGCATCGCGACCGAGAGCCCCGGGGGAGTGGTCCTGCGTACGAGCGGGCGGGGTGAGGCCGACCGGGTCCATGGCTGGAAGCTGAACGGGGGCCGACTGGCTCCGCTCACCGCCGGTGAGGTCTTCAACGCGTACTGCACGGACGCGGAAACCGGCGACCCGGTCGCCCCCGAATCGGGCGTCGAGTACTGCGCGGGCTTCGCGCTCCCCGAGGAAGAACCCCACCACTGAAACGTGAGGGGCTTCCCGCCGTCTCCGGCTGGAAGCCCCTCACGTTCAACTCGACTCACACGAGAGCCCGCAACCGGTCACTCGCCGGACAGCACCGCCTGAGCGGCGACACGGGCCTCTTCGGCCGTGTCCGCGGCACGGGCGGCAACCGCAGCGCGCTCGCACTGGGCGAGCGTGTACTTCGCGAGCGTCGCGCGCACATACGGAATCGAAGCCGCACCCATGGAAAGGCTGGTGATACCGAGCCCCGTGAGTACACAGGCGAGCAGCGGATCGGAGGCGGCCTCGCCACACACGCCACAGCTCTTGCCCTCGGCCGAAGCGGCCTCGGCCGACATGGCGATCAGGTCGAGCAGTGCGGGCTGCCACGGGTCCTGCAGACGGGACACCGCACCGACCTGACGGTCGGCGGCGAAGGCGTACTGCGCGAGGTCATTGGTGCCCAGGGAAAGGAACTCGACCTCCTGCAGAATCGACCGCGCCCGCAGAGCGGCTGACGGAATCTCCACCATCGCGCCGAACTTCGCCTGCAGCCCGGCCTCGCGGCACGCGTCGGCGAACGCCTTGGCGTCGATCCGGTCGGCCACCATCGGTGCCATGACCTCGAGGTGGACCGGAAGCCCCTCGGCAGCCTTGGCCAGCGCGGTGAGCTGAGTGCGCAGCACATCGGGGTGCTCAAGGAGCGAACGCAGCCCGCGCACGCCGAGTGCCGGGTTGGGCTCGTCGGCCGGCGTCAGGAAGTCCAGCGGCTTGTCGGCGCCGGCGTCCAGCACCCGCACCACCACACGGCCCTCGGGGAAGGCCTCGAGCACCGCGCGGTACGACGCGATCTGCTTCTCCTCCGACGGCGCCTTGGCGGAGTCGTCGAGGAACAGGAACTCGGTACGGAAGAGACCGACGCCCTCGGCACCTGCCTCGACCGCCGCGGGCACATCGCCCGGACCGCCGACATTGGCGAGCAGCGGCACCTTGTGCCCGTCCGAGGTGGCACCGGGCCCGCTCGAACCGGCCAGCGCCGCCTTGCGCGCGGCCGCGGAGGCCTCCATCTCCGCACGCTTCTCGGCGCTCGGCTCGACGAAGAGCTCCCCAGTGCTGCCGTCCACGGCAATGAGCGTGCCCTCGGCCAGCTCACCCGCGCCCGGGAGGGCGACGATGGCGGGAACGCCCAAGGCACGCGCCAGAATGGCGCTGTGGCTGGTCGGCCCGCCCTCCTCGGTCACAAAACCGAGGACCAGCGTGGGGTCCAGAAGCGCAGTGTCGGCGGGGGCGAGATCCCGCGCGATCAGAACGTAGGGCTCGTCGCTGTCCGGCACGCCCGGCATCGGAACGCCGAGCAGCCGCGCCACGATCCGGTTCCGTACATCGTCGAGGTCCGCAACGCGTCCCGCCATGTACTCACCGGCGCCGGCCAGCAGTTCCCGGTAGTGCGAGAAAGCGTCGTACACCGCCCGCTCGGCGGTGGACCCGACGGCGATCCGCCGGTCGGCATCGACCATGAGCTCGGGGTCCTGGGCAATCATCGCCTGGGCCTCGAGCACGTGCTGTGCCTCGCCACCGGCCAGATTGCCACGAGCAATCAGGTCAGCTGCCACAGCTTCCACGGCCTGCCGAGCGCGCCCCTGCTCGCGGTCGGCCTCCTCCGGCGGAATCTGCTTGGCCGGCGGCTCGAGAACTGCCGTGCCCATGTGCCGAACCTCGCCGATTGCCACACCGTGGCTCACGCCGACGCCTCGCAGCGTTGTCTGCATTTCACCCGTCTCCGATTGTTGCGGCGAACCGTTTCGCCGCGGTGGATGTCCAACTCGCCGTCGTGACGGCGCCGATGTCACTGCCAGGTGAAGAGAACGTCGTCGACCTTGACGTCGCCGTCCTCACGGACGTCGGAGAGGGACTCTGCGGTGGCCTCGAGTGCCACGATCGGGCACACCGGAGACTTGCCCGCAGCCTCGACGGCCGCCGGGTTCCACCGGACGATCTCCTGGCCGCGCTTCACAGTGTCGCCCTTGTTGACGAGCAGCTCAAAGCCCTCGCCATTGAGCTGAACGGTGTCGATACCGAGGTGCGTCAGCACACCGTGCCCCTGGTCGTCCACGACGACGAAGGCGTGCGGGTGCAGGGAGACGATGATGCCGTCGACCGGGGACACGGCCGCGGACGGCTCGCGTACGGGGTCGATAGCGGTGCCGGGGCCCACCATCGCGCCGGAGAACACGGGGTCCGGCACTGCGGCGAGTCCGATGACGCGTCCGGCGAGCGGGGATGTCACGCTGGTCATAGGGAGCCTCCCAGGGGATGGAGATTCGTGTGCCGCCGTCGCTACCTGTCCAGGACGGCGTACTGTTCAGAAGGGTAAGTCATAAGAAGTCCCGGTTCCGCACGAGAGCGACCGGTTGGCGGACCTAGGGGCGTACCGCAAACGATTTGCCTCGTCTGCTCACGCCCTGTACTGTCGTACTCCTGCCTGACCCCAACGCGACTTTGAGTCGGGGGTCGGCGGCCTCTAATAAGCCAAGATCCTAACCCGGATTCCGCTTCTGCATGTCTGCAGAATGGGTGGTCAGGGAGAGCGAAAAGGCCTGATAGAGTAGTGGAACACCGAATGGGAAGCGCCCGGAGGAAAGCCCGAGAGGGTGAGTACAAAGGAA
>NZ_JAFLRJ010000528.1 GCF_017315755.1 Streptomyces beijiangensis
GTCGCCGACCGTTGCCGGGGCGGAGATCTTGTAGCCCTTGGTGCTGTCGGCGACTTCAAGAAGGGCGACACCGGCAGCGAGTCGCCCACGATGACCGCCAGCGACAAGGCGGAGGCCGAGAAGGCCGGGATCAAGAACCCCTCGCAGGCCGTCGCGACCTACACCAACGTGTCCGACCCGACGAAGCTCGAAGGGCAGTCGCTCTCCC
>NZ_JAFLRJ010000529.1 GCF_017315755.1 Streptomyces beijiangensis
GCGGCGCGGAATCAGCAGAGCGGCAAGCGCCGCGAGGGCGACCGTACCGGCGCCGATCCACAGAGCGGGGACGGTGCCGTCGGTGAAGGACTGCGACGACTGGTACCCACCCTGGGAAGCGAAAACGGCACCCAGGACCGCGACTCCCAGCGATCCCCCGACCTCGCGCAGGGCGTTGTTGGCGCCGGAGGCGATGCCCTGCTCGGCGGGCCGGACGCTGGACATGACCACGCTGGCCGCCGGGGCGAAGTACAGCGCCATGCCGATGCCGCTGAGGATCAGGGCCGGGAGCTGGGCGGCGTACGAGACGTCGGGGCCGAGGACCGCCGCGAAGAGGCCGAGGCCGACCGCCTGGAAGGCGAGACCGGCCGCGACCACCGGGCGGCCGCCGATCCGGTCCGAGAGGATCCCGGCGAAGGGTGCGACGAGCAGCGGCATTCCGGTCCAGGGGAGCATCCGCAGTCCGGCCTCGGTGGGCGAGTAACCGGCGACGCCCTGCAGGAACTGGGCGAGCAGGAAGATCGAGCCGAACATCCCCAGGAACATCAGCAGGGAGGCCATGTTGATCCCGAAAAAGGCGCGGTTACGGAAGAGCCGCATGGGGAGCATGGGGTTCTTGTGGGTAAAGCCGTGGTGGATGAATCCGGCCAGGAGCGCGGCGCCCGCGAAGAGGCTGATGAGGATCGGGGCGGAGGTCCAGCCGTCGGTCTGACCGTTGACCAGTCCGTAGACGATGCCGAAGAGGCCGCCGCTGACGAGGATCGTGCCGGGGATGTCGAGCCGGGCGTTCGGTGCGTACGACTCGGAGAGGCGGAGCCGGGCGAAGGGCAGGAGGGCCAGGCCGACCGGGACGTTCAGCCAGAAGATCCACTCCCAGGAGAAGTGCTCGGTGAGGCTGCCGCCGATCAGCGGGCCGCTGGCCACCGCGAGGCCGGTGACGGCGGAGAAGATGCCGAGGGCGGCGNNCCAGGTCCTTGCGGATGGAGGGCAGTGCGGTCGTGACGACGAGATTGTCGAGTGCCGCCATGAAGCCTGCGGCGCTGGTGATGATCAGGGCCCAGGTGGCGCCCCCGCGCCTGCCTGCTGCTTGCTCGTTCATTACTCCCCCTCGGAGTTAGTTAGTGACCACTAAGTTTTGCGGGCATGAAACTGGGCGGACCAGGTGAAGCATGCGGATCACTTCTTCGGTTGCGCCGACTCGTAGAAGCCGGCCCAGACCCGGTGGTCGGGCTTGAAGCCCAGCGAGACCAGGGTGTTGACGAGCATTCCGTACGCCATGAACTGCGTGGTGTCACCGATGTCGGGACCGATCGCCAGGTGGACCGTGTCGTACATCTCCAACCAGCCGGCCCGGATCGACCGACCGAACTCACGGTCGCCGGAGACCTCCGCCGAGG
>NZ_JAFLRJ010000530.1 GCF_017315755.1 Streptomyces beijiangensis
GGTGGGGCGTGGTGGGGTCGTGCGCGTGCGTGGAGCCGCGGCTCAGACGGCAGCGCAGCCCGGACAGATCGCGCTGGCCAGTCGGCACAGGTCGACGTGGAGGCGCGCGACAAGAAGGGCGCCCGGCGCCTTCGTTTCGCTCACGTCGTGGAGAACCATGCGGTCATCGTATCGATTCCCGGTCCTGGATTCGGAGTCTCGTCTTGCTGGGTGGGATGGAACCGTCCAGCTACTGGACGATCTTGATCTCTTCCTCTGTGACCTCGCCGTCGATGATGCGGTACGAGCGGAATTGGAAGGGTCCCGCTCCGTCCGCGTCAGCCGTCGAGACCAGGACGTAGTGCGCTCCCGGCTCGTTCGCGTAGGTGATGTCCGTACGGGACGGATAGGCCTCGGTCGCCGTGTGCGAGTGGTAGACGATCACCGGCTCCTCGTCGCGGTCGTCCATGTCGCGGTAGAGCTTGAGGAGGTCCGCGGAGTCGAACTCGTAGAAGGTGGGCGAGCGGGCGGCGTTCAGCATGGGGATGAAGCGCTCGGGGCGGCCCTCCCCCACCGGGCCCGCGACGACCCCGCAGGCCTCGTCGGGGTGGTCGGCCCTGGCGTGGGACACGATCTGGTCGTACAGGGACTGGGTGATGGTCAGCATGGTGGAAAGGATAAGCATCCGGGCCTGTCCGTACCGGAGTGCGGTACGGACAGGCCCGGATGCTGAGATGCGGGGGGGGGGTTACCGCTTCTGGAAGGCCGCGCCCGCCGGGTTGCGGCGCTTGAGCACCACGTACGAGACGCAGAGCAGCAGCGCCCAGAGCGGGGAGCAGTAGAGCGA
>NZ_JAFLRJ010000531.1 GCF_017315755.1 Streptomyces beijiangensis
TTTGTGGGCACTCGCGGTGAGCAGCGACCAGGGTGCGTCGACCGGGCACCAGGCCAGCGACTGTGCGGCGTCCACCAGCAGCGGCACCCCCGCGGCCCGGCATGCGGCGGCAACTTCGGCGACGGGCTGCTCTGTCCCCACCTCGTGGTTGGCGGACTGCAGACAGGCCAGCGCGGTGTCCGCGCGCAGGGCGGCGGCGGACGGCGGTTCGGTGACCGAGGTGGCGGTGGACAGGACCGGCGCGGTGACCGCCTCCGCGTTCGCCGCCGCCAGGGCTGCCGCCGAATGGAGCACCGAGGAGTGCTCGACCGCCGAAACGACCAGATGACGTCCGACACGCCGACGTCCCGCAAGCGCTCCGGCAATTCCCAGATGGACCGAACGGGTCCCCGAAGAGG
>NZ_JAFLRJ010000532.1 GCF_017315755.1 Streptomyces beijiangensis
GGATACGGATGGCATCGTCGCGTCGGCCGTCGGCGTGCCGGTAGACGGCGCCGAAGTCCTCGTCCTTGGGGGCGGTGTTCGCCAGGGCGGGTGCCGCAGTCAGGACGGGGGCTGCCAGTGCGGCTGCTCCGGCGGCCGCGAGGACGGTGCGTCTGCGCATGTCAAAGGTTCCCTTCGGGGTGGAATCGGCTCTGATGCGGGGGGTGACGATGGGCGCTGTGCTCAGCGCGGGTCGCGGAAGATCTCGACCGTGCCCGCCGGTACGGCGGCCCTGCTGCCGTCCGGCAGGACGACCTTGACCTCGGCGTCCGTGTGGTTGATCGCGAAGCGGAACGTGCCCGACTCGCCTTCGCGCACGACGAGTTCGACATCGCGGGGCAGCCCGGTGGGGACGATCCCG